>NZ_CP066018.1:623067-934600 GCF_016127575.1 Cupriavidus necator
TTCTCGATCACGGTGCCGCTGAGCGATCCGTCGCGCAGCCCGGTGTCCACCGTGCTGGACGAAACCTACAAGGTTGCCATCACCCGCTTCGACGACCGCATCCGGGTGGGCGGCATGGCGCAGATCGTCGGCTATGACCGCAGCCTGGATCCGGCCAAGCGCCGCACGCTCGAACACGTGGTCACCGACCTGTTCCCGGGCGCCGGCGATGTCAGCCAGGCCGCCTTCTGGACCGGCCTGCGCCCGATGACGCCGGACGGTACGCCGATCGTCGGCCCGACCCAGGTGCGCGGCCTGTGGCTGAACACGGGCCACGGCACGCTCGGCTGGACCATGGCCTGCGGCTCGGGCAAGCTGCTCTCGGACCTGGTCTCTGGCACGTCGCCGGCGATCCGCGCCGACGACCTGTCGGTGGGCCGCTACCTGAAGCCGGCGCGCCATCACCTGGCGCCCAGGCCTGCCACTGCCTGAAGCAGGCTGCCTCGATAAGCAAAAAGGGCGGCCCCGCGGGGCCGCCCTTTTTCTTTCCGGCGACTGTCAGGCCACTCAGAACTGCTCGGCCGTCATCGCATTCACCGGTGCCGCACCACTGACGATGGCATCGCGCAAAGCCGACGCCTGCGACAGGATGTGCTCCGCAAAGAAATGCGCGGTGGCGATCTTGGCGTCATAAAAGCCCGGATCCCCGGCCCGCTTCGCATCGGCGGCCAGCATCGCACGGCCGAACTGCCAGCCGGAGAACACGATGCCGCACAGCTTCAGGTAAGGCACGCTGCCGGCAAAGACGGCGTTCGGGTCGGACTTGGCATTGGCCACGACAAACGCCACCACGTCTTCCAGCGCCGCGCGACCCTTGGCCAGTTGCGCCTGTACCGCGGTGAACCCGGCGCAGCTGTGATTGCCCAGCGCAGCCTCGGTCTCGGCGATCTGCGCGCAGATCGCACGCGCCACGGCGCCGCCGTCGCGCACGGTCTTGCGGCCGATCAGGTCGTTGGCCTGGATTGCCGTGGTGCCTTCGTAGATCGGCAGGATACGCGCGTCGCGGTAGTGCTGCGCCGCGCCGGTCTCCTCGATAAAGCCCATGCCGCCGTGCACCTGCACACCCAGGCTGGTGACGTCGATCGACAGCTCGGTGCTCCAGCCTTTCACCACCGGCACCAGGAACTCGTAGAAGGCCTGGTTCTGCTGGCGCACCGCTTCGTCGGGATGCTGGTGCGCCGCGTCGCTGGCGGCCGCGGCCACGTAGGCCACGGCGCGCGCGCCTTCGGTCAGCGCGCGCATGGTCATCAGCATGCGCTTGACGTCAGGGTGGTGGATGATGGTCACCGCCTCGCGCGCCGAACCATCGACCGGGCGGCTCTGCACGCGCTCGCGCGCAAAGGCCACCGCCTGCTGGTAGGCGCGTTCGGATACGGCGATGCCCTGCATGCCGACCGAGAAGCGTGCCGAGTTCATCATGATGAACATGTACTCGAGGCCACGGTTCTCTTCGCCGACCAGCGTGCCGATGGCGCCGCCATGGTCGCCGAACTGCAGCACGGCCGTGGGGCTCGCCTTGATGCCCAGCTTGTGCTCGATCGAGACGCAATGCACGTCGTTGCGCTCACCGGTGCTGCCGTCGGCGTTGACCATGAACTTCGGCACGATGAACAGCGAGATGCCCTTGACGCCCTCGGGCGCGGTGGGCGTGCGGGCCAGCACGAGATGGACGATGTTCTTCGCCATGTCGTGCTCGCCGTAGGTGATGAAGATCTTGGTGCCGAACACTTTGTAGGTGCCGTCGCCCTGCGGCTCGGCACGGGTGCGCACTGCGGCCAGATCCGAGCCGGCCTGCGGCTCGGTCAGGTTCATGGTGCCGGTCCACTCGCCCGAGATCAGCTTGGGCAGGAAGGTGGCCTTCTGCTCATCCGTGCCGGCCGTCAGCAGCGCTTCGATGGCACCATCGGTCAGCAGCGGGCACAGCGCGAACGACAGGTTCGCGGTGTTCAGCATCTCGTTGCAGGCGGTGGCGACCAGCTTGGGCAGGCCCTGGCCGCCAAACTCCTGCGGATGCAGCACGCCCTGCCAGCCGCCCTCGCCGAACTGGCGGAAGGCCTCCTTAAAGCCGGGCGTGGTGGTGACCACGCCGTCCTTCCAGCTGCTCGGGTCCAGGTCGCCGGCGCGGTTCAGCGGCGCGACGACCTGCTCGTTGAACTTGGCGGCCTCGTCCAGCACTGCCTCGGCCGTTTCCGGCGTGGCTTCCTCGAAGCCCGGCAGTTTGCTCACGGCCTCTAGCCCGGCCAGCTCGTTCATGACGAACAGCATGTCCTTGATCGGCGCACGGTAAGTCATCGATGTCTCCCAACATG
This sequence comes from Cupriavidus necator, assembly GCF_016127575.1. Taxonomy (NCBI): domain Bacteria; kingdom Pseudomonadati; phylum Pseudomonadota; class Betaproteobacteria; order Burkholderiales; family Burkholderiaceae; genus Cupriavidus; species Cupriavidus necator. Next base: position 625,416 of record NZ_CP066018.1, read on the forward strand.
TATGAAAAAGCCGTTCGCGGGTCACCCCCGGAACGGCTCGTACTTGCTACCAGTGCCGGCCGCCTGGCGGCCGGCAAGGCATCAGCCCAGTGCTGCCACCAGCTCCGGCACCACGGTGTTCAGGTCGCCTACCAGGCCGTAGTCGGCCACGGAGAAGATCGGGGCTTCGGCATCCTTGTTGATCGCAACGATCACCTTGGAGTCCTTCATGCCGGCCAGGTGCTGGATCGCGCCGGAGATACCGACGGCGATATACAGCTGCGGCGCGACGATCTTGCCGGTCTGGCCGACCTGGTAGTCGTTCGGCACGAAGCCGGCGTCCACGGCGGCGCGCGAGGCACCCAGCGCGGCGCCCAGCTTGTCGGCCAGCGGCGTCAGCACCTTGGTGTAGTTCTCGCCCGAACCCACGCCACGGCCACCCGAGACGATGATCTTGGCGGCGGTCAGTTCCGGACGGTCGCTCTTGGCCACTTCGCGCGAAACAAACTGCGAAACGCCTGCGTCGGCCACGGCCGGCAGGGTCTCGACGGCAGCCGAGCCACCTTCGGCGGCGGCGGCGTCAAAGGCGGTGCCGCGCACGGTGATGACCTTGATCTTGTCTTCCGACTTGACCGTGGCGATGGCGTTGCCGGCGTAGATCGGGCGCTCGAACGTGTCCGGGGCGTCGACCTTGGAGATTTCCGAGATCTGGGCCACGTCCAGCTTGGCAGCCACGCGCGGCAGGATGTTCTTGCCGTACGGGGTGGCCGGAGCCAGGATATGCGAGTAGTCGTTGGCGATGGCCAGCGCCTGCTCGGCCACGTTCTCGGCCAGGCCGTCACCGAAGTACGGGGCGTCGGCCAGCAGGACCTTGGTCACGCCGGCGATCTTGGCGGCCGCATCGGCCGCGGCCTTGGCGTTGGCACCAGCCACCAGCACGTGCACGTCGCCGCCGCACTGGGCAGCGGCAGTCACGGTGTTCAGCGTGGCGGCCTTGATGGATTGATTGTCGTGTTCAGCAATGACGAGTGCAGTCATGTTATTTCTCCCCCGCGCTCAGATAACCTTGGCTTCGTTCTTCAGCTTCTGCACCAGCGTCGCAACGTCCGGCACCATCACACCCGCGCTGCGCTTGGCAGGCTCGACCACCTTCAGGGTCGACAGGCGCGGCTTGACGTCGACGCCGAGGTCTTCCGGCTTGACGATATCGAGCTGCTTCTTCTTGGCCTTCATGATGTTCGGCAGCGTCACGTAGCGCGGCTCGTTCAGGCGCAGGTCGGTCGTCACCACGGCCGGCAGCTTGAGCGACAGCGTTTCCAGGCCGCCATCGACTTCACGCGTCACCGAGGCCTTGCCGTCGGCAACCACCACCTTGGAGGCGAACGTGGCTTGCGGCAGGCCAGCCAGCGCGGCCACCATCTGGCCGGTCTGGTTGGAGTCGTCGTCGATGGCCTGCTTGCCCAGGATCACCAGTTGCGGCTGTTCCTTGTCGATCAGCGCCTTCAGCAGCTTGGCCACGGCCAGCGGTTGCAGGTCTTCGTTCGATTCCACCAGGATGCCGCGGTCGGCACCGATGGCCATCGCGGTGCGCAGGGTTTCCTGGCACTGCGTGACACCGCACGAGACGGCGATCACTTCGGTGACAACACCGGCTTCCTTCAGGCGCACGGCCTCTTCCACGGCGATTTCGTCGAAGGGGTTCATGCTCATCTTCACGTTGGCCAGATCGACGCCGCTGCCGTCCGCCTTGACGCGGACCTTGACGTTGTAATCCACCACCCGCTTGACTGCGACGAGTACTTTCATGCGCTCACTCCACTGATAGCTGATAGTCAGAAATTTTGTTCGCTCGTCATTATAACCACCGGGTTGGCGGCTCTCCTGTTTTTCGAACGATCGTACTATTTTATCGGCAAAATGATGCCGGGCATAGCCCGGCAGATCCCAGCCGTCCGACGATTGTGCCGCAAACCGGGGCTTGCGGGCATCGTCTGATTGGATGAAACCCTCAAAGTGGCGTCGGCTTACCAGGCGGTAATGACCGAGTCCTTGAAGGTCGATGTGACGTATTGCTTGATTTCCGGCGAGTGATAAGCCTTCACCAGCTTGGCCACCCAGGGCTTGCTCTTGTCAGCCTCGCGGATCGCGATCAGGTTGGCGTACGGACCCTTCGGGCCTTCGATGGCGATGGCATCCTTGACGGGCGACAGGCCGGCCGATTCCGCGTAGTTGCCGTTGATGGCGGCGGCATCCAGGTCATCCAGCGAGCGCGGCAGCTGCGCGGCGTCCAGCTCGACGATGCGGATCTTCTTCGGGTTCTCGACGATGTCCAGCGGCGTGGCCTTCAGGCCGGCGTTAGGCTTGAGCTTGATCACGCCCTTGCTCTGCAGCAGCAACAGGCCGCGCCCGCCGTTGGTGGGATCGTTGGGCACGCCCACGCGCGCACCCTGCTTGAGCTGGTCGAGCGACTTGATCTTCTTCGAGTACACGCCCATCGGGAACGTCACCGTATAGGCGATATGCGTGAACTTGTAGCCGCGGTCCTTGATCTGGGCTTCCAGGTACGGCAGGTGCTGGTAGCTGTTGGCGTCCAGGTCGCCGGCGGCCAGCGCGGCGTTGGGCTGGATGTAGTCGCTGAACTCGACCACGTGGATGTTCAGGCCGTCCTTGGCGGCGACCTTCTTCACCTGTTCCATGATCTGGGCGTGCGGGCCGCCGGTCACGCCGATCTTGATCGGCTTTTCCTGGGCGACGGCGCCCGTTGCCAGCGTTGCGCCGATCGCGGCGCCGAGAATCCATTGCAGCAGGTTGCGACGTTGCATGATATGCGTTCCTGTTTCAGAAAATAATTGACTTGGCGTTGACGGATTAGCGGTGGCTGATACGGCGGACAAGCCAGTCGCCGAAGCTCTGCACGGCCTGCACGAACACGATCAGGATCACCACCACCGCCACCATGACCTCGGTGATATAGCGCTGGTAGCCGTAGCGGATGCCCAGGTCGCCCAGACCGCCTCCGCCGATCGCGCCGGCCATGGCCGAATAGCCGACCAGGCTGACAAAGGTGATGGTCAGGCCGGCGACGATGCCGGGCATGGCCTCGGGCAGCAGCACCTTCCACACGATCTGGCGGGTGGTGGCGCCCATCGACTGAGCGGCCTCGACCAGGCCCTTGTCGACCTCGCGCAGCGCGCTTTCCACCAGGCGCGCGATAAACGGGATCGCCGCGATGGTCAGCGGCACGATCGCCGCGGTGGTGCCGATCGACGACCCGACGATAAAGCGCGTGAACGGGATCACCACCACCAGCAGGATGATGAACGGGATCGAGCGCACGGCGTTGACCACCACGCCGATGCCGCGGTTGAACAGCGGGTGCGACAGCACGCCGCCACGGTTGGTCAGGTGCAACAGCACGCCCAGCGGCACGCCCAGCAGCGAGCCGACCACGCCCGAGATCGCCACCATCAGCAGGGTCTCGTTGAACGAGGTCAGGAACAGGTCAAACATTTCAGACCACATGCTCGAACTCCTCCACCACGACGCCTTGCGCCTGCAGGTATTCCATCGCCGCCTTCACGTCGGCCAGTTCGCCCGTGGCCATGATCGCCAGCGAGCCGAAAGCCTGGCCCTGGATCTCGTCGATATGGCCGTGCAGGATATTGAAGTCCAGCCCGTAGCGGCGGATCGCCTGGGCCAGCACCGGCTGGTCCACGCCCTCGCCGGTGAAGGCCAGGCGGTAGACATGGTCGCGCCCGTTGCCGAGCCGGCTCTCCACGCGCTTGAGCACGCTGGCCGGCAGTTCCTGCGAGATGACGTCGCCGATCATGGCGCGGGTGACGTCGTGCTGCGGGCGCAGGAATACGTCGATCACGCGCCCGGTCTCCACCACCCGGCCGGCTTCAAGCACGGCCACGCGGTCGCAGACCTGCTTGATGACTTCCATCTGGTGCGTGATCATCACGATGGTCAGGCCCAGGTCGCGGTTGATCTGCTTGAGCAGTTCCAGGATGGAGCGGGTGGTTTCCGGGTCCAGCGCGGAAGTGGCCTCGTCCGAGAGCAGCACCTTGGGCTTGCTGGCCAGGGCGCGCGCAATGCCCACGCGCTGCTTCTGCCCGCCGCTGATCTGCGCCGGATAGCGGCCCTTCAGCGCCGACAGGCCCACCAGGTCCAGCAGCGGCAGCACCGTCGCGGCAATCTCAGCCTTGGGCTTGCCGGCCAGTTCCAGCGGCAGCGCCACGTTCTCATACACCGTGCGCGACGACAGCAGGTTGAAGTGCTGGAAGATCATGCCGATCTCGCGGCGTGCCAGGCGCAGCGCGCCCGTGTCCAGCGCGGTCAGCTCCTGGCCCGCGACGATCACGCGGCCGCTCGAGGGCCGGTTCAACAGGTTGATGGCGCGTACCAGCGTGCTCTTGCCGGCGCCGCTGCGGCCGATAATGCCGAAGACCTCGCCCGCCGCTATCGACAGGCTGACGTCCCGCAATGCATGCACGTCGCCAGACGCGCCCGGGAAGCGCTGCGACAGTCCTTGCAGTTCGATCATGGAAAGGTGACCAAAAGAAAAACGGCAACAGGCGAGGGATCTCCAGCGCTGTTGCCGCTCGTTATTTTTCTGAAGCGCGTATTTTATGCGATTCGCTTCATACCATAAACGACTTTTTACCGATGTCTTTATACGTTCCCGGCATATAAGGGGCAAAAAAGTCGATTATGAGCCACGCCAGGACGGCGAACGCTTGTCAATGAAGGCCTGCACCCCCTCCAGCGCCGACTCGTCCATCATGTTGCAGGCCATGGTCTGGCCGGCCAGCTGGTAGGCGGCCTCGATGCCCATTTCCAGCTGGCGGTAGAACAGACACTTGCCGGCGGCCACCGCGGCGGCCGGCTTGGCGCAGATGCTGGCGGCCAGGCGCGCCACCTCTTCGTCGAGCTGGCCAGCGGGCACCACCCGGTTCACCAGCCCGCGCTCACGGGCGGTTTCGGCGTCGATCATGTCGCCGGTCAGCAGCATCTCCATCGCCTGCTTGCGGTGCAGGTTGCGCGACAACGCCACCCCGGGCGTCGAGCAGAACAGGCCCAGGTTGACGCCGGACACCGCAAAGCGCGCATCGTCGGCGGCCACCGCAAGGTCGCACATGGCCACCAGCTGGCAGCCCGCCGCCGTGGCGATGCCCTGCACGCGCGCAAGCACCGGCTGCGGCATCTTCTGGATCGCCATCATCATGCGCGTGCAGCGGTCGAACAGGCGCCGGTAGTAGTCGTGCGACGGCGAGGCCCGCATCTCGCGCAGGTCGTGCCCGGCGCAGAAGGCCTTGCCGGCGCCGGCCAGCACCACCACGCGCACGGTATGGTCCGACGCCAGCCGGCCGAGGGCTTCGGTCAGCGCGTCGAGCAGCCCTTCTGACAGTGCATTGAACGCCTGCGGCCGATTCATGGTCAGCCGCACCACGCCCGCGGTGTCGCGCGATTCGGTCAGCAGCGGCGCGTCCACGCGCGCATCGGTCTCGGCCATGGCCATGCTCTCCTATCGTTCCAGCAGCACCTTCAGGTGCGCCAGCACGCTGCGGCCCAGCGCGCTCAGGTTGTAGCCCCCCTCCAGGCAGCTGACGATGCGGCCCTGCGCATGGGCGCGCGCAACGTCCACCAGCTGGCCGGTGATCCAGGCGTAGTCCTGCTCCACCAGGCCCATCTGGCCCAGGTCGTCCTCGCGGTGCGCGTCAAAGCCGGCGGAGATAAACAGCATCTGCGGGCGGAACTCATTGAGCCGCGGCAGCCAGATGGTCTCGACCACTTCGCGCACGGCCATGCCGTTGGTATAGGCCGGCAGCGGTATGTTGACCATATTGGGCGCGAGATGCTCGGTGCCGCTGTACGGATAGAACGGGTGCTGGAAAATGCTGCACATCATCACCTGCTCGTCGCCGCGGAATGCCGCTTCGGTGCCATTGCCGTGGTGCACGTCGAAATCGATGATGGCCACGCGCTCCAGCCCGTGCGCCCGCAGCGCGTGGCGCGCGGCGATGGCGACGTTGTTGTAGAAGCAGAAGCCCATGGCGCGGTCGGGCTCGGCGTGGTGGCCGGGCGGGCGCACGCAGCAGAACGCGTTTTCGAACTCGCCGGCGATCACCGCATCGGTGGCCGCCACCGCCGCGCCCGCGGCCAGCGTGGCGGCGGCAAGCGTGTGCGAGTTCATCGAGGTATCCGGATCGATCGCGTGATAGCCGCTGGCCGGGCTGGCGCGTTCGAGTGAATCGACATAGTCGGGCCGGTGCACGCGCTCAAGCTGCTCGCGCGTGGCGGGCGGGGCTTCGCGGCGCTCCAGCAGCCCGTCCAGGCCGTGCGAAATCAGGTGATCCTCGATCGCCTGAAGGCGTTCCGGGCACTCCGGATGGAAATGCCCCATCTCGTGCCGCTGGAACTCGGGGTGCGTGTAATAGCCTGTCGGCATCTCTTATCGTCGCGATGTTGTCTCCAATCGCTACGTTAGCACACGCCAGCCCAAGCCACCCAGCGGCGCCGGCGCGCCATCTCGTGACGACTTGCCGGCAGTTGCCGCAGTGGCATCCGCTATACTCGGTGCGACTTGCAAAGGACATCATGACCGACACCCAGCGCTCACTGCGACGCCCCCTGCTGGGCGCCGCGCTTTCCGCTGCCGCACTCGGACTCTGCGGCCTCTCCCCCAGCCTGCTCGCCGCGGGCAAGCGCCGCGTCAGCATGCGCGAGGAAGAGATCGAACCCGGCCGCTACCGCGACAATCCGCAGACCCGCGCATTTATCGACGAGATGGTGGCCCGCCACCGCCTTGACCGTGGCATGCTGCAGGAGTGGTTTGGCCAGGCGGTCTATTCCGCCACCGTGGTGCGTCTGATCATGCCGCCCGCCACCACCGGCCGCAAAAGCTGGCGCACCTACCGCTCGCGCTTTATCGAGCCGATCCGCATCAACGCGGGCGTGCGCTTCTGGCAGGACAACCGCGACACGCTGCGCCGCGCCGAAGCCGAGTTCGGCGTGCCGGCATCGGTCATCGTCGGCATCATCGGCGTGGAAACCATCTATGGCCGCGACATGGGCACCTTCCGCGTGCTCGATTCGCTGTCCACGCTCGCCTTCGACTACCCGGACACGCCCAACCGCGAAGCCCGCACCACGCTGTTCCGCAACCAGCTGGCCGACTACCTGCTGTGGTGCCGCGACACCCGCACCGACGTGTACTCGGTGCTGGGCTCCTTCGCGGGCGCGATCGGCATCCCGCAGTTCATGCCGACCAGCCTGCGCGAATACGCCATCGACTACGACAACAACGGCCGCATCGACCTGCGCAACAGCCCTACCGACGCCATCGGCAGTGTCGCGCGCTTCCTGCAGCTGCACGGCTGGGAGCCGGGCCGCCCGGTGGTGTGGCGCATTGCCGGCGACGCCGGCAGCCTGGGTATCGCCACCGCCGCGGCCGACGGTGAGCCGTGGCCCACGCGCACGCTCAACCAGCTGACCCGCGCCGGCCTGCGCGTGGACGAGCCGATCGACCCCGCGCGCGAAGGCGAGACTGGCGTGCTGGTGGTGGACTTGCCCACCCCCGACCAGCCGACCGAGTACCTGCTCGGCCTGCGCAACTTCTACGTGCTGACGCGCTACAACCGCAGCTTCTTCTATGCGCTGGCGGTGTACCAGCTGGGCGAGGCGGTCAAGGCGGCGATGGGCTGACGCCAGCTGCCCGCCAAAGCAAGAAAGGCCTCGCATTTGCGAGGCCTTTCTTGTTGGCACCGGTTCAGGTCACGCCGGGAACACGCCGGTCGACAGGTAGCGGTCGCCGCGGTCGCACACAACGAACACGATGGTGGCGTTCTCCACTTCCTCGGCAATGCGCAGCGCCACGCAGAGCGCGCCCGCGGCCGAAATGCCGCAGAAGATGCCCTCTTCGGACGCCATGCGCCGCGCCATGTGCTCGGCATCGCCCTGGCTCACCGGCTCGGTGCGGTCGATGTAGCTGGCATCGTAGATCTTGGGCAGATACGCCTCGGGCCACTTGCGGATGCCCGGGATGCGCGAGCCTTCGGCCGGCTGCGCGCCGATGACCTGGATCTCCGGGTTCTGTTCCTTCAGGTAGCGCGACACGCCGGTAATGGTGCCGGTGGTGCCCATCGCCGAAACGAAGTGGGTGATGCGGCCGTCGGTATCGCGCCAGATCTCCGGCCCGGTGCCCTCGTAGTGCGCCTGCGGGTTGTCCGGGTTGGCGAACTGGTCGAGGATCACGCCCTTGCCATCGCGCTCCATCGAATCCGCCAGGTCGCGGGCGTACTCCATGCCGCCCTTGACCGGGGTCAGGATGATCTCGGCACCGTAGGCCGCCATGCTCTGGCGGCGTTCGAGGCTCAGGTCCTCGGGCATGATCAGCACCATCTTGTAGCCGCGGATGGCGGCCGCCATGGCCAGCGCGATGCCGGTATTGCCGGAAGTCGCCTCGATCAGGGTGTCGCCCGGCTTGATGCGCCCGCGCGCCTCGGCCCGGGCGATCATCGACACCGCGGGGCGGTCCTTGACCGAACCGGCCGGGTTGTTGCCTTCGAGCTTGCCGAGGATCACATTGCCGCGCGCGTCGTTGGCGGCACCGGGGATGCGCTGCAGTCTGACCAGCGGCGTATTGCCGATGGTGTCTTCAATTGTCTTGTAGGCCATGGAGCGAGGGGTCGCGAAAGGGGGTCGCAAACGGGGGATTCCAATTCGCCGGCCATTGTAATCCAGACACCTATCCCTCGCCGGCAGGCGGGATTTACGCTGCCACCCGCCCGCCTGCGCCCATCCTGCCCTGGCTCAGCCCTCTTCGTGGTTGCCTTCGCCCAACAGGTGGTACAGCAGGATGCAGCCGAAGGTGGCAGTCCCGATGCCGCCCAGCGTCATGCCGCCCAGTTTCAGCGTCAGGTCGCCGGCGGCCACCGTCAGCGTGGCGCCAACCGTGATCAGGTTGCGCGAGCTGGAGAAGTCCACCTTGTTCTGCACCCAGATCCGGCCCGCCGTCGCCGCGATCAGGCCGAACACGACGATGGTCAGCCCGCCGATCACCGGACCCGGGATGGTCAGGATCAGCGCACCGAACTTGGGCGAGAAGCCCAGCAGGATGGCCACCGCGGCCGCGACCACGAAGATCAGCGTCGAGTAGATCTTGGTGACCGCCATCACGCCCATGTTCTCGGCATAAGTGGTCACGCCGGTGCCGCCGCCGCTGGCCGACAGCATGGTCGCGATGCCGTCGCCGATGAAGGCACGGCCGATATACGGGTCCAGGTTGCGCCCGGTCATCACGCCGATGGCCTTGATATGACCCAGGTTCTCCGCCACCAGCACAATCGCCACCGGGGCGATCAGCAGCATGGCGCTGAGCTCGAAGGTCGGCGCCGTGAACGCCGGCAGCCCGAACCAGCTGGCCGCTGCCACGCTGGAGAAGTCGATCGGCTTGCCCAGCCCCATCACATTGGTGCCCAGGTAGTAGGCGAGGTAGCCGGCCAGGCCGCCGATCAGCACCGGCAGGCGCCCGATCATGCCGGGCGCACGCACCGCCACCAGCCCCACGGCCACCACCGTCAGCAGGCCCACCCAGGTATCGAGGGCCGCCCCGCTGACCGCCTTGACCGCTACCGGGGCCAGGTTCAGCCCGATCGCCGCGACGATGGCGCCGGTCACCACCGGCGGCATCAGCTTTTCGACCCAGGCGTAGCCCACCGCCTGCACGATCAGGCCGATCACCGTGTACAGCGCGCCGGCGGCGATGATGCCGCCCAGTGCCACCGGGATATTGAGGTTGGGGCCGCTGCCCGCGTAGCCGGTGGCGGCGATCACCACGGCGATGAAAGCGAAGCTGGAGCCAAGATAGCTCGGCACCCGCCCGCGCACGCACAGGAAGAAGATCAGCGTGCCGATGCCGGAAAACAGGATGGCGATATTCGGGTTGAAACCCATCAGGATCGGTGCAATGGCGGTCGAGCCGAACATCGCCACCACGTGCTGGATGCCGGCCAGCAGCGTCTGCCCGGCGGGCAGCCGCTCATCCGGCCCGATCACACCTTCGGTCTTGAGCCGCCACTGCGGCAGGAATCCCGCGTCCTCGCCATTCGCCATATTGTTCTGCTCCCTGTGGTCCGGGCTGGCCGCCTGGTCGGCGGCCGCCGCGTTTGTGCCTGGTTGTTTGGTAGATGCGTGCCTGTCGGCAGTCACGCGCGGCAGATCCTGCCGGCGCGGCGTCCGCATGATACTCCGCCGCCACGGGGCGTGCGAAGCGGCAAGGGTCTAGCACAACCCATACCAGCAAGGAGAGCGCCCGGCCACGTGGCAGCCGGGCGCCAGCCCCTGCGCCTGCTAGCGCGCCGGCTTGGTGGCCGCCGCGGGCGCTGCCTTGGCGGCCTTGGCCGGGGCCGCTGCTGCGGCTCCCTTCGGGCCAATGGCGAGGCCAGCGTCCTGCAGCTTCGCCACGGACTTCGGCCCGATGCCGCTGACGCGCTCGGCCAGGTCCGCGGCGTCCTTGTAGGGCCCACGCTTGTTGCGTTCGTCGATGATGTTGCGGGCGGTGGCGGCTCCCACGCCCTTGACCGAGGTCAGCGCCGCCTCGTCCGCCGTGTTGACATCGATGGCGGCATGCGCGGCACCGCCTGCGAACAGGCAGATGGTTGCAGCAAGGAATACCAGGGAAAAACGCCGGGCAAGTTGCCGGACCCAATGCTTGAACATGAAGGCTCTCCTTTCCTGTGGATGGTCTGAGGTACCACCCCCGCCGGGGCGGCGAGGTCAGGTCAGGATAGGGGCGGGCCGCAGCGGCGGCCCATGCGGCAACAAAAGTTGACACCGGCCGCACGAAAGCGTGTCGGCCGGCTGCGCGCCGATTGTCAGCCGGCGCGTTCGATCAGCCAGCGGCAGTAGCGCGCCACGCCTTCCTCGACGCTCAGGAACGGCTCGCTGTAGCCGGCGCTGCGCAGCTTCGACACATCCGACTGCGTAAAGCACTGGTACTTGCCGCGCAGCGCATCGGGGAACTTGACGTACTCGAGCAGGCCTTCCTGCACCAGTTCATCGAGCGACAGGCGCGGCTTGCCTTCGGCCTCGCGCAGGGTATTGACCACGGTGGCGGCGATGTCGTTGAACGGCTGCGCGCGGCCGGTGCCGAGATTGAAGATGCCGGACTTGTCCGGATGGTCGAAGAAGTGCAGGTTGACCTTGACCACGTCCTCGACCGAGATAAAGTCGCGGCTCTGCATGCCGGGGGCATAGCCACCGTACTCGCCGAACAGCTTCACCGTGCCGTCGGCGCGGAACTGGTTGAAGTTGTGGAAGGCGACCGAGGCCATGCGGCCCTTGTGCGTTTCACGCGGGCCGTACACGTTGAAGTAGCGGAAGCCCACGATCTGCGACAGCGCCGACGGCAGCCGGCGCCGCACGATCTGGTCGAACAGGAACTTGGAGTAGCCGTACACGTTCAGCGGGCGCTCAAACTCGCGGTCTTCGCGGAACACCTGCGAAGCACCGTAGGTAGCCGCCGACGACGCATACAGGAACTGCGTGCCCTGTTCCAGGCAGCTCTCCATCAGCGACAGCGTGTAACGGTAGTTGTTCTCCATCATGTAACGGCCGTCGGTCTCCATGGTGTCGGAGCACGCGCCCTCATGGAATACCGCCCGCACCTTGCCGAACTCGCCGCGGGCAAAGCGCGCGAGGAAGTCCTGCTTGTCCAGGTAGTCGGAGATCTCGCAGTCGACCAGGTTGTGGAACTTGTCGGCACGGGTCAGGTTGTCGACAGCGATGACGTTGGTCTCGCCGCGGTCGTTCAGGCCTTTGACGAGGTTGCTGCCGATAAAGCCAGCGGCGCCGGTGACGATGATGGTCATGGTCGGATCAGGATGGGGGCGCCACGCCTCACGGGGCGGCGCCGAACAATTCAGAATAAGAGACGACGGCGGTACCAAGCTTGCCCACCACGATGGCGCCGGCACGATTGGCATGCTGCACGGCTTCCTTGAGCGGCACGCCGGCACCCAGCATGGTGGCGAGCGTGGCGATCACGGTATCGCCCGCACCCGATACATCATAGACCTCGCGCGCCTGGGCGGAGACGTGCAGCACCTCGGCCTCGGTGTAGAGCGTCATGCCCTCTTCCGAGCGCGTCAGCAACAGCGCCTCCAGCTGCAGCCCGCGGCGCAGGTTCTGCGCGCGGATGGTCAGGTCGGCCTCGGTCTTCCAGGCGCCGACCACGGCACGCATCTCGGCCCGGTTGGGGGTGATCAGGGTGGCGCCGCGGTAGCGCGAGTAGTCGTCGCCCTTGGGATCGATCAGCACCTTGCGCCCGGCCGCGCGGCTGGCGTCGATCATGCGCGTGACGTGGGTCAGACCGCCTTTGCCGTAATCGGACAGCACCAGCACCTGGTAGTCGTTGATCAGGGCCAGGAAGCGGTCCTGTACCGCGGCCAGCACTTCATGCGCCGGCGCGCTCTCGAAATCCACGCGCAGCAACTGCTGCTGGTGCGCCACCACGCGCAGCTTGATGGTGGTGTTGAGCTTGGGATCGCGGTGCAGGTAGGGCTGCACATGGCTCTCGCCCAGCAGCGCTTCAAGCGTGCGGGCCGGCTCGTCGTCGCCGACCACGCCCAGCATGCCCACGCGTGCGCCCAGTGCCGCGGCATTGCGGGCCACGTTGGCGGCGCCGCCCAGGCGCTCGTCGCTGCGCTTGACCTGGACCACCGGCACCGGTGCTTCCGGCGAGATGCGCTCCACATCGCCGAACCAGTAGCGGTCCAGCATCATGTCGCCGACCACCAGGATATGGGACTGCCGGATCTGCTCCTGCGGAATGACGGTCTTGTTCATGAAGATCCTTGGCAATATCGCGCCGGCCGCGGCCGCCGCGTTAGCTTATCGGTTGATGAGTCCGTTGACCCGCCGGCGCCTCATTCGTTCACGGCCTGCCGGGTCGGGCGGCCGATGGCGTGGTACTCCACGCCGGTCTCGACCATGGCCTCAGGCTCATACAGGTTGCGCCCGTCGAAGACCACCGGGGCCTTCAGGCGCCGCTTGATCTGACCGAAGTCTGGGCTGCGGAACACCTTCCATTCAGTCACGATCACCAGCGCGTCGGCGCCGTCCAGCGCATCCATCTGGTTCTCGTGGAAACTCACGCGCGCGGCGCCGCCCGGCAGGTCGGCCAGGTCGGCATCCAGCACGCGCCGGGCTTCGGCCATCGACACCGGGTCGTGCATGCGCAGCGACGCGCCGCGCGACACCAGTTCGCGTGCCAGCACCCGCGACGGTGCCTCGCGCATGTCGTCGGTGTTGGGCTTGAAGGCCAGGCCCCACACCGCAAAGGTGCGGCCAGTCAGGTCATCGCCGAAGCGGCGCACGACCTTGTCGCCCAGCACGCGCTTCTGTGCGCCGTTGACCGATTCCACCGCTTCCAGCACGCGCATCGGCTTGCCATGGTCGGCGGCGGTGCGCATCAGCGCCTGCACGTCCTTGGGGAAGCATGAACCGCCATAGCCGGCGCCGGCATACAGGAAGCTGTAGCCGATGCGCGGGTCCGATCCGATGCCCATGCGCACCAGTTCGATATCGGCGCCGACCTCGTCGGCCAGGTTGGCCAGCTCGTTCATGAACGAGATGCGCGTGGCCAGCATCGAATTGGCGGCGTATTTGGTGAACTCGGCCGAGCGCACGTCCATGTAGAAGGTGCGCTCGTGGTGCCGGTTGAACGGCGCGTAAAGCTGGCGCATGGTGGCCTGCGCGTGGCGGCCGGCGACGTCGGCGTTGCAGCCCAGCACGATGCGGTCCGGGCGCATGAAGTCCTCGACCGCGGCGCCCTCCTTCAGGAACTCGGGGTTCGACACCACCGAGAACTGCAGGTCTTCCAGGCTGCGCGCGGCCAGCTCCGCGCGGATCGTGGCGGCCACGCGGTCGCCGGTGCCAACCGGCACGGTGGACTTGTCGACCACGACCTTGAAGCCGGTCATATGGCGGCCGATATTGCGCGCCGCCGCCAACACGTACTTCAGGTCGGCAGAGCCGTCTTCGTCCGGGGGCGTGCCCACGGCGATGAACTGCACGTCGGCGTGCTCGACGCTGGCCGCCACGTCGGTGGAAAAGGTCAGCCGCCCGGCGGCCCGGTTGCGCTGGATCAGCTCCTGCAGGCCCGGCTCGTAGATCGGCACCCCGCCTGCGTTAAGCAGCGCGATCTTCTGCTCGTCCAGGTCCAGGCAGAACACGTCGTTGCCAAGTTCCGCCAGGCAGGCGCCGGTGACAAGGCCGACATAGCCGCTGCCGATGATCGTGACTTTCATAGCGTCAATTCAATTCTGTTGCACAGGCCGCCCGGGATCAGCCGAGCGTCTCGGAACGCCGCGGGGCGTAGGTTTCCCAGCGGTTGCATCCCGGGCATTGCCAATAGAAAAGCCGGGCGCGGAAGCCGCACTCGCGGCAGGTGTAGCGCGCGAGGTTGCGCGTGCGCAGCTGCAGCAGGTCACGGATGGCCGTGGTTTCCTGCGCTTGCTCGCCGTTGCCGTCGGCGCCCTCGGCACCCTCTGCCGGGGCATCGGCACCCGCCGGCTGCGCGGACGGGGCGCCGGCCGTGACCACCGCCGCCTGCGCCTCGAAATACTTGGTCAGCGCCAGCAGCGTGGGCTGGCGGCGCAGCTGTTCGCGCATCAGGCGCGCGGCGGCTTCCGGGCCATTCACTTCCAGCTCTGCCTTGTAGGCGGTATCGAGCACCTCCGGCGCCAGCTTGCCCTTGAGCAGGCCGCGCAGCCATTCCAGTGCGGCGCCCTCCTCCTGCAGGCTGGCGTAGGCCTTGACCACGCGGTCCGCCACCAGCGGCAGAAAGGATGCATCCTGCCGTTCGATGCCAAGCCAGTGGCCAAGCGCCGCGCGGGCATCGCCCGCCGCCGCGGCCACGTCGCCCAACAGGATCGGGGCACGCACGTTGGCAGGATTCTCGGCAACGGCCTGGTTCAGCCACTTCACCGCATCTTCGGGGCGCTTGCGCTGCAGCGCGTCCTGCGCCAGCTCGCAGCAGAACTGGGCAATCTGCAGGCTGTAGCTGGTCTGCTCCAGCGTCTGCAGCTCGCGCGCAGCCTCGATCGCCTTCTGCCACTCCTTTTCCACTTCATAGAGCTCAAGCAGCACGCGCTTGGCCGACGCCGCGTAGGGGCCCGACATCAGCCGGCGCAGCGATTCCTCGGCGCGGTCCAGCAGGCCGGCGCGCAGGAAGTCCTCGCCCAGTTCAAACAAGGCATGCTCACGCTCGGGCTCGGGCAGGTCGGGGCGGGTCGCCAGGTTCTGGTGCACGCGGATGGCACGCTCGGTTTCGCCGCGGCGGCGGAACAGCGCGCCCAGCGCGAAGTGCAGCTCGGTGGTTTCCGGGTCCAGCCGCGCGACCTCGATAAAGGCGTCGATGGCCTTGTCGGGTTGCTCGTTGAGCAGGAAGTTGAGGCCCTTGAAATACGAGCGCGGCAAGGCGCCCTGCTCGCTGATCAGCTGGCGCACATCGAAGCGCGCCGCCATCCAGCCAAGGCCAAAGACAAGTGGCAGCGCCAGCAGCCACCAGGTTTCAAACATCATGGATCAGACCTTCGGGCCGACTACGTTATAGGGAACAGGTTTGCCGTCGCGCGGCGCGGCGGCGGCTGCCGACGTTGGCGACGGCGGCGATGCCGCTGACGCGCTCGCCTGCGCGCCGGCATCGGCCAGGGCGCGGCGCAGCCGGGCAAGCTCCATGCGCTGGCGCATCAGGTTGGGCGCGATCGATGCCAGTGCCGCGACCGCGCCGAGCACGAAGGCCGCGAACAGGATCAGGATCAGCGGGGCATGCCAGACGGCGTTGAAGAACAGCTGCAGCGAGGCTTCGGCGGTATTGCGCAGCGCCAGCACGAACAGCAGCACGAATACGACGATGCGGACGATCCAGGCGAACAGTTTCATGCGGTTGGCAGCGTTTCAGCGTGACGTGGAAGCGGCACCGGCGCACTCGCGCGAGGTCCGGCAAAGACCCCGGCATTGTAACGGATACGCTTCACCTATTCGGTAACCGGGCCGTAATGCGGCCCGGGCTGCGGCCCGGCGCCAGACGCCGGCAAGCCGCTTGCGCACGATGCGCCACCCGTCTCGGTGCGCACGCAAGGCCGGCAGCAATAAAAAAAGCGCCCCTAAGGGGGCGCTTTTTTCAACCACACAAGCAGCAGGCAAAACCCGGCAATCAGGAAGAGCGGACAAAATTCAGCCCACCCTCGTGCAATCCCGCCGCTGCGGCGGGAGCGCTGCCCTGGCCTACCTTGCCCGGCACGGCCTGGGCCGTGCCGGCGGCATGACCGTTGCCATTGGCGCCCGGAGGCGCCGGCTGGCTGCGGTCAACCCGTTCGCGCAATTCCTTGCCCGCCTTGAAGTGCGGCACCCGTTTTTCGGGCACCAGCACACGCTCGCCGGACTTGGGATTGCGCCCCACGCGAGGCGGACGCTTGTTCAGACCAAAACTGCCGAATCCGCGAATCTCGATGCGGTGGCCATCGGCCAACGCCTCCGACATCGCGTCGAGTATCGTTTTGACCGAGATGTCCGCGTCCCGCAGCAGCAGCTGGGGGAAGCGGGCAGCCAGTTTTTCGACGAGCTCCGACTTGGTCATGGGCATACGCGCAAGCGCGGGGGCCTGCGATTACTGGTTGTCCTGGCCGAGCTTGGCCTTCAGCAGGGCGCCGAGGTTGGTCGTGCCAGCCGTGCCAGTGTCAGCCTGGAACTTCTGCATCGCTTCTTGCTGCTCTGCGCTGTCCTTGGCCTTGATCGACAGGTTGATGTTGCGCGACTTGCGGTCGACGTTCACCACCAGGGCGGTGATCTGCTCGCCTTCCTTCAGCACGTTGCGGGCGTCTTCCACGCGGTCAGCGGAGATTTCCGAAGCACGCAGGTAGCCTTCCACATCGTCAGCCAGCTGGACCACGGCGCCCTTGGCGTCAACCGCCTTGATGGTGCCCTGAACCAGCGAACCCTTGTCGTTGGCCGAGATGAAGTTGTTGAACGGATCGCCCGACAGCTGCTTGATGCCCAGCGAGATGCGTTCCTTGTCGACGTCGATGCCCAGAACCACGGCTTCGACTTCGTCGCCCTTCTTGTACTTGCGAACGGCTTCTTCGCCAGTCTCTTGCCACGACAGGTCCGACAGGTGCACCAGGCCGTCGATGCCGCCCGGCAGGCCGATGAACACGCCGAAGTCGGTGATCGACTTGATCTGGCCGGCCAGCTTGTCGCCCTTCTTGTGGTTACGCGAGAAATCGTCCCACGGATTGGCCTTGCACTGCTTCATGCCCAGGCTGATACGACGCTTGTCTTCGTCGATATCCAGCACCATGACTTCGACTTCGTCGCCCAGCTGGACAACCTTGGACGGGGCAACGTTCTTGTTGGTCCAGTCCATTTCCGACACGTGCACCAGGCCTTCGATGCCGGCTTCGATCTCGACGAACGCGCCGTAGTCGGTCAGGTTGGTCACCTTGCCGAACAGGCGGGTGCCTTGCGGGTAGCGACGCGAGATGCCGACCCACGGATCTTCGCCCAGCTGCTTCACGCCCAGCGAGACGCGGTTCTTTTCCTGGTCGAACTTGAGGATCTTGGCGGTGATTTCCTGGCCAACCGACAGCACTTCGCTCGGGTGGCGGACACGGCGCCAGGCCAGGTCGGTGATGTGCAGCAGGCCGTCAATGCCACCCAGATCCACGAACGCGCCGTAGTCGGTGATATTCTTGACGATACCGTTGACGATGGCGCCTTCCTTCAGGGTTTCCATCAGCTTCTGGCGCTCTTCGCCCAGGGTCGCTTCGACCACGGCGCGGCGCGACAGCACCACGTTGTTGCGCTTGCGATCCAGCTTGATGACCTTGAATTCCAGGGTCTTGCCTTCGTACGGGGTGGTGTCCTTGATCGGGCGCACGTCAACCAGCGAACCCGGCAGGAACGCGCGGATGCCGTTGACCATCACCGTCAGGCCGCCCTTGACCTTGCCGGTCACGGTACCCGAGATGATCTCGCCGTCTTCCAGCGCCTTCTCGAGGTTCAGCCACGATGCCAGGCGCTTGGCCTTGTCGCGGGAGAGGATGGTGTCGCCATAGCCGTTCTCGAGCGCATCGATGGCCACGGAGACGTAGTCGCCGGCCTGCACTTCGAGTTCGCCCTGGTCGTTCAGGAACTCCTCCACCGGCACGAATGCCTCGGACTTGAGGCCGGCATTGACGACCACGAAATTGTGGTCGATGCGCACGACTTCAGCGGAGATCACTTCGCCAGCCTTCATATTGGAGCGGGCGACGGATTCCTCGAACAGTGCGGCAAAGGATTCGTTAGTTTGCAGGTCGGACATAAACGTAAGGTGAAATCCGCAATACGCTGGCCGGCGCGACTATCGCGCTCAGTCTGCCAGTGCAGCGGGGTCAGGTTTGACACAAGCCAGCCACAAGTCTTGCCCGGGCTGGCGCCATCTGGTGCCGTCGGGGTACGCCGCTTCTACTGATGCGCCCGCATGCATCTCATGCATCGGGCCGCACAGCGGCAAACCACTCCAGCACCTGCGCCACTGCCTGGTCCACCGTCATATCGGAGGTATCCAGCAGCTTTGCATCCTCGGCGGGACGAAGCGGCGCGGCGGTGCGGGTGCGATCCCGTACATCGCGCGCTTCAAGGTCACGCAAAAGGTCTTCAATATTAGCAGAAATTCCCTTATCAATCAATTGTTTATAGCGCCTGCGAGCGCGCGCCTCAACACTTGCGGTCAGGAACACCTTGAGCGGCGCATCCGGGAAGATCACGGTGCCCATGTCGCGGCCGTCGGCAACCAGCCCGGGCAGCTTGCGGAAGCTGCGCTGCAGCTGGGTCAGCGCATCGCGCACCGGCTGGTGCACGGCGATGGCCGAGGCCCGGTTGCCGATCGCCTCGGCACGGATTGCCAGGCTGACTTCCTCGCCTTGCAGCCAGACGCGGTCAGGGCCGAACTTCACATCGAGGCGGGAAGCGATCTTTGCAAGCGCGTCCACGTCCGCCAGGTCAATCCCGGCGCGGTCGCTGGCCAGCGCCACGAGCCGGTACAGGGCGCCGCTGTCGAGCAGGTGAAAGCCCACGGCGTCCGCAACCTTGTGCGCGACAGTGCCCTTGCCCGAGGCAGTCGGCCCGTCAATGGCGATGACGTTGACGATAGTCATTGTTTATAAAGCCAAAAGAAACGATTGATTGTGAATTCAATTGAGAATCATTATTATTTGATTCATGGCGCTTGACCGCAGTCGCGGCACGGTGCCCTTCCCGTCCCAGTCGCGAGGCAATCTAACATGGCAAAAACCCTGACGTTCGGCATCATGCACCTCGGCATCGCGTTCAGCGTGACGTATGCGCTGACCGGCAGCCTCGCCATCAGCGGTGCCATCACCTTCATCGAGCCGGCCGTCAATACCGTGGCCCACTACTTCTTCGACCGCTACTGGGAGAAGCGCGAGCGCCGCCAAGCCGGGACTGCCCGCAATCATGCCGCGGCGCAGCGCAACCACGCCAACCTGGCCGGCGCCTAGCCGGTCACGCCCGCAAACACGCTGAAGTAATCCGGGAACGTCTTCGCCACACAGCCCGGATCATTGATCCGCACCGGCAGCGGCCCGAAGGCTGCCAGCGAGAAGCACATCGCCATGCGATGGTCATCATAGGTGCCAATGCCGTCGGCCGGAGTCTGCCACGGCTGCGGCGGCGTCACACGCAGGTAGTCTGCCCCCTCTTCCACGACTGCGCCGAGCTTGCGCAGTTCCGTCGCCATCGCCGCGATACGGTCCGTTTCCTTGACGCGCCAGCTGGCGATATTGGTCAGCGTGGTCGTGCCTTCGGCAAACAGTGCTGCCACCGCCAGCGTCATCGCCGCATCGGGGATATGGTTGCAGTCCAGTTCGATGCCGTGCAGGCGCCCGTCGTCGCGTTCCGTGCCGCGCACTTCGATCCAGTTGTCACCGGCCATCACATTGGCGCCCATGCGGTTGAGCGCCTCGGCGAAGCGCACATCGCCCTGGATGCTGGCCATGCCCACGCCTTCCACCCGGACCGGGCCACCGCCGATCGCGCCGGCCGCCAGGAAGTAGGAAGCGGACGACGCATCGCCCTCGACAAAGATCTCGCCCGGCGAGCGGTAAGCCGCGCCGGCCGGCAGCACGAAGCGCTCCCAGCCCTGCCGCTCGATCTCGATGCCGAAGCGCGCCAGCAGGTTCAGCGTGATCTCGATATACGGCTTGGAGATCAGCTCGCCCACCACCTCGATCTCGATGCGGCCGCTGTCGGATTGCGCCATCGGCAGGCTCATCAGCAGCGCGGTCAGGAACTGGCTCGACACATCGCCGCGCACGCGGATCGGCGCATCGATGCGAATGCCGGCCGGCTGGATATGCAACGGCGGAAAGCCTTCATTGCCAAGGTAGTCGATCACGGCGCCCACCTGGCGCAGGCCGTCGACCAGGTCGCCGATTGGCCGCTCATGCATGCGCGGCACGCCCGACAGCTTGTAGTTGCCGCCCTGCAGCGCAAGCGCGGCAGTCAGCGGGCGGATCGCGGTGCCGGCATTGCCCATGAAGAGCTCGGCCGACTTGTTCGGGAAATTGCCGCCGGCGCCGGTGACAATGTAGTCGTCGCCTTCCTGCCGCCACGCCACGCCGAGCGTGCGCAACGCCTGCAGCATCACGCGGGTGTCGTCGGAATCGAGCAGATCGCGCACGCGGGTCTCGCCCGTGGCCAGTGCGGCCAGCAGCAGCACGCGGTTGGAGATGCTCTTCGAGCCCGGCAGCCGGACGGTGCCGTTGGCGCGGGTCAGGGGGCCTAGCGTCAGGTGTTCCATGGTTCTCGTGGGCGCCGGGGCGCCGCGGTCAGGCGATTGGTTCAGGGTTCGGTATGGTTGCCCGCGGCACGCTCTGCGCCCCAGGCCAGCCGGGTCTTGCTGGCGCGCGCGAAGATGCGTTCGAGCGCGTCGCCGTCGCCCTTCTCGATCTGCGCCTTCAGGTGCGCCAGCACCGACTGGTAGGTATTCAGCTCACGCAGCAGCGCGTCGCGGTTGGCCACGCAGATATCGCGCCACATTTCCGGCGACGAGGCCGCGATGCGCGTGAAATCGCGGAAACCGCCGCCGGCGAAGCCCAGCTTCAGCGCGGCATCTTCCGCATTGGCGACCTGCGCCACCAGCGCGTACGACAGCACGTGCGGCAGGTGGCTGACCGCGGCAAACACCGCGTCGTGCTGCACTGCCGACATCACATGGCATTCTGCGCCGGCGCTTTCCCACATGGCGCGCACCGCGGCGACATCGGCGCGCGAGTTTTCCTGCAGCGGGCACAGCACGGTCTTCTTGCCGAGGTACAGGTCCGGCAGCGCCGCCTCCACGCCGTTGAGCTCGCGCCCGGCGATCGGGTGTGCCGGCACGAACTGCGCGACCTTGTCGCCGAGCGCCGTCTTGGCCGCCATGATCACGTCTGACTTGGTGCTGCCGGCATCGGTGACGATGGTGCCCGGCTGCAGGTGCGGCTCCAGCGCGTGCAGCAGCGCAAAGTTCTGCGCCACCGGCGCGCACAGCACGATCACGCTGGCGCCGCGCGCGGCATCCGCCAGCGTCGCGGCCTCGTCGATCACGCCAAGGTCCAGCGCCTTCTGCAGCGACGCCGGCGAGCGCCCCACCCCGACCACCGTGCCCACCACGCCGGCGCGCCTGAGCGCCAGCGCGAGCGAGCCGCCGATCAGGCCGACACCGACAATGACAACACGGGAAAAATGCAATGCACTCACAATCTCAGGCCGCTAGGGGCAGTGGCTCGGACCAGGCCGAGGTAAATCGATGATTGGCAACGAGGCAGGCAAGCAGCCTGCAGCGAAACGCCGCAATTGTAGCCGCGCTCACGCCAACGCCCGCTCCAGCGCCGCGATGAAGGCCGCGTTCTCCTCGGCCAGGCCGATGGTCACGCGCAGCCAGCGCGGCAGGTTGTAGTTGCCCACCGGCCGCACGATCACGCCCTGCTTCAGCAACGCCAGGTTGACGCGCGCGCCGGCGCCGTCGTCATCGCCCACGCGCACCATCACGAAGTTGCCGGAAGACGGCACGTATTCCAGCCCGAGCCGGTCGAAGGCATCGGTCAGCTGGCGCTTGCCGGCACGGTTCAGCTCGGCGCTGCGGCGCAGGAACCCGGCATCGCCCAGCGCGGCGATGGCCGCGGCCTGCGCCACGCTGTTGACGTTGAACGGCTGGCGGATGCGGTTCAGCAGGTCCGACAGCTCCGGCTGCGCCACCGCGTAGCCGATGCGCAGGCCCGCCAGGCCATAGGCCTTGGAGAACGTGCGCGACACCATCAGGTTCGGGTAGCGGCGCACCCAGGCGAGCGAATCGTATTGCTGGTCGGCATCCAGGTATTCGTTGTACGCCTCGTCCAGCACCACCACCACATTGGCCGGCACCCGCTGCAGGAAGGCTTCGATCTGCGCGGCCGGCACGAACGTGCCGGTCGGGTTGTTCGGGTTGGCGATAAAGACCAGGCGCGTATCGGGCGCGATCGCCGCGGCCATCGCCTCCAGGTCATGGCCGTAGTCGCGCGCGGGCACTTCGATGGCGCGTGCGCCGATCTCCTGCGTGGCCAGCGCGTAGACCGCGAACGAGTACTCGGCATAGACGATCGACTGACCCGGCTCCACCAGCGCATGCGCGGCCAGCTCCAGGATGTCGTTGCTGCCATTGCCCAGCGTCAGCCAGTCGGCGGGCACGCCGAAGCGCGCCGACAGCTCGCCCTTCAGCGCAAAGCCGTTGGAATCCGGGTAGCGGCCGAGTTCAGCCACCGCATCGGCCACCGCGCGGCGGGCCGACTCGGGCATGCCGAGCGGATTCTCATTGGAGGCGAGCTTGACGATGCCGGCCTCGTCCAGGCCGAACTCGCGCGCGACTTCCGAAATCGGCTTGCCGGCCACGTACGGCGAAATCGCCCGCACATAGCCGGGTCCGAACACCGTGCCGCCTTGCTTACCCTGCTCCGCCATCTCGTCTCCTTGTTCTTGCCTGGCTGCCTTACTTGCTCGACGGATACGAGCCCAGCACCTTCAGGTAAGCCGCGTTGCGCCGCAGCTCTTCGATGGCGCGCGCCACTGCCGGCTCATGCTGGTGCCCTTCCACATCGACGTAGAAGTAGTACTCCCACGCGCCGCTGCGCGCCGGGCGCGACTCGAAGCGGCACATCGACACACCGTTCTCCGCCAGCGGCGCCAGCAGCTGGTACACCGCGCCGGCCTTGTTAGGTACCGACAGGATCATCGAGGTCTGGTCGCTGCCCGACGGCTCGGTCTCATAGCGGCCAATCACGGCAAAGCGCGTGCGATTGTGCGGATCGTCCTGGATATGCGTGCGCACGATATGCAGGTGATAGCGGTTGGCGGCGGACTCGCCGGCAATCGCGGCCACGGTCGGGTCTTCGCTGGCCATGCGCGCGGCCTCGGCATTGCTCGACACCGCCTGGCGCTCCAGGTGCGGATAGTTGGCGGTCAGCCAGTGCTGGCACTGCGCCAGTGCCTGCGCATGCGCGCGCACCACCGTGACGCCCTGCATGTCGGGCGTGGATGCCATCAGGTTGTGGTGCACCTTGAGCGCGATCTCGCCGCTGATCTTCAGCGAGGTCTGCAGGAACAGGTCGAGCGTGCGCGACACCGCGCCCTCGGTGGAGTTCTCGACCGGCACCACGCCGTACTCGACCGTGCCCGCCTCGACGGCACGGAACACCTCGTCGATGCTCGGGCAAGGCACGCCCGACACCTCATGGCCGAAGTGCGCATACAGCGCCTGCTCGGAGAACGTGCCGGCCGGGCCGAGGAAAGCCACTTCCAGCGGCTTTTCCAGCCCGCGGCAGGCGGACATCACCTCGCGCCAGATCGCCGCAACGCTTTCGCCCAGCAGCGGGCCGGGGTTGGCGCCCTGCACCTTGCGGATCACCTGCAGCTCGCGCTCCGGGCGGAACACCGGCGCACCGTACTTCTTCTTGACCTCACCGACCTCGAGTGCCAGTTTGGCGCGGCGGTTCAGCATCGCCAGCAGTTCGCGGTCAACGGTGTCGATCTGCTCGCGCAGCGGGCTCAGCTCGACCGACAGCTTGCGCTCGGCTTCGCTCAGGTGGGTGTCGTTCTGCTGCTCGTTGGGCGGCGTCTCCTCGCGCGCGGGGGTGCGGTCTTGGCTTGTCATTTTGTATGAATCCGGTGGGCCGCCGGGGCGCGGCGGCCGGAGAAAAACTGACCTCTGCCTGCCGGCGCACTGTGCCTGAGGTGCGCGGGCAGCCAGCGGGAATGCGCGTCAGGCGGACGTACGCTCGAACTCGCGCATGAAATCGACCAGCGCCATCACGCCTTCCAGCGGCATCGCGTTATAGATGCTGGCGCGCATGCCGCCAACGGTCTTGTGTCCCTTGAGTTGCACCAGGCCGTTGGCCCGCGCCTGTTGCAGGAACACCTCATTGCGCGATTCGTCGCCCAGGAAGAACGGCACGTTCATGCGCGAGCGGCAGCTCGGATGGATCTCGTTGCGATAGAAATCGCTCTGGTCCAGGTAGTTGTACAGCGCCGACGCCTTGGCGATATTGCGCTGCTCGATCGCGGGCACGCCGCCCTGGCGCTTGAGCCACTTGAAGACCAGGCCGGCGATATAGATCGCATAGGTCGGCGGCGTGTTGTACATCGAGTTGTGCTCGGCCACCAGGCGCCAGTTGAATGCCGACGGGCACAGCGGGTGGGCATGGCCGATCAGGTCGTCGCGCACGATCACGATGGTGACGCCGGCCGGGCCGATATTCTTCTGCGCGCCGCCGTAGACCACCTGCACGCGCGACCAGTCGATCGGGCGCGACAGGATATGGCTGGAAGCATCCGCCACCACCACGCGGTCGCCCTTGACCTGGCCGATATCGGGAATGTCCTGGAACTCCACGCCGACGATGGTCTCGTTGGTGCACAGGTGCACGTACCCGGCATCGTCCGACAGCTTCCAGTCAGCAATGTCGGGGATGCGGTGGAATTTCTCCGCCTCGCTGGTGGCCGCGATATTGACCGCGCCATAGCGGCGGGCTTCCTGCTCGGTCTTGACCGACCAGGTGCCGGTGACGACGAAATCGGCCTTGGGCTGCTCGGCGCTGCGCAGCCGCATCAGGTTCAGCGGCACGATGGCGTTTTCGCCAATGGCGCCACCTTGCAGGAACAGCACCTTGAAATTGGCGGGGATGTGCAGCAACTCGCGCAGGTCAGCGATCGCTTCGTTATGGATGCTTTCGAATTCGCGGCTGCGGTGGCTCATTTCCATCACCGAAACCCCGGTCCCGTGCCAGGACAGCATCTCCTCGGCAGCCTGCTGCAGCACTTCGGCGGGCAGCGCCGCCGGGCCAGGGGAGAAGTTGTAGACACGTTCGGCCAATGCACGCTGCATCATGCCGGCAAGAGCGGGATTCTGGGGATCGTTCATGAGACGGGGAATGGAAAAATGGCTGCCGGTGTTACCCAAGCAGCCATTATCCCTCAAACCCGCGCCCCGTTGGGCACCCGGGGCCAGGCCCCGGGGCCGCACTTGCCTGCAAGGCTGCAGGCGGACGGCGGTCTGATTCAGTGGCGGATCACGCCAGCATCACTTCGAAGCGGCGGTGATTTCCTTCTCTGCGGCGTCGCGCATCGACTTGCCGACCTGCGGGCCGTACTTCTGCATCATCGAACCCCAGATCTCCTGGGTCGCCTTGCCCTGGTTGGCCATGAACTTCTGGCCGGTCGGCGACTTCAGGAAGGTGGTCAGGTCCTTGAGTTCCGCCGTCGAGTAGTACTTGCCGAAGGCATCGTAGTGCGCCTGGATCGCGTCCTTGCGGAAGCCATCGGTGCTGAAGGCCGAGCCGGCGCCGTCAACCATGCGCTGGACCGCGCCGTTCTTCTTCAGCTTTTCGACAGCGGCCTGCTTCTGCTTGTCGTTCAGGGTCTTGTTCTCGACCAGCACTTGTTCCAGCACCAGCGGAGCTTCCTGCTTGGCGCCTTGCTGCCAGTTTTCGGCCTGGCCCTTGACAGCCTGGTCTGCCTGCATGACGGAAAGCAGTTCCTTGATGGCTGCTGTCTTTTCCGCATCCTGCGCATGGGCGTGCTGCGCCATCATGAAGGTCGGAACGAAAGCGGCCAGAACTGCGATACGTCGATAGGTTTTGAGCATTGTGACTCCCTGGTAAATACGTCCGTTTTAGTCCGGACAGCCGCGACGCGAGTTCCGGCGGGCGTCCTATTGTTGCAACAATTTACGATTTGTCTTACGGATTAGCGTCCAAGTCGGCCCCGGCAGCACCTTCTGCACCGTCGGCGTCTTCAGCCTCGTCGCCACCGGCACCGTTATCGGCATCGCTTTCGACGATGCGCTGCAGCCCGGACAACTTGGTGCCTTCGTCAACGTTGATCAGCGTGACACCCTGCGTGGCGCGGCCCATTTCGCGGATTTCAGCCACGCGGGTACGGATCAGCACGCCACCGGTGGTGATCAGCATGATCTCATCCTCGGGCGAAACCAGTGCTGCCGCCACCACACGGCCATTGCGCTCGCTCGTCTGGATCGCAATCATGCCCTTGGTGCCGCGACCGTGTCGAGTGTACTCAGCAATGGGGGTGCGCTTGCCGTAGCCGTTCTCGGTCGCGGTCAGCACGCTGCCGCGCATGCCCGCCTCAGCCTCTTCGGCGGTCTCGGCCGGCGCCACCAGCATGGCGATCACGGTCTGGCCGTCTTCCAGGTTCATGCCGCGCACGCCGCGCGCCTGGCGGCCCATCGGACGCACGTCGTTCTCGTCGAAGCGCACGGCCTTGCCGGCATCGGAGAACAGCATCACATCGTGCTGGCCGTCGGTCACGGCCGCGCCGATCAGGTAGTCGCCCTCGTCCAGGTCGACCGCGATGATGCCGGCCTTGCGCGGATTGGAGAACTCGGTCAGCGCGGTCTTCTTGACCGTGCCGCGGGCGGTGGCCATAAAGATGAAGTGCTCGGCGTCAAACTGCTTGACCGGCAGGATCACATTGATCTTCTCGCCTTCGGACAGCGGGAACATGTTGACGATCGGGCGCCCGCGCGAGTTGCGCGAGCCCTGCGGCACCTCATACACCTTCAGCCAGTAGAGCCGGCCGCGGTTGGAGAAGCACAGGATGTAGTCGTGGGTATTGGCCACGAACAGCGTGTCAATCCAGTCGTCTTCCTTGGTCGCTGCCGCCTGCTTGCCGCGTCCGCCACGCTTTTGCGCGCGGTACTCGGAAATCGGCTGGCTCTTCATATAGCCGCTGTGCGACAGCGTGACCACCATGTCCTGCGGGGTGATCAGGTCTTCGGTGTCCAGCTCGGTCGCGTTCAGCTCGATCTGCGAACGGCGCTCATCGCCGAATTCGGCGCGGATAGCGGTGAGTTCGTCGACGATGATGGCAGTAATACGCTCCGGCCGCGCCAGGATATCCAGAAGATCGGTGATTACCGCCATGATGTCGCGATATTCCTGGACGATCTTGTCCTGCTCGAGCCCGGTGAGGCGTTGCAGGCGCATTTGCAGGATTTCCTGCGCCTGGCCATCCGACAGGCGGTACAGGCCGTCTGCCTGCATGCCGAACACCGGCGGCAGCCCGTCCGGACGATAGGAGGCGCGGCCGCCCGGGGTCTCGCCTTCGGCGCGCGCAAGCATTTCGCGGACCAGGGCCGAATCCCATGCCTTCGCCATCAGTTCCTGCTTGGCGATCGGCGGAGTCGGTGCGGCCTTGATGATGGCGATGAATTCGTCGATGTTGGCCAGCGCGACGGCCAGGCCTTCCAGCACGTGGCCGCGCTCGCGCGCCTTGCGCAGCTCGAATACCGTGCGGCGGGTGACGACTTCGCGCCGGTGCGCCAGGAAGTACTCCAGCATCTGGCGCAGGTTCAGCAGGCGCGGCTGGCGGTCGACCAGCGCCACCATGTTCATGCCGAAGGTGTCCTGCAGCTGGGTGTTCTTATATAGGTTGTTGAGAACAACCTCGGGCACCTCGTTGCGCTTGAGCTCGATCACCACGCGCATGCCGGACTTGTCCGACTCGTCGCGGATGTCGGAAATGCCCTCGATCTTCTTTTCAGTGACCAGTTCGGCGATGCGTTCGAGCAAGGTGCGCTTGTTGACCTGGTAGGGCAGCTCGTCGACGATGATCGCCTGGCGCTGGCCGCGGTCGATGTCCTCGAAGTGCGTCTTGGCCCGCATCACCACGCGGCCGCGGCCGGTGCGATAGCCTTCGCGAACGCCCTGGATGCCATAGATAATCCCGGCGGTCGGAAAATCAGGCGCCGGAATCAATTCAATCAGTTCATCCACCGTCGCCTGCGGGTTGCGCAGCAGGTGCAGACAGCCATCGACGATTTCATTCAGGTTATGCGGCGGGATATTGGTGGCCATGCCCACCGCAATACCGGACGAACCGTTGATTAGCAGATTGGGAATACGCGCCGGCAGGATCGAAGGCTCTTTTTCAGAGCCGTCGTAGTTGCTGTCGAAATCGACGGTTTCCTTGTCGATGTCGAACAGCATCTCGTGGGCGATTTTCGCCAGGCGGATTTCGGTATAACGCATGGCCGCGGCGTTATCGCCGTCGACCGAACCGAAATTACCCTGGCCGTCGACCAGCATGTAGCGCAGCGAGAAGTCCTGCGCCATGCGGACGATGGTGTCGTAGACTGCGGTATCGCCGTGCGGGTGATACTTACCGATCACATCACCGACGATACGGGCCGACTTCTTGTAGGGTCGGTTCCAGTCGTTGTTAAGCTCGTGCATCGCAAACAGCACGCGCCGGTGCACCGGTTTCAGGCCGTCCCGCACATCAGGAAGCGCCCGGCCCACGATCACGCTCATGGCGTAATCGAGATAGGAGCGGCGCATTTCCTCTTCGAGGGAGACCGGAAGGGTTTCTTTTGCGAATGGATCCATTGCGGCGTGGTTTATGCGGCAGGTTTAAGCGAATGACAGGCCCTTTAGCGCGCGGCACAGTGGGCGCCTGACGGCTGGGCAACGTGTCATTCTAACATGCCGCCACCCCCCGCCTGCCGCTCTCCGGACAGCCCTTGCGCACACCTCCCGAGGCCCTCGCTGAAACCCGGAATCCCTGATGCCACAAGGCTTTGCGGGCGACACAAGACCTATGTTGCACAAACACCACAGGCCCAAAACCCATGCGGCGAATCGAATATATTTACTTCTTAGGAAACGACCCTTGTGGCACAATTCCCCAGCGAAGAGCCAGACATTGTTCGAAGTGGAGCATCCACCACATCGAGAATGTTATACTCCGAAGAATGTATGACTTGTTTTCGTCCATTTGCTCGCAGTAACCCTGCGGTGATCTCATCCTGAGAGGAGAAATATGAAAAAATTTGCCAAGCTCGCGCTCGTTGCAGCTACCGCAGTAATGGCTGCATCCGCTCAAGCTCAGTCCGTCCCTTATGAAAAGAAGGCAGTGAACGACAACTGGGGCAACGGTACGAGCGAGTACGTGTGGAAGAATGGCACGAACGAGCTCTGCTGGCGCGACAGCTCCTGGACCCCGGCCACCGCCAACGCGCTGTGCGACGGCGCCCTGGCCCCGGCCGCACCGGCACCGGCACCGGCTCCGGTGGCTCCTCCGGTCGTCTCGAGCGAGAAGGTCACTTTCGCTGCTGACACCCTGTTCGACTTCGACAAGGCTGTCCTGAAGCCGGAAGGCAAGGCCAAGCTGGACGACCTGGTCTCGAAACTGCAAGGCATCACCCTGGAAGTTATCATCGCCGTTGGCCACACCGACTCGTTCGGTTCGGACAAGTACAACGATCGCCTGTCGATCCGTCGTGCTGAATCGGTCAAGGCTTACCTGGTGAGCAAGGGCGTTGAAGCCAACCGCGTCTACACCGAAGGCAAGGGCAAGCGCCAGCTGAAGGTCGATCCGAAGTCGTGCAAGGGCAACCGCAAGTCCCAGATCGCCTGCCAGCAGCCGAACCGCCGCGTGGAAGTCGAAGTGGTCGGCACCCGCAGCGCACGTTAATCGGATTCTTTCCGACGACGAAAGGCCCAGCGCAAGCTGGGCTTTTTTTTTGGTACAGTTGCCCGGACTGTCCCTCTCTTCCCTTCACACCGCCGGCGCGGCTAGTGCCGCCGGCCCCGCATACGATGACGTTGCAATCGCAAACCCTTTCCGCAGCCGGCGCCGCCAATCAGGACCTGCCGCGCGGCAATGCCGATCCGAAGGAAATCGACAAGTTCAGCGAACTGGCCCACCGCTGGTGGGACCCGGAAAGCGAGTTCAAGCCGCTGCATGAGCTGAACCCGCTGCGCCTGCGCTGGATCGACGGCATCGCCGGTCTGGCCGGCAAGCGCGTGGTCGACGTGGGTTGCGGCGGCGGCATCCTGTCCGAAAGCATGGCACGCCTGGGCGCCACGGTGCGCGGTATCGATCTCTCGACCAAGGCACTGAAGGTAGCGGACCTGCACAGCCTGGAGACCGGGGTTGCCGTGACCTACGAAGAGATCGCCGCAGAAGCGCTGGCCGCACGTGAACCGGCCAGCGTCGATGTGGTGACCTGCATGGAGATGCTGGAGCACGTGCCGGATCCGGCGTCGATCGTGCAAGCCTGTGCCACGCTGGTCAAGCCCGGCGGCTATGTGTTCTTCTCGACCATCAACCGCAACCTGAAGGCCTACCTGCTGGCCATCGTCGGCGCGGAGTATGTGCTCAACATGCTGCCGCGCGGCACGCACGACTACGACAAGTTCATCACGCCGTCCGAGCTCGCGCGCTTTGCCCGCCAGGCCAGGCTGGACCTGGTGGAAATGCGCGGCATGACCTACAACCCGCTGTCGCAGGTGTATGCGCTGGGCAGCGACACCGATGTGAACTACATGATGGCGTTCCGCCGGGTGGCAGCATGAGCGCCGGCATCGCAGGGGTCTTCTTCGACCTCGACGGCACGCTGGCAGATACCGCGCCGGACCTGGCGGCGGCGGCCAACCGGCTGGTCGTCGAGCGCGGCCAGGCGCCGGTGGCCTATGAAAAACTGCGTCCCGTCGCCTCGCACGGCGCGCGTGGACTGCTGGGTGCAGCCTTCGGCCTGCGTCCGGAGGATGCAGAGTTCCCGGCGCTGCGCGATGTCTTCCTGGACTACTACGAGGCCGACATCGCGGTGCACACGCGCCTGTTCGACGGCATGCCGCAAGTGCTGGCCGCGCTCGAGGCAGCGGGCATCCCGTGGGGCATCGTCACCAACAAGATCGCCCGCTTCACCGTGCCGTTGGTCGCCGCGATCGGCCTGGCCCCGCGCGCCAGCGCGGTCGTCAGCGGCGACACCACGCCCCACGCCAAGCCGCACCCCGCCCCGCTGCTGCATGCCGCGGCAAGCGCCGGCGTCGACCCGCGCCAGTGCGTCTATGTGGGCGATGACCTGCGCGACATCCAGGCCGGCAAGGCCGCCGGCATGATCACCGTCACAGCCGCCTATGGCTATTGCGGCGACGCCGAGCCGCCCGAGACCTGGGGCGCCGACCACCTGATTCGCCACCCGGCCGAGCTGATCCCGCTGCTGTTGCCCGCCGTGGTCGCCTGATTGTGTCGCAGGGGTATCCTGGCCGTTCCCGGAACTCCCCGCGACAGCTTGCGTCCAACCGGGTACAATCCAGCTTCCTCACTGGGGCCGACCTGGTTTCGACGTGGGTTACAAAGCAGTGGAGGGCATACCGAGGACCCGTCACCTCGTTAATCAATGGGAATGCAATAACTGCTAACGACGAACGTTACGCACTGGCCGCTTAATTGCGGCCGTCCTCGCACTGGCTCGCTGACGGGCTAGGGTCGCAAGACCACGCGAGGTCATTTACGTCAGATAAGCTCCGGAAGGGTCACGAAGCCGGGGACGAAAACCTAGTGACTCGCCGTCGTAGAGCGTGTTCGTCCGCGATGCGCCGGTTAAATCAAATGACAGAACTAAGTATGTAGAACTCTCTGTGGAGGGCTTACGGACGCGGGTTCGATTCCCGCCGGCTCCACCAGTATTCAGTCCGATGCAGCACCTGCAGGTCTAGAAACCCGCGATAGCCGAAGGCTTCGCGGGTTTTTTCTTTGGCAGCGGATACCCCGCCATCTGTTTTCCAGGACGGTAACCAAATCGCACCGCAGCCTTTGCAGTTGTTTACAGTCATGTCCCCAGCCCTGGCCTACGCTGGAATCGCTGCAGGCCGGGCCATGCACGGCATCAGCATCACAGTGCTCCACAGGCGGACGCCTGGCACCGGCTCCCCGTTGCCAGGCCCTTTGTCCACGCCGGCGCGACCGCACATCGTCCACAAGAGACGGAGTTGGCGATGCCAATCAAGTCCATCGAGGTCATCCTCACCCGAGACGCGCAGTGGGCCCTCGAATACGACCCCGACAACCCGGGACCGGTCTACCCGTCACGCGATGCCGCGATTGCCGCAGGCCTGCAGCTGGCGATGACCCACGATGCCGTCCTGACCATTCATGGCATCAATGACAAATCGGACGCGTTCGATTTCAGGGAATTGCACGTCCCTTTGCTCCATTGATGGTTGGTGCTGTCAGCGCGCACTGGAAAGCAACATCCCCAGAATTGGGGATGCCCGGATCGCGTAGCGGCGCCATCATGGTATGCGGGCGTACTGCGACTCGCCCGCTACCACTTGTGGCCCTCGTCCTCCCTGGCCGAGGGCTCTTTCTTTGGGTGACGCACCGGTACAACGCAGCGTCACCGGGAAGCGCCGCCGGCGCCGGGCGCCGCGCGCTATACCCCCAGCGCCCGGCCATCGCTGCGCGGGTCGTGCGCGCCGCTAAGCTGCCCGCCGGTATCGATCCGGATCGCGCCCGGATGACCGGCCAGCTGGCTTTGCGCAGGGATCGGGCTCAGTTGATGGCCGCGCGCGGCAAGCTCGTTGAACACCGGCAGGCCGGCATCCTGTTCCAGCTTGAGGCTGTCGCGGCTGTCCGAGAAGGTCTTGCCCAGCAGGAAGCGCGGGCGGCGCAGAGCCGTCAGCGGATCCATGCCGTAGTCGATCATCCGTGTCAGCACCGCGGCCAGTGTCTGCGGCTGGCCGTCGGCGCCTTGCGTGCCGTACAGCAGGTGCGGCCGGCCCTGCTTGAGGTAGATGCCGGGATTGAGGGTATGGAATGGCCGCTTGCCGCCGCGCAGCACGTTGGGGCTGGCGGGATCGAGGCTGAACGATGCGCCGCGGTTGTGCCAGAGCACCCCCGTGTCGCCGACGACCAGGCCGCTGCCCCAGTCGAAATAGACGGTCTGCAGCATGCTCACGCAGCGGCCCTCGCGGTCGGCGGCGCCGATGTAGACGGTGTCGCCGGGCTTGAACACATGCGGCCACGCCATGGCGCGGTCCATGCGGATGCGGCGCGCGTGGGCGTCGAGATTGGACCTGGACAACAGCCGCTCCAGCGGCACGTCGACAAAATCGGGATCGGCGACGTAGCGGTTGCGGTCCAGGAACGCCAGCTTCACGGCCTCGACCAGCAGGTGGTAATAGTCTGCGCTGCCTTCCTGGATACCGGACAGATCGAACCGGTCGAGGATGCCCATGATCTCCAGCGTGGTCACGCCTTGCGTGGGCGGACGCAGGCCGAGCAGTTCGCCGTCGCGGTAGGCCACGCGCAGCGGCACTTCTTCGCGCGCCTGGCAGCGCGCCAGGTCCTGTTCGCGCAACGGCGAGCCGGCCTTGGCCAGCCCGGCGGCAAGGCGACCGGCGAGGTCGCCCTCGTAGAATTCGCGCCCGCCCTGTGTCGCCACCCGGTCCAGGGTGCGGGCCAGCTCAGGCTGGCGGAACATTTGGCCGGGCCTGGGCATGCGCCCGTCTGGCATGAAGACCTGTCCGAAGCCATCCCAGCCTGACAGGTCCGCCGAGCGGAACTCCTGCCAGAAGCACTGTGACGGCGTGACCGGGAATCCGTTGGCGGCGTACTCGGTGGCCCGCGCCAGCAGCGCCGACCACGACTGCGTGCCGCCCCACTGGTCCCGGCTGAAGGCAAAGGCGCGGTCCCAGATCGCAACGGTGGCGGCGGCAGTGAGTGCCGCTGCCGGGCCCCGCAGCGGAATCGTGCCGGCATAGCCCGAGGTCTCGGACGCCGCCTGGCCGATGCCGGAGAACGTGCGCACATTGCCGCCGCGGTCGCTGACCACCAGGAAGGCGTCGCCCCCCAGGCCGGTAAAGTGCGGGTATGTCACGCTCAGCACCGCGCCGATGGCAATCGCCGCCTCGATGGCGTTGCCCCCGGCCTTCAATACCTCCAGCCCCGCCTGGCTGGCCAGTCCATGCGGGCTGGTGACCATGCCCGCGGACGAATGCGCCAGCCCTGCGCGCCCGGATTGCGCCGGCTCCTGCGCCAGTTCCTGGCCGACGGCAGGCAATATGGTGCTGCCCGCCAGCGCGGCCGAGCCGGCCAGGAATGCCCGGCGCGACGTGCCGGTGCCGCAAGGATCCACTTCACCCAGAAATTCCATACCCACTTCCCCCGGATACGCGCGGCCGGCCCACGCTGGCAGCCGCGATAACGATTCGATGATGGCGCCGGGTCATGCTGCGCCTGGCACGCAAACCCGGCAGGACGCGTCGGCTCAGGTCCCGGTCTTCCAGCCTTGCCATGGGCGTTCGGCAACGGATTCCGGTGCCGCGTAGTGATGCTTGATCCAGGCATAGGCCGGTCCGAGCGCATTCATGGCGATCACCGCGCCAAGCGCGACAACGGGATCGCCCGGCACCGGGCCGAAGCCGCCGAACAGCGTGGCGAAATACGAGGCAAAGCCAAAGAACATGCCGGGGATGAAGCGCAGCGTGACGAACACGCGAGCGAGATACATCATCGAAGCGTTGAGCGCGAACAGGATCACCATCTCCGCCACGATCAGCGCTGGCCCGGAGAACTGCTCGGCCGCCTGGCGGAAGCAAAGCACGATGACAAAGGCAAAGAGCGAGCCCACCGGCAGTGTCGGCCAGATCTTCTTCAGGTTCTCCGGCGTGGGGCCGCCCATGGCAAAGGTCGCGGCCCAGCTAATGAAGATGGCCCATGGCGGCAGGTGCGAGGCATGCGCGGCGATGGGAACGGTGGTGATGGCAAGCAGTGAAGCCACGACTTCGGCGGGCAGCTTTCTCATGATCGACTCCTTGATGGACGGGGAACGGGCATTGCGGTCAGTGTGGGCAGCACCGGTGCCGATGGATCTCGCAGCGATGCTGCGTGACTACGGTGATCTTGCCGCGCTTGACCACCCACAGCCGCGGCGGGATGTCGATCAGCGCATCGGCCACCTGGAAGGTATCGAGCACGACCAGGTCAGCCTGGCGCCCGACCTTGAGGCCATAGGTGTCGTGCAGGCCGATCGCGCGCGCGGCGTTGTGCGTGCCCATGTCGAGCACCGCGAGCTGGTGCTCGGGCACGCCGAACTGGGCCACGTGCGCCAGCATGTTGCCGATCTGCAGCATGTCGGCCTTGCCGAACGGCGTGAAGGCGTTGCGGATATTGTTCGAGGAATACGCCACGTTGACGCCGCCGCTGTGCAGGGCCTTCACCGGCGCCAGCCCGCGGCGCTGGTTCTGGACGTCCTTGCGGCCGCCGAGATAGAGATCGGTGGCGGGCAGCGTGACGATGCTGATGCCGGCCTCGCGGATCTGCTCGATCAGCGGCTGCAGCTGCGCCGCGTCAAGCGCGCCCAGGCTCGTGACATGGCCCAGCGACACGCGCCCCTGGTAGCCGGCTTCGATGGTCTTCTGCGCGATATATGACACTGCGGCAAAGCGCTGGTCGCCGGTGTCGTCGGCAAAATCGGCATGCATGTCGACCGGCGCGTCATAGCGTTGCGCCAGTTCGAAGACCATGTCGATATGGCGCATGGTGTCGGCCCAGCTCAGCTCGTTGTACGGGCAGCCGCCGACCACATCGGCGCCCATGTCCATGGCTTCTGTCAGCAGCTCGCGGGTGCCCTGCGATTTCAGGATGCCCTCTTGCGGGAAGGCCACGATCTGCAGGTCGAGCAGATCGTGGTACTCCGATTTCAGTTCAAGCAGCGTCTCCACCCCGATCAGCCCCTGGATCAGGTCGACATCGGGATGCGCGCGGATCGCCACCGTGCCGTTCCTGACCGCCATGTCCAGCACCTGGCGCGAGCGGTCCAGCACATCCTGGCGCTGCTGCTTGCTTTTCAGGATGCCGGTGACGCGGATGGCTTCGTCCAGCGTGCCGAAGCGTGCCGGCAGGCGGCGGTGCAGCAGAGCCTTGTCCAGGTGCAGGTGCGCTTCGACCAGCCCCGGGATGACCGCGCGGCCGCCGGTCTCGATCACTTCATGCGCCGGCACGTCGATGCCGGGCTCGATGGCGGCGATGCGGCCGTCGCGGATGGCGATATCGGTCAGGGGCGCGTCGTCGCGTACACAGGCGTCCCGGATCAGCAGGTCCAGCTGCATGGCTTGTCTCCTCAGGTCTTGTTATGCAGGCGAAGTCAGGGCTTCGCTACCTGAAGCGTAGGTGCCGGGGCGGCATCACTACATCAGGATTGGCTGAATTCGACCTAAGGATTTTCCTAGACGCACCGCAGCAGACTAGGCCGCGTCCCCGGCTTCGGCGAGCAGGCCGTGGCGGATGGCGTAGTGCACCAGCCCGGCCGTCGAAGCGATATCCATCTTGCCGAGAATGTTGGCCTTGTGGGTGCTTACCGTCTTGGCGCTGAGCGACAGCGCCGCGGCGACCTCGTTGATGCCCAGCCCCTCGGCCAGCATCTGGAACACCTGCAGTTCACGCGCCGTCAGGCGTGCATGCGGCAACATGGCATCGGGCTGCCGGGCCTGGCTGAGGAGCTTGTCGGCAATCGCCGGCGAGACCGCGGTACCGCCGCGCGCCACCTTGCGGATGGCACCGAGCAGCTGGTCGGACTCCACATTCTTGGTCAGGTAGCCAGCCGCGCCCGCGCGGATAGCCTGCACCGCATATTGCGACTCGCGGTACATGCTCAGCACCAGGATCGGTAGCGCCGGATAGCCGGCCCGTATCTGCTGGATCAGCAGGATGCCGCTGCGCCCCGGCATCGACATGTCCAGCAACAGCACGTCCGGCGTCTGCGCGCGCAGCAGCGCCAACACTTCGCAGCCGTCGGCGGCTTCGGCCACCACCTGCATGTCGGGCACGGTGGAGAAGATCTTCTTGAGCCCGTCGCGGATGATGGTGTGGTCGTCGGCAAGCATCAGGCGGATCATCTTGCGCCTCCGTTGCCGGCAGTGCCGGCATTGGGGATCTGCGCCTCGACCCGGGTGCCGCCGCCCTTCTCGCTGGTTACCGCCAGCTTGCCGCCCAGCATCAGCGCACGCTCGCGCATCCCCAGCAAACCCAGGCTGCGGCGATGCCCGGCCCTGGACGCATCGATGCCGCGGCCGTTGTCGGCAACCACCAGCCGCAAGGTCCCGCCGGCCGCGCTCAGCTCCACCCGCACGCGATCGGCGCGGCCATGGCGGCAGGCATTGGTCAGCGCTTCCTGCGCGATGCGAAAGACCGCGGTGCTGAGTTCGGCGCTGAGCTCGCCGACGGGCTGCAGCGCCAGCTCGCAGGCGATGCCGCCGCGCTCGGAAAAAGACTCGGCCAGCCACTCGATCGCCGCGGTCAGCCCCAGCTCATCCAGCAGCGGCGGGCGCAGGTCTGCCGCGATGCGCTGCACCGCGTCCACCGTCGAATCCGCGATCTGCTTGAGCATCTGCAAATGCTTGCGGCACGCGTCGCCGGCATCGGGGCCCTGCTGCGCTTCGATAAAGCTGAGTCCCAGGCGCAATGCCGTCAGGGACTGCCCAAGCTCATCGTGCAGCTCGCGTGAGATCCGGGTGCGCTCCGCCTCGCGCACGGACTGCAGGTAGGCGGACAGCTCACGCAGCTGCGCGCGCGATTCCAGCAGCTCCTGCTCGGAGCGCTTGCGGTCGGTAATGTCGCGCGAGATGCCAACCGTGCCGACGACCGCGCCGTCCTGGCCCCGAATCGGCATCTTGATGGTATCGAACCAGCGCAGGCTGCCGTCCTGGCCGTGACGGCATTCCTCATAACGCCGGCGGATGCCGCTGGCCACCACCGCCTTGTCGGTGTCCAGGTAGACCTGTCCCCATTCCTCCGACCACACCTTGTCCGGCGTGCTGCCCAGAATCTCGGCCTCGGACCGCCCGCATGCGGCCATGAAGGCGTCATTGACCAGGACGTAGCGGGAGCCGACGTCCTTCAGCCAGGCCTGGTCGGGTATGTTGTTCAGTATGGCCCGCTGCAGGTCGACATACGTATCCATGACTTCTCCTTGCCGGGCCCTTGCCTTGTCGGCGGGCGCCCGATTCATGACAGACAAGTATCAGTTCATGCCTTGCACTCTTCAGACGGCATGGCCTGCCTGCAGCCCCTCGGACTATAGCCAGTAACCGGCGGCAATGCGCCTGTCGTTTTCCTCAATGGCGGGACGAAAGCGAACGGAAGTCCGGATGACAGAGCCTTGCGGCATGATGCCGATCACGGGGCTGTTGGGCGGTTCTTGCGTTCCAGTGGCGTGAGACTTCTGACCCAGATTTAAGGCAAGCCTTATTTCTGCCGGAATGCGCCACACCTATCGTAGTAGCGTAACTTCAACCGGCATGCCGGAAAGCCGGACGGCCGGCCCACAACCTGGCCGTTTGTGCATGCGCGCATGCCATCACGGCGAACCTGCCATGAACCGAAAGCAATTAATCAGCGCCCTGCGCCACTGGCTGGTGGTACTTGCATCCCTTGCGGTCCCGCATTTCGCTCAAGCGGCCTGCAGCGCCACGCCGGCGATGCCATATCTGCAAACACTGAGCGACATGGCTGTCGCCGCCAACCTTGCCGTCGGCAGCACCATTCCCGGCACGGTGCACTACTACACATTCAGCGGCACTTGCACCTACGTGCCACCAGCGGTTGTGGCCGGCGCTCCTATCATCTCCTGCTACTATGGCAACGGCACCGAGGTCATGCCGGGCGTGTACTCCACCGGCGTCCCCGGCATCGGCATCCGGCTGCGCAATGCAGCGGGCCAGCCCATGACCAATGCAGCCGGTGTGAAATGCGATACTCGCAGCGCGAACCTTGGTTACCTGGACGCCAGCCTGAACTATTCCGTGTCGGTATCAGTGGAATTTGTGAAGACCGGGCCGATCATCTCAGGCAGTCTCGATCCTGCCCAGACCCGATTCGGCTTCGGCGTCTATGACGGCAGCACGGCGGGGGGACTGGGTGGCACCAGCAACTACATCGGCCTCAGCGGCAACGTGACACCGCGGGAAATTTCCTGCAACAGTACCTACCCCCCGGTGGTGAACCTGCCAGCAATCAGCGCACTCACGCTCGCAAACCAGGGGGTGGGTGGCAACACGCCTTTCGCCATCCAGCTGACCTGCAGTGGCGGAGCCATTGTCGGCATGACGCTGGACGCGGCCGCGGGTACGCCGGTGGCCTCGGCCGGAGCCGGCATCCTCGGCATCACCAATGCCGGGACGGGCGGCATGGCCAGCGGCGCAGGCGTGCAGATCGTCAATGCGAGCGGCACCGAGCCTGTACCCCTGCAGGTGCGCAATGCGATGGGCAACATCACGGCCAACGTCCCCGCCACATACCGCTTCGGCGCGCGCTACATCGGCCTTGGCGGCACGCCCTCCCCGGGGACGGTATCAAGCGCGATGATCTTTACCATGGATTATCAGTAGCGCGCACGGAAGCCGCACGGCGAAGGACTACAATAGGCGGTTGCAGTCCTTGAAGGCTTTCGCCATGTCTGACCATCCCCGCTTCACCATCAACCGTTCCATGGTCGCGCTGGTCCCGGAACAGCCGTTCCTGGACTGGATCCAGGCGGTCGATCCCCAGCCGGTGGCCGGCCTCACGCTAGAGCAGGTGCGCGAGGACCAGAGCGTGTTTCTGCTGCCGGAAGAGCTGGCCGATACGCACGACAACGCCTTGCGCTGGGTCGAGAAGCGCTGGCAGGAATTCTTTGAATTCATGCTGGGCGAGTGGTTCGATGACTCGATGTGGCCCGAGGAACTGTCGCTGCAGATGTTCCGCGAGTGGTTCAGCGTGCGCTACCACTCGATGGTGTTCGACATGGCGCCTGACGTGCCGGTCATGCACGATGACTGGGACGACGAAGACGACGCATCCGAGATGCTGCACTAGGAACAAGGATCAGGAACCCGGCCGGCAGCGCGCCGGCCCGGGTTTCGGCGTCGCCAGCGACACCTCAGAGGAAGCGGTCGAGGATCTTGCGGCTGTGCTTGTCCAGCGCCGTCAGGTCGCGGATCAGGTAGTGGATGCCGTGCGTGTCCGATATCAGCAGCGTGCTGCCGGCCAGGCGCCGGATTGCCTCTTCGCCGCGCAGCACCAGCTCGGTCTTGCCGCGATCGGTCTGCACCGTCCACACGCTGGGCGTGGCGTAGGTCGACACGCTGACGATACGCTGGATCTCCGGCATGAACTCGCGCGAGGCGAGTTCCGCTTCGATCATGTCGCGCTCTGCCTGCGGCACATCCTCCAGCCGCGGAATCCACACCACCTCATGCCCGTCGGTGCTCATCAGGCCGATGCCGCCCTGCGGCGCGGAAATCGGGAAGGCGCGCACCGGCACCACGCCTTCGTGGACGGTGCCGTCTTCGGCGATCAGGACCAGGCGGCCAAAACGATTGCGATCTAGCGTAAACATGGGTGTCGGCGTGGTGGCGGGAACGTCATTGGGCATTGGCGGCCTCCGGCGTTTCGATCGCTTCGTCTTCGCCGTCCTCAGTGTCGACATTGCGCGCCTGCGCCTGGTACAGCTTGTAGTATGCGCCTTCGCGCAACAGCAGCTCATCATGGCTGCCGACTTCGACGATCTGGCCGCGGTCCATCACCACCAGCCGGTCGGCCTTGCGCAGTGTCGACAGGCGGTGCGCGATGGCGATGGTGGTGCGGCCCTGCACCAGGTTGTCGAGCGCCTTCTGGATTTCCTTCTCGGTGGCGGTGTCGACCGACGAGGTGGCCTCGTCCATGATCAGGATGCGCGGGTTGATCAGCAGCGCGCGCGCGATCGAGATGCGCTGGCGCTCGCCGCCTGACAGCGCCTGGCCACGCTCACCGACCAGCGAGTCATAGCCGTGCGGCAGGCGCAGGATGAACTCGTGCGCATGCGCGGCGCGCGCGGCGGCGATGATCTCCTCGCGCGTGGCGTCGGGCTTGCCATAGGCAATATTGTCGGCAATCGTGCCGAAGAACAGGAACGGCTCCTGCAGCACCAGGCCGATATGGCGGCGGTACTCCGACACCGGCAGCGAGCGGATATCGACGCCGTCGACGCGGATCGCGCCCTCGGAAACATCGTAGAAACGGCAGATCAGGTTGACCAGCGTGCTCTTGCCCGAGCCGCTGTGCCCCACCAGGCCAATCATCTCGCCCGGCTCGATCGACAGGTTCAGCCCGCGGATCACCGCGCGGTTGCCGTAGCGGAAGCCCAGGTCGCTCATGTCGATGGCGCCTTCGACCTTGTCCAGCTTCGCCGGGCGCACCGGCTCCGGCACGCTCGAGACATGGTCGAGGATGTCGAAGATGCGCTTGGCGCCGGCAGCGGCCTTCTGCGTCACCGAGACGATCCGGCTCATCGAATCCAGGCGGGTATAGAAGCGGCTGATATAGGTCAGGAACGCCACCAGCACACCCACCGTGATGGCGCTGTGCGACACCTGCCAGATGCCGAACACCCACACGATCAGCAGGCCGATCTCGGTCAGCAGGGTGACCGTCGGCGTGAACAGCGACCATACCGCGTTGACGCGGTCGTTGATCGCCAGGTTGTGCTTGTTGGCCTCGCGGAAGCGCGACACCTCACGCTTTTCCTGGGCAAAGGCCTTGACCACGCGGATGCCGGGGATGGTATCGGCCAGCACATTGGTGATCTCGGACCAGATCCGGTCGATCTTCTCGAAGCCGTGGCGCAGGCGGTCGCGCACCAGGTGGATCATCCAGGCGATGAACGGCAGCGGCACCAGCGTGACCAATGCCAGCCACGGGTTGATCGACACCAGGATCACCGCCGTCATGAGGATCATCAGCACGTCGGTGGCAAAGTCCAGCAGGTGCAGCGACAGGAAGACGCAGATGCGGTCGCTTTCCGAGCCGATGCGCGCCATCAGATCGCCGGTGCGCTTGCCGCCGAAGTATTCCAGCGACAGCTTTAGCAGATGTTCGTACGTAGTAGTGCGCAGATCGGCGCCGATACGCTCCGATACGCGCGCGAGCAGGTAAGTGCGCGCCCACCCCAGCGACCAGGCCACCAGCGCCGCCCCCAGCAATCCCGCGAGGTACAGACGCACCAGCCCGTAGTCGATCGGCACCCCGTTCTGGAACGGGATCAGCACCTTGTCCATCAGCGGCATGGTCAGGTACGGCGGCACCAGCGTGGCCGCGGTGGACAGCAGCGTCAGCAGGAAGCCCGCCAGCAGCTGCCACTGGTACGGCCGGGCAAAGCGCCACAGGCGCAGCAGCGCCCAGGTCGACGGCGGGGTTTCCAGCTCCCGGCTGCATTGGGGGCACTGTTCCTCGTCCGGCGGCAGCGGCGCCTTGCAGGTCGGGCACAGCACTTCGCCCGCCCCGCCCGCCGGGCGCGCGCCGGCGGCATCGCGCTGGAATTCGAACTGGTCGGCCAGCCGCAGCGCGGCCGGATTGTAACCAAGCGTGTATCGCCAGCTCGCCAGCCGGCCTTCTGGACCGCTCAGTTCCAGCGCGCCCACGCCCGCGTGGTCGGTGTGCGACAGGCGCAGGGAGGTCCCGATGTTCCATTCCCGCACATTTTTTTCACCGGGAGCCCGGGCAACGATGCGCTGGTCGGTCACAACCAGCCACCCTTGGGTAAAATGCAGCTTCGCGTCGAGGTCCAGAGCCAGTCCGGCCAGGACGGTCTCGCCGGGTCGGAGCCACGATCCGGATTCGGTACGCCAGGGCTCGTCGGCAGCAGGGGCGGTAGGGACAGGCAGGGAGGACTGGGTCATGGATGGCGCGGCGTGCGTCCAGGGGGTACGGACATAACTTGAAACAAATTTAGGCCGGGCACGCTCTGGCGGCCCGCGAATTCGCCCGCAGTATACATAACGACGAACGCGCGAGTACTCCTGATGCACTGCACAATCACTTTTACACGAAGAAAGTCAACCCGCTCTGTGCTGTAACGTTACTGAAAGGTTAGGCTTCCATTTCTCGGGCGGTTCCGCCCACTGCCTCAAGCTAATTCAATGAAAAAGAAGGACATTGAGATTTTCGATGTCATGTCGCTGCGCGGCCCGAATATGTGGACATATCGGCCCGTACTGGAGGCATGGGTCGATATCGGGGAACTGGAGGACTTTCCCTCCAACACGATTCCGGGGTTCCACGAGCGCCTGTCGGCCTGGCTGCCGTCGCTGATCGAGCATCGCTGCAGTATCGGCGAGCGCGGCGGCTTCCTGCAGCGCGTGAAGGACGGCACCTGGCCCGGCCATATCCTGGAACACGTGACGCTTGAGCTGCAGAACCTGGCGGGCATGCCCGGCGGCTTCGGCAAGGCGCGCGAGACCCCGGTGCGCGGCGTCTACAAGGTGATCGTGCGCGCCTGGC
The DNA here is from genome assembly GCF_016127575.1 of Cupriavidus necator. NCBI lineage: Bacteria > Pseudomonadati > Pseudomonadota > Betaproteobacteria > Burkholderiales > Burkholderiaceae > Cupriavidus > Cupriavidus necator. The sequence continues at coordinate 669,072 of NZ_CP066018.1, forward strand.
ACGAGCAAGTCACCCGCGTCGCCCTGTTCACCGCCCGCGACCTGGTCATGGCCGCGATCGAGGACCGTCCCTTCGACGTCCCCGCCGCCGTGGACAACCTGCGCCGCCTGGTGGACGAGCATTGCCTGGGCCCCAGCACCGCCTGCATCGTCGATGCCGCGGACGACCGCGACATCCCGGCGATCCGCCTGTCGGACGGCAACCTGGTGCAGCTGGGATACGGCGCGCGCCAGCGCCGCATCTGGACCGCCGAGACCGACCGCACCAGCGCCATCGGCGAAAGCATTTCGCGCGACAAGGACCTGACCAAGAGCCTGCTGGAGTCCTGCGGCGTGCCAGTCCCCGAGGGCCGCATGGTCGATTCCCCGGCAGACGCCTGGGACGCCGCCGAGGACATCGGCGTGCCGGTGGTGGTCAAGCCCTATGACGGCAACCACGGCCGCGGCGTGTTCACCAACCTGATGACCCGCGAGGAAGTCGAGACCGCCTACGGCGTGGCCATCGACGAAGGCAACGGCGTCATCGTCGAACGCTTCATCCCCGGCAACGAGCACCGCCTGCTGGTGGTGGGCGGCCGCCTGGTGGCCGCCGCCATGGGCGAGACCGCGAGCGTGGTCGGCGACGGCAAGTCCACCATCGACGAGCTGATCGAGCTGCAGATCAATTCCGATCCGCGCCGCGGCACCACCGAGGATCATCCGCTGAACCGTGTGCGGCTGGACTCGGCCGCGCGCCTGGAACTGAAGCGCCAGGGCATGAACGCCAGCTCGGTACCGCCCGAAGGCCGCACCGTGCTGATCCAGCGCAACGGCAATGTCGCCTTCGACGTCACCGACCGTGTGCACCCGAGCGTCGCTGCGCATGCGGCGCTCGCCGCGCGCGTGGTCGGGCTGGACATCGCCGGCGTGGACCTGGTGGCCGAGGACATCTCGCGCCCGCTGGCCGAGCAGCGCGGCGCCATCGTCGAGGTCAACGCCGGCCCCGGCCTGCTGATGCATATCAAGCCGGCCGAAGGCACGCCGCGCCCGGTCGGCCGCGCCATCGTCAACCACCTGTTCCCTGAGTCCGATGACGACCAGGGCCGCATCCCGGTGGTGGGCGTGACCGGCACCAACGGCAAGACCGTGGTCGCGCGCCTGGTGGCGCGCCTGCTGCAGCTGTCGGGCAAGCATACCGGCCTGGCCTGCAGCGACGGGCTGTTCCTGGACCGCCGCCAGGTGGAAAGCGGCGACCGCGCCAACTGGGAATCGGGCCATCGCATCCTGATGAACCGCGCGGTCGAGGCCGCCGTGTTCGAGAACGACAGCGGCAGCATCCTCTCCGAAGGCCTGGCCTACGACCGCTGCCAGGTCGGCGTGGTCACCAATTTCGACCAGCCCGACCACCTCGGCGACTACTACGTCGAGGACGAGGACCGCATGTACAACGTGCTGCGCACGCAGGTCGACGTGGTGCTGGAGACCGGCGCGGCCGTGCTCAACGCGCGCGACGAACGCCTGGTGGAGATGGCCGGGCTGTGCGACGGCGACGTGATCTTCTTCGGCCTGACGCCGGAACTGCCTGCTATCGTGTCGCACCGCGCCGCCGGCAAGCGCGCGGTGTACCTGCGCGAAGGCAAGATCGTGCTGGCCACCGGCAGCAGCGAAACCGCGCTGGTGGACGTGGCCGCGGTGCCGCTGACCTATGCCGGACGCGTCGCGTTCCAGGTCGAGAACGTGCTGGCGGCCGTGGCCGCGGGCTGGGCGCTGGGCATTTCCAACGACCTGATCCGCGCCGGCGTGGTGACCTTCGATGTCGGCCAGGTCGACGTGCCGGGCCGCTTCACGCTGTTCGAGCGCAACGGCGCCACCGTGGTGGTCGACGACGCCCACAACGCGCCCGCGCTGGAAGCCCTGGCGACCGCGCTGGAGCGCTTCCCGGCCGAGCGCCGCATGGTGGTCTACGGCGCCGGCATGCAGCGCCGCGACGAAGACCTGGTGCGCCAGGGCATGGCGCTGGGGCAGCATTTCGACCGCGTCTTCCTGTGCGAGGACCGCAGCGTCAAGCGCGCCCTGCCCGATGCCGAGGCGCGCGCGCTGCTCAAGCAGGGCCTGTACGAAGGCCGGCGCGTGACCAAGATCATCGACGAAGGCACGCGCGCCAGCGCCATTGAAACCGCGCTCAGCCAGCTGGTGCCGGGCGACCTGCTGGTACTGCAGTGCGACGAGGCCGCCACCGGCGCCACCGTCGACCTGGTGCACCACTGGATGGGCCAGCCTGCGCGCCGCGCCTGACGCGGCCCCAAGCTCAACCGCGCATAGAAGACACGGAAACCGTTCTATGGAAGTCTCACGTATCCGGGCCCTGCGGGGCCCGAACCTGTGGTGCCGCCACACCGCCATCGAGGCGATCGTGGCCTGCCAGGATGCCACCAACATGCTGTCGGCGCTGCCCGGTTTTGAAGACCGGCTGCGCGCCCGTTTCCCCGAAATCGGGCCGCTGCGCCCGGACGAGGAGTCGGGTGAGCTGTCGCTGGCCCACGTGCTGGAAGTGACCGCGCTGCGCCTGCAGGCCGCCGCCGGCTGCCCGGTCACCTTCAGCCGCACCGCGCAGACGGTCGAGCCCGGCACCTACCAGGTGATCGTGCAATACAGCGAGGAAGAAGTCGGCCGGCTTGCGTTCGAGCTGGCCGAGGCCCTGTGCCGCGCCGCGCGCAACGACACCCCGTTCGACCTGGCAGACGCGCTGCACCGCCTGCGCGAGCTGGACGAGGACGTGCGCCTGGGGCCCAGCACCGGCTCCATCGTCTACGCCGCCGTGGCGCGCGGCATCCCCTACCGGCGCCTGACGCAGGGCTCGATGGTGCAGTTCGGCTGGGGCAGCAAGCAGCGCCGTATCCAGGCCGCAGAGACCGACCGCACCAGCGCCGTGGCCGAATCGATCGCGCAGGACAAGGACCTGACCAAGACCCTGCTGCACGCCGCCGGCGTGCCGGTGCCGCTGGGCCGCTCGGTGCGCAGCGCCGAAGAGGCCTGGGCCGCAGCGCAGGAAATCGACGCCCCGGTGGTGGTCAAGCCGCGCGACGGCAACCAGGGCAAGGGTGTGGCGGTGCGCATCCGCACCCGCGAGGAAGTGATGACGGCCTACGAGGTCGCCTCGGACATCAGTTCGGACGTAATCGTCGAGCGCTATATCCCGGGCCATGACTTCCGCCTGCTGGTGGTCGGCAAGCAGCTGGTGGCGGCCGCGCGCCGCGACCCGCCGCAGGTCATCGGCGACGGCGTGCATACCGTGCGCCAGCTGGTCGAGGAAGTGAACCGCGACCCGCGCCGCGGTGAAGGCCATGCGACCTCGTTGACCAAGATCCGCTTTGACGACATCGCGCTGGCCACGCTGGCCAAGCAGAACCTGACCGCCGATTCCGTGCCGGCCAACGGCACGCGCGTGGTGTTGCGCAACAACGCCAACCTGTCCACCGGCGGCAGCGCCACCGACGTCACCGACGACGTCCACCCGGACATCGCCGCGCGTGCCGTGGCGGCGGCGCAGATGGTGGGCCTGGACATCGCCGGCGTCGACGCCGTGTGCGAGACCATGCTCAAGCCGTTCGAGGAACAGGCCGGCGGCATCGTCGAGGTCAACGCCGCGCCGGGCCTGCGCATGCACCTGCAGCCGTCGTACGGCAAGGGCCGCGCGGTCGGTGAAGCCATTGTCTCGACCATGTTCTCCGATGGCGACGATGGCCGCATCCCGGTGGTGGCCGTGTCCGGCACCAACGGCAAGACCACCACGGTCCGGCTGATCACCCACATCATGGCCACCAGCGGCCTGCGCATGGGCATGACCGGCACCGACGGCGTGTATATCCAAGGCGAGCGCATCGACACCGGCGACTGCAGCGGCCCGCGCAGCGCGCGCAACGTGCTGCTGCACCCGGACGTGGACGCCGCCGTGTTTGAAACCGCGCGCGGCGGCCTGCTGCGCGAAGGCCTGGCCTTCGACCGCTGCGACGTGGCGGTGGTGACCAACGTGGGCGAAGGCGACCACCTGGGCCTGTCCTACATCAACTCGGTGGAAGACCTGGCGGTGCTCAAGAGCGTGATCGTGCAGAACGTCGCGCCGCACGGCATGGCGGTCCTGAACGCAGCCGACCCGATGGTGGTGCGCATGGCCGACGCCTGCCCCGGCAGCGTCACCTTCTTCGCCCACGATCCCAACCAGCCGGCCATGGCCACGCACCGCGCGCAGGGCAAGCGCGTGGTGTTCGTGGACGGCGCCGACATCGTGGCGTCCGAAGGCGATACTGAAGTGCGCATCGCGGTAGCCGAGGTCCCGCTGACGCGCAACGGCACCATCGGCTTCCAGGTCGATAACGCGATGTCGTCGATCGCCGCCGCGTGGGCGCTGGGCATCGACTGGCCGACCATCCGCCGCGGCCTGGCCACCTTCGTCAACGACGCGCAGACCGCCCCGGGACGCTTCAACGTGTTCGACTACCGCGGCGCCACGCTGATCGCCGACTACGGCCACAACCCGGATGCCATCCTGGCGCTGTGCAACGCTGTCGAGACCATCCCGGCCAAGCGGCGCATGGTGGTGATCAGCGGCGCGGGCGACCGCCGCGACGACGACATCCGCCGCCAGACCCAGATCCTGGGCGGCGTGTTCGATGAAGTCATCCTGTACCAGGACCAGTGCCAGCGCGGCCGCGCCGACGGCGAGGTGCTGGCGCTGCTGCGCGAAGGCCTGCAGGGCGCGCAACGCGCCGGCCAGGTCGAGGAGATCCGTGGCGAGTTCCTCGCCATCGATACCGCGCTGTCGCACCTGCAGCCGGGCGACCTGTGCCTGGTCCTGGTGGACCAGGTGGAAGAGGCGCTGGGGCATATCGCCAGCCGCATCGCGCAGGGCTGACCGGCCCGGCGATAAAAAAAGGCCAGCTCCGCAGAGCTGGCCTTTTTCTTTGCGCGCCGATCAGTGGCGTCCGGGCAGCGACAAGCGCCGCTCCAGCATATGCTGCACCCCCGACAGCCCCGTGCTCAGCACCCAGTAGATCGCCGCCACCGCCAGGTACAGAGGCAGCGGCTGGTAGGTGGCCGCGATCACCTCCTGCGCCGTGCGCAGCAGCTCGGTCACGGTGATGACCGATACCAGCGAGGTGTCCTTGATCAGGCTGATCAGGCTGTTGGACAGGCTTGGCACCGCCAGCCGCAGCGCCTGCGGGCCGATCACGTAGCGCAGTGCCTGCGCCGGCGTCAGGCCCAGGCTGTAGGCTGCCAGCCATTGGCCGCGCGACACGCCCAGGATGGCCCCGCGCATGCTCTCGGACAGGTAGGCGCCGACGTTCAGGCTCAGCGTCAGCACGCCCGCGGGCGTGGGCTCCAGCGCGATGCCGATGCCCGGCAGCCCGTAGTAGACGACAAAGATCTGCACCAGCAGCGGCGTGCCGCGCATGATGCTGACGTAGGTGCGCGCCGCCGCCTTGAGCACACGGCTATGGCTGATGCCCATCAGCGCCACCACCGTGCCCAGCATCAGCCCGAACACCATCGACCACAACGCGAACTTGATGGTCAGCAGCGTGCCCTGCAGCAGCACTGGCAGGGAATCGGTGACAAGCTGGAGAGCGGACATGGGCGTGGCGGCGGCAGAAGAATGAAAAAGAAAACGGCGCGGCAGCCATGCAGACCGCGGCGCCGCGACATGATACCGCCCGGCTTGCTGGCCGGCTTACCTGACTGGCTTACTTGATTGGCTTACCGGCGGGCCTGGTCACGTCGGTGCCGAACCACTTCACCGAGAGCTTGCCAAGCGTGCCGTCCTTGCCCAGGTCATCCAGCGCGTGGTTGATGGCCTGCGCGAACTTGGGGTTGTCCTTGCGGAACGGGATGGCCACCTGCGTGGTGGCACCCGCCACGATCGCGCCCGGCCGCAGCGGCAGGTTGGCGGTCTTGACCAGGTAGGCGACCATCAGCCGGTCGTTCAGCGCGGCGTCGACGCGCTGTGCCGCGAGGTCGCGCAGGTACTCAGGCGCGCCGGGATAGGTCTTGACGTCGATGCCCGGCACCGACTTGGCCAGGTCGTTGAAATTGCTGCCCAGGCTGACGCCGAGCTTGTGGCCCTTCAGGTCTTCCAGCGACTTGAACTGGCGCTTGTCGTCCTTGCGCTGGATCAGCTGCGCATCCGAGTAGACGTAGGGCGTGGAGAAGTCCAGCACTTGCTGGCGCTGAGGCGTGACGTTGACCTGGTTGACGATCACGTCGAACTTGCCCGCCTGCAGGCCGGCAATGATGCCGCTCCACTCGGTGGTGACGAACTCCGGCTTCACCCCCAGCTTGCCCGCCACCGCACGCGCCACGTCCACGTCAAACCCTTCCAGCTCGTTCTTCGCGCCGCGGAAGCCGAACGGCGGATACGTGCCCTCCAGGCCGATCTTTAGCACGCCGGCCTGCTTGACGGTATCGAGCAGGTCGGCGGCCTGCGCCGCGGTGGACGCCAGCCCGGCGCCGGCAAGCAGCGAGGCAGCCAGCAGGGATTTGAGCCAGCCAGTACGAATCGATCGCATATGTTCTCCAGTGGATGCGGATAAGCAGTGTGGGGGACAGACAGCGCCGGAGGCCGCTTGTGAGGGCCGCCGGCCAGTTGTGCTGCTATGAGCCTATATCGGGCTCAACACTACCGCAAACACTATCGAGCGCTAAATACTGATTCATTATGGCTAAATAACCGCCGGACCTGATACGGCCAGGCCGTGGCGCCCTGCCCTTACTGGTAGGCCTTGTCGTTGGGCGCCGCGAACAGCGCCTTCATGTCGGCCGAGAGCGGGTAGTTCATGTTGATGCCGCGCGGCGGGATCGGCGACATGAACCACTTGTTGTACAGCTTCTCGGCACGGCCGCTGGTCTGCAGGTCTGCGATCACGCCGTCGGCCAGCTTCTTGAACGAGGGATCGTCCTTGCGGAACATGCAGGCGTAGTTCTCGGTCTGCAGCGGCGCGCCGACCACCACCCAGTCGGCCGCGCTCTTGGCCTTGGTGCGCTCGCCGTACAGCAGCGGCTCGTCCATGACGAAGGCAGCGGCGCGGCCGGTCTCCAGGATCAGGAAGGACTGGCCGTGGTCCTTGGTGCTGATCAGGTTCATGTTCATGGCCTTCTCGCCGTTCATCTTGACCAGCAGGCGCTCGCCGGTGGTGCCGGCGGTGGTGACCACATTGCGGTCCTTCAGGTCGGTGAACTCCTTCACGCCCGAATCCTTCCTGGTCAGCATCTTGATGCCGTAGACGAACATGCTGTTGGAGAACGCCACCTGCTTCTGGCGCTCCAGGTTGTTGGTGGTGCTGCCGCATTCGATGTCGATGGTGCCGTTCTGCACCAGCGGGATGCGGTTCTGCGAGGTGATCGGGGTCAGGCGCATCTGCAGGCCGGGCATCTTCAGTTCGCTCTTCACCTTGTCGACAATCTGCAGCAGGATCTCGTGCGAATAGCCCATGACCTCCTTGCCGTCGGTGTATGAGAACGGGATCGACGATTCGCGATAGCCAAGCGAGATCACGCCGCTGTCCTTGATCTTCTTCAGCGTGTCGCCATCGGCGGCATGGGCGGCGCCGGCGGCCAGCAGCAGCGTGGCGGCCGCAAGCGCGCGGCGGGTGGCGGATCGGTGGGGGTGCAGTGATTGCATGTGGCGCTCCTTGTAGTGGGGCTTGGTCATTGAGGCATGTTTCGTGGACGGCGTCGTGGCTTGCGGACGCACGGGTACGGCATGAACCAACACTTGCCTGCGGCGCTAGCGGGACAGGACGTTAGGCGCACGCAGCATCAAAATCCTCTGCTTCGACGGCCGGACGGCGCCCTGCCAGCCGGTCGGCCAGCAGGCCGGCGCTGCCCATCGCCAGCGTAAAACCGAGCGCGCCATGGCCCAGGTTCAGCCATAGCCCGGACACCCGCGACGGCCCCACCAGCGGCAGGCCGTCCGGCGTGGCCGGGCGCAGCCCGGCCCACGGCTGCAGCTGCGCCAGCGGCAGCTCGGGCACGATGCCCTCGAACAGCGCGCGTGTCTGTGCCACCAGCGTGCCGACCCGCTCCGGGTCGATGCGGGTGCCGCCGCGCACCAGGTCGGCCATGCCCGCCACCCGCAGTGTATTGCCGATGCGCGCGTAGACGATCTTGTTGGCAAAGTCCGTCACGCTGATATGCGGCGCGCGCGTGCCGCTGGCCAGCGGCACCGTGATGCTGTAGCCCTTGAGCGGCCACAGCATCGGCCGCACGCCCAGCGGGCGCAGCAGCGGCACGCTGCCGATGCCGCCGGCCACGATCACTACGTCGGCCGGCACCACGCCGCTGGCGGTCCGCACGCCGGTCACGCGCCCACCCTGCTGCACCAGCTCTTGCACGACGGTGCCGAAGCGCATCGACACCCCGGCGTGCGCCCCGTCTTGCAGCAACCGTGCCAGCGACAGGCAGAAGCGGTGGCAGTCGCCCACTTCCTCGCTCGGCGTGTAGATGGCGCCGGCAATCTCGTTGCGGATGCCGGCCAGCGCGGGCTCCAGCGCCACGCAGGCATCGCGGTCCAGCGCCTGCTGCTCGCAACCCAGGCTGGCCTGGTAGTCCAGCAGCCGGCAGGCCGCGTCGAACGCCGCCGCATCGCGGTGCACAACCAGTTTGCCGCGCCGCGCAAAATCGAAACCGGCGCCAACATCGTCATGCTGGTGCCGGGCCACGAAAGCCTGCATCAGGTCGCGTGAATAGAACCCCAGCCGCAGCAGCTTGCGCGTGGTGGCTTCACTGGTGGCGGCATTGCAGGCGCCCATGAAGGCTGCCAGCCAGCGCCACTGCGCCGGGTCGGCCGCGGGCCGGAAGCGCATCGGCGAATCGCGCCGCAGCAGCCAGCCCGGCACCTTGGCCATCACGCCCGGCCCGGCCAGTGGCGCCACATAGCTGTAGCTGAGCTGCCCGCCATTGGCAAAGCTGGTCTCCTCGGCCGGCCCGTCGTGGCGCTCCAGCACCGTCACCTGGTGGCCGTCCTCGGCCAGGCGCCACGCCGTCGTCATGCCGACCACGCCGGCGCCCACGATCACTACCTGCATTGCCATCCCTTGATTGCTTTTTCCCGATCCGGCAAAGCGTAGTGCAGGCGGCGCGGATTGCCCAATGCGAATACGTGCCAGAATATGTCATCAGGCTATGGATGCCTGCCCGCTTCCCGGATTGCCATGCGCTTGCGCCAGATCGAAGTCTTCCGCGCCGTGATGCTGACCGGCACCGTCAGCGAGGCCGCGCGCCTGCTGCACGTGTCCCAGCCGGTGGTCACGCGCGTGCTGCAGCACGCCGAGGCCTCGCTCGGCTTTCGCCTGTTCGAGCGGGTGCGCGGCCGGCTGCAGGCCACGCCCGAGGCCAATGCGCTCTATGGCGATGTCGAAAGGCTATATGGCGAGATCGAGCGCGTGCGCCGGGTCTCGGAAAGCCTGCGCCACAAGGGCGCCGGGCGGCTGCGCGTGGCCGCCACCCCCAGCCTGGCCAACCCGCTGCTGGTGCCGGCGGTGCGGCGCTTCTGCGCGCGCCACCCGGACACGCAGGTGCAGGTGCTGACCCACCATACCGACGAGATCGTCGGGGCGCTGCTGGCCAACCAGATCGACCTGGGCTTTGCCTTTGCGCCGCCGGGCCACGAGGCCATCGCCAGCGAGCCGGTGGCCAGCGGCCGCATGCTGCTGGCGGTGCCGCGCGGCCAGCCGCTGCCCGCCGGCGGGCGCCGCCAGGTGGTGCCGATGCAGCGGCTGATGGAGCGCGCCTTCATCGGCTATGACGACAACAGCTCGCTCGGGCTGCTGGTGCGCCAGACCCTGGCCCGGCACGCGCTGGAGCCGCGCTCGACGCTGGAGGTGCAGACCTATTCGCTGGCGCTGGCCCTGGTCGATGCGGGGCTGGGCGTGACCCTGCTGGACCAGTACACCGCGCTCAGCGCCAGCCCCGAGCGGGTCGCGCTGCACGACGTGGCGCCAGTGCTGCCGTTCGAGGTCCAGATGCTGCGCGCCAGCCATCGCGCCGGCTCCAGCCTGGCCGACGACCTGCGCGCGCAGTTTGCGCTGGCCGCCGCGGAACTGGCCGCAACGCTGCCGCAGCGGCTGGAAGCGCCAGCCGCCAGCTTTGACGCCACGCCCCGGAGCCGCGATCGAGGTCCGCCTGATGTCTGACTGATGTCCGATTGACAGCCGCGCGCGGCGTGCACCATCATCAAGCCGCCTGCAGGCACAACCTGCGTGCGCCAAACCGCCTATGTTCGTCCTGACCCTGATCGCCCTTGTCCTTGTCAGCGCCTTTTTCTCGGTCTCCGAGATCGCGCTGACCGCCGCGCGCCGCACCAAGCTGCAAGTCCTGTCGGAGCGCGGCGATGGCCGCGCCACGCGCGTACTGCGGCTCAAGGAAGAGCCCGGGAATTTCTTCACGATCGTGCAGATCGGCGTCAACAGCGTGGCCATCCTGGCCGGTATCCTCGGCGAGAAACATGTATCGGACCTGCTGCTGGAAACGCTGTCGCCCTATATGCAGGTGGTCCACGCCCAGCGCGTGGCCAATATCGGCTCGTTCCTGATCGTGACGCTGCTGTTCATCCAGTTTGCCGACCTGATCCCCAAGCGCATCGCCATGACCTTCCCCGAGCGGTGCGCGGTGGCGGTGATCGACCCGATGCTGACGCTGCTGCGCGTGCTCAAGCCGCTGGTCTGGATCTTCAACGCCGCCGCCGATGCCACGCTGCGGCTGCTGCGCCTGCCGACCAAGCCGGTCGACCAGATCACCACCGAGGACATCGCCGCGATGGTCGATGCCGGCGCCGAAGCCGGCGTGCTGCACAAGCATGAACTCCACCTGATCGAAAACGTGTTCGAGCTCGAGTTCAAGAGCATTACCGCGATCATGACGCCGCGCGACGACGTGGTCTACCTGAGTCTCGACGAACCCGCCGACAGCGTGCGCCGCAAGCTGGTCAACCAGCCGCACGCGCAATACCCGGTGTGCGGGCACGACCTCGACGACGTGCAGGGCTATATCGATTCCAAGGACATCCTGCAGCTGCTGCTGGCCGACGAGAGCGCCACCGTGATCAACAATATCGGCCGCCACCACGACAAGAACGTGCTGGTGATCCCCGACACGCTGACCCTGTCCGAGGCGCTCACGCGCTTCCGCGAGATGCACCAGAACTTTGCCGTGGTGATGAACGAATACGGGCTGGTGGTGGGCATCGTCACGCTGGACGATATCGTCGGCGCGCTGATGGGAGACATCCTGTATTCCAGCGAGGACGAGCAGATCGTGCGGCGCGACGACAGCTCCTGGCTGGTCGACGGCCTCACCCCGCTGGTGGACCTGAAGAAGGCGCTGGATCTCGACACCCTGCCCGGCGAGGACTATGTCGACACCGCGGCCGGGCTGGTGATCTATTCGCTCAAGCGCATCCCGAAGAAATCCGAGTCGATCACCGTGGCGGGCTATCGCTTCGAAGTGCTGGACATCGACCATCACAAGATCGACCAGCTGCTGGTGTCGCGCCTGCCGCAGGCGCCGGAAGCCGAAGCGCCGCCACGGCTGGCGTAGGCGCGACGGCCTGCCGGTAGCGCTCCAGCGTATCCGGCAGCCGGAACCACGCCACATAGCTGAACGCCACCACCACCGCTGCCGCCGCCACCGCGCCCAGCCGCCATGGCGCCACCGATTCCTTCGGCGCCGGCACGTGCAGCGTGCGGTAAGCCGTGCCGAGCAGCGCGATCCATGCCAGCCCCAGCGCATAGCCTGCAGCGACATCCGACAGCCAGTGCATGCCCAGGTACAGCCGCGATACCCCGATCGCCGCCACCGCCACCACGGTCAGTGCCAGCACCGGGATGCGCACGCGCCACGGCTGGCGCAGGCACATCAGGAAGGCCAGGAAGCCATAGGTGACCATGCTGCTGGTGGCGTGTCCGCTGGGGAAGGAATACGATTCCAGGCCGCTGTAGATGCTGGCCGGGCGCATGCGCGCCATGCCCAGCTTGAGCGCCATCACGCAGGCACGCGCCCCCAGCAGCGCGGCGGCCCAGTACAGGGCCACGGTCCAGGCGCGCCGCCAGCACAGCCACGCGAACACCGCCACGCCCACCGCCAGGGAAATGCGCGCGCCGCCCAGTTCGGTCACTGCCACCATTGCGATATCGAGCCAGTCGGTACGCAAGGCACGCAGCCATGCAAACACGATCTGGTCGATGCGCACCACGCCCCCGCTTTCTGCGACCTCGCCGGCCAGCCAGAACAGGGCGCTGCCGCAGGCCAGCAGCACGGCGCCGGCCAGCAGGACCACCAGCAGCTCGGCCATGTCGCGCTCGAGCATGCGCAGCGTGAGCGTGCTCAGCCGGCGCGGCTGTGCGGCCACGCGCGCGGACAGTGCGCCGGCCCCCCACACGCGCCACCGGTCCAGCCAGCGCACCACCGGCCGCAACAGCGCCACCAGCAGCGGCACCAGGCTCAGCAGCAGCACCGTCACCAGCGTGAACAGCGCCAGCAGCCCGAGCGCCGTGCCCGGCGTGAGCCAGGCCTCGGCGAAGGCGCTCGCGCCTGCCGGCACGTCAATCACGGGACGCACCCGCGGCGCCGACGATGCGGGCGATATTGGCGCGCGCCGGCGCCTCGCAGTCGGCAAAGGCGTCGGTCAGGAATAGTCGCGGGCGCTGCGCCAGCTTGCCCAGGAACGCCGCGCGGCGGCGCATGAATTCAGTCTCCAGCGCCTCCCCCTGGAGACCGGTGCGGGCGGCCAGCATGGCGCGGTTCTCGGCGAACACATCCAGGCTGTGGGCATCGAACATTTCCGAAGCCGCGGCCAGCCTGAGCAGGTCGAGATCGAGCACGGTGTCGGCGCCGGCAATGCTCGGGCCATGGCCGCGCGTATCGAGCACGATCTGCGCGGCACGCTCCAGCACCGCGCGGTCCTCGCCGGGCGCCACCGTTTCGATCAGCGCGGCTGAGGCGGCTTCGTTGTGCCCGCACCCCGCCACATAGACCGCGTCGTGGCACAGCACCGCCAGCGCCTGCGCGCGGTCCAGCGCAATGCCGCGCGCGTGGGCGGTCTCGAACATCTCCAGGATATGGCGGCGGTCGTGGTAGTGCCGGTACGGCGTATCGTGCAGCGCCAGCACATCGAGCACCGCCTGGCGGGGCAGGAAGTCCAGGCACGCCAGCGCCGCGGGCCAGGCGGGCGCAAAGCGCGGCACCTCGCCCTGCGGCGTGGCCACCGGTGCGCTGAACACATCGGCGCGGCGCACCCACAGCAATGAGGGATCGCGCATCGCGCGGTAGACCACCACGGGCGCGAGATCGGCCTCGAAGCGGCCGATGCCGACTGCCGTGTAGGCGCCGCCCTTGTAGTGCCGGTACGGCATGCCGGCGACCAGGTTGGGGTCGGCCGGCAGTTCGGCCGGATCGCCGTGGAAGGCCGGTGCTGGGGGTTGGCTGGCGGGTGGCTGTGTCATGGTGCGGCATCCTGCGTTGCGGATCGCCATGATAGTGCACCCGGCAGCGCGTCCGGTACGCGGGCCAGTGCCGCGGCCCATGCCCGCCGCATGAAAAACCGGCCGCGGAAAAAACAAAACCGACGCGCACTGTCGTGGGCGTCGGCCTGAGTTTTACTACACTGTTGTTGCCTGCCGGTGGTCGATTCCGACAGCTTCTTGTTTTGGCGGAGAGGGTGGGATTCGAACCCACGGTACCGTCGCCGGTACGCCTGATTTCGAGTCAGGTACATTCGACCACTCTGCCACCTCTCCGGTAACTTGTTGCCGTGTGGCGAAACCGAAATTATAGCCATGTCCGGCCAGCCGATGCAATAGGCTGGCAGCGGATTTTTTCGGTTCGCTTTACATCTCCGGTTCCAGGCGGGTGATGCCGCCCATGTACGGCTGCAGCGCGGCCGGCACGGTGACCGAGCCGTCTGCGTTCTGGTAGTTCTCAAGGATCGCCACCAGCGTGCGGCCCACGGCCAGCCCGGAGCCGTTGAGGGTGTGCACCAGCTCCGGCTTGCCCTGCCCCGCGCGCATGCGCGCCTGCATGCGGCGCGCCTGGAAGTCGCCCATATTCGAGCACGAGCTGATCTCGCGGTAGGTGTTCTGCGCGGGGATCCACACTTCGAGGTCGTAGGTCTTGGTGCTGCCGAAGCCCATGTCGCCGGTGCACAGCACGATGGTGCGGAACGGCAGCTCCAGCTTCTTCAGGATTGCCTCGGCGTGGCCGGTCAGTTGTTCCAGCGCCTCGAACGACTGCGCGGCCGGCACCACCTGCACCAGCTCGACCTTGTCGAACTGGTGCTGGCGAATCATGCCGCGCGTGTCCTTGCCATACGAGCCGGCCTCCGAGCGGAAGCACGGCGTATGCGCGACAAAGCGCAGCGGCAGCTTCTCGCCGGCGACGATGGCGTCGCGCACGATATTGGTCAGCGGCACCTCGGCGGTCGGGATCAGGTAGAAGTTCTCGATGCGCTCGCCGTCTTCGCTGCCGACCTTGCGCGGCACCTTGAACAGGTCTTCCTCGAACTTGGGCAGCTGGCCGGTGCCGCGCATCGAGGCGGCGTTGACCATGTACGGCACGTACATCTCGGTGTAGCCGTGTTCCTGCGTATGGGTGTCGAGCATCAGCTGGACCAGCGCGCGGTTCATGCGCGCCAGGCCGCCGCGCAACATCGAGAAGCGCGAACCGGTGACCTTGACCGCGGTGTCGAAGTCCAGGCCCAGCTTATCGCCCACGTCGACGTGATCGCGCACGGCGAAGTCAAACTGGCGCGGCTCGCCCACGCGGCGCACTTCAACGTTCTGGGTTTCGTCGTTGCCCACCGGCACGCTTTCATGCGGCAGGTTGGGGATGGCCAGCATCAGCTCGGCCAGGTGCGCCTGGATCTCGTCCAGCCGCGCGGCCGAGGCCTTGAGCGTGTCGCCGATGCCGCCAACTTCCGCCATCACGGCCGAGGCGTCCTCGCCCTTGCCCTTGAGCATGCCGATCTGCTTGGACAGGCTGTTGCGGCGCGCCTGCAGTTCCTCGGTCTGGGTCTGCAGTTGCTTGCGTTCGGCCTCAAGTGCCTGGAACGCCGCAACGTCGAGTTGGTAGCCGCGCGTGGCAAGGCGTTGCGCCACGGCGTCGATGTCTTTGCGGAACAGCTGGATGTCGAGCATGTTGCTTTGGTGAAGTGCAGGGCCAGCGACATGCCGGCGGACCCGCCATTTTACTGCACCGGCCCCGTCCGGCGCGAACCGGGCGATGCCAGGCCAGCGCCGTGTTGCCGGCTCACGCCACCGCTCACTCCCCGCCCTTGCCGCCGTCCTTTGGCTTGGCCACGCGCTGCTCGCGATGCCAGGCGGCATCCAGCTCGCGCAGGTGGCGCAGCTTCTCGGCGATCTTGCCCTCCAGCCCGCGCGGCACCGGCTGGTACCAGTCCTGGGCCTTGAGGTCGTCCGGGAAGTAGTGCTCGCCGGCGGCGTAGGCCTCGGGCTCGTCGTGCGCGTAGCGGTAGGCGTGGCCGTGGCCAAGCTCCTTCATCAGCTTGGTCGGCGCGTTGCGCAGGTGCACCGGCACCGCGCGCGACTTGTCCTTGGCGACGAAGGCGCGCGCCGCGTTGTAGGCGTTGTAGCCGGCGTTGGACTTGGGCGCCACGGCCAGGTAGATCAGGGCCTGACCCAGCGCCAGCTCGCCCTCGGGCGAGCCAAGGCGCTCATAGGTCTCGGCCGCGTCCAGCGTGATGCGGGCGGCACGGGGATCGGCCAGGCCGATATCCTCCCATGCCATGCGCACGATGCGCCGCGCCAGGTAGCGCGGGTCGGCGCCGCCGTCGATCATGCGGCAGAACCAGTACAGCGCCGCGTCCGGGTCCGAGCCGCGCACGGACTTGTGCAGCGCGCTGATCTGGTCGTAGAAGGCGTCGCCGCCCTTGTCGAAGCGGCGCAGGTTTTCCGACAGCGCGCTGCCCAGCAGCGCGGTATCGATCTGCGCGGCGCCGGCGGTGCGCGCGGCACGCGCCACGATCTCGATATTGTTCAGCAGCTTGCGCCCGTCGCCATCGGCCGAGGCCACGATCAGCTGCAGTGCTTCGTCCTGCCAGCTCAGGTCGCCCGCCTGTGCGCCGAGTTCTTCGCTGGCGCGCAGCGCCAGCTGGGTCAGCTCGGCATCGTCCAGGCTCTTGAGCACATAGACCGCAGCGCGCGACAACAAGGCACCGTTGACTTCGAACGAGGGGTTCTCGGTGGTGGCGCCGATAAAGGTGAAGAGCCCGCTTTCCACATGCGGCAGGAAGGCATCCTGCTGGCTCTTGTTGAAACGGTGGACTTCGTCGACGAACACCAGCGTGCGCCGGCCGTGCGCGCGAAACTGCTCGGCGCGCTCGACCGCCTCACGGATGTCCTTGACCCCCGACAGCACCGCCGACAGCGCGATGAACTCGGCGTCGAAGGCACTGGCCATCAGCCGCGCCAGCGTGGTCTTGCCCACGCCCGGAGGGCCCCACAGGATCATCGAATGCGGCTCGCCGGACTCGAACGCCACGCGCAGCGGCTTGCCCGCACCGAGCAGGTGCTGTTGCCCGATCACCTCGTCGATGGTGCGCGGGCGCAGGCGCTCGGCCAGCGGTTGCCGGGAACGGTCGGGAGTATCGGAAAACAGCGTGTCCGCCACGGTATTCAAGCCTTGTGAATGCAGAACGCCACAGTGTAGACCATCGGCGCCCTGCCCCTGCGTGGCACGCTAGGCGGCAAATGCCACCACATCCTCGATCTCGACACGGATGCCGATGCGCTCGCCCACGGCATGGTTGTGGTGGGACGGCACCAGCGCCAGTACGCGGCCGCCGCTGGCCAGGCGCAGCGTGTACAGGATCTCGGCGCCGCGGAAGGCCTTGTGGACCACCTCGGCGCGCATCGGGCTGGCGTCGTCGTGGATGATGTCATCGGGGCGCACCAGCACGTCTACGGCGGCGCCAGCGGGCAGCGCCAGCGGCGCCGCGGGGCGCAGCAGGCCTAGTTCCAGTTCAATCTCCGCGGTCTCGCGCAACCGCCCCGCCATCAGCACGCCCTGCCCGATAAAGCCCGCGACAAAGCGCGATGTCGGCCGGTGGTAGAGGTCGTGCGCGCTGCCCCACTGCTCGATCACCCCGTCGTGCATGACGCCGATCTCGTCGGCCATGGCAAAGGCCTCGTGCTGGTCGTGGGTGACCAGGATCGCGGTGGTGCCCTGCGCCTTCAGGATCGCGCGCACCTCCAGGCTCAGGCGTTCGCGCAGGTCGACGTCGAGGTTGGAGAACGGCTCGTCGAGCAGCAGCAGCTCCGGGCGCGGTGCCAGCGCGCGCGCCAACGCCACGCGCTGCTGCTGGCCGCCGGAAAGCTCATGCGGATATTTGCGGCCCGCGCCGGCCAGTCCGACCAGCTGCAGCACCTCGTCCACGCGCGCCGCGCGCCCGGCGCGGCTGGCGCGCACCAGGCCGAAACCCACGTTGGCCGCCACGTCCAGGTGCGGGAACAGTGCATAGTCCTGGAACACCATGCCGATGCGGCGCTGCTCCGGCGCCAGCATCGCCCCGGACGACGACACGACCTGCCCGTCCAGCACGATGCGGCCGTCCTGCAGCGGCTCGAAACCGGCGATGGCACGCAGCACCGTGGTCTTGCCGCAGCCGCTGGGCCCCAGCAGGCAGGCGATATTGCCGCGCGCCACCGAGAACGACAGCCCCTTGACCACCACATGGCGGCCAAAAGCGTGACGGATATGGTCGACCTCGATGACAGCGGCGCCAGCGCCAGTGACGTCAGCAACGCCTGCGCGGGTCGCCGGCCGGCTGCGGGCCTGGGCGCCGGGCAAGCGTGAATAGGAATCGGTTCGCATGTGCGCATTATAGGGACGCGGCCGGGGGCCGTGAGCGCCTTTCGGGGCAAATGCGTGCCCCACATTGCTAGAATGCGGCAGCCGCACGCTGTGCGCGGCACTTCCGCCCACTTTCCGACGCATGCTCCTGTCCAGCCGCCGCCGCTTCCATCCCCTGACCCTGGCCACCCTGGTGATGGCGCTGCTGATCGCCGTGCCGGTGCTGGTGATCGCCTCGGCCGTGCTGCTGCCCGCCGGCGACACCTGGCGCCACCTGATCGACACGGTGCTGGCGGAATACGTGCTCAACACCGTCTGGCTGCTGTGCGGCGTCGCCGTGGGGGTATTGCTGCTGGGGGTGACCACCGCCTGGCTGGTATCGACCTACCGTTTCCCGGGCCACGCCGTGATGGAATGGGCGCTGGTCTTGCCGATGGCGATGCCCGCCTACGTGATCGCCTATGCCTACACCGACGCGCTGCAGTTTGCCGGGCCGGTGCAGGGCTGGTTGCGCGAGCTGACCGGCTGGAAGGCGCGCGAGTACTGGTTTCCAGATATCCGCTCGCTGGGCGGCGCCATCGCCCTGTTCTCGCTGGTGCTGTATCCCTACGTCTACCTGACCGCGCGCGCCGCCTTCCTGCAGCAGACCCAGAACACGCTGGAGGCCGCGCGCCTGCTCGGCCACGGCACCTGGAGCAGGCTCTGGCGCGTGGTGCTGCCGCTGGCTCGCCCCGGCATCGTTGCCGGCACCGCGCTGGCAATGATGGAAACGCTGGCCGACTTCGGCACCGTCGCCTACTTTGCCATCCCGACTTTCTCCACTGGCATCTACCGCGCCTGGTTCTCGCTTGGCGACAAGAACGCCGCGGCGCAGCTGTCGGCATGCATGCTGCTGTTCGTCGCCGCCATCCTGCTGATGGAGCGCGCCAGCCGCGGCCGCGCGCAGGTCTACGGCAACCAGCGCCGCGCCGTGGCCTGGACGCTGGACGGCGCGCGCGGCTGGCTGGCGCTGGCCGTATGCATGGTGCCGGTGCTGCTGGGCTTCCTGATTCCCGCGCTGATGCTGTGCCGCATGGCCTTCACCGACGGCGATGCGCAGTTCGGCGCGCGCTTTGTCGGGCTGGTGCGCAACAGCTTCCTGCTGGCCAGCGCCACCGCGCTGGCCGCGGTGACGGTCGCGCTGGCGGTGGGCTACGCCGCGCGCGCGGCCAACGGCAAGCGCAGTTGGCTGATGCGCGGCCTGACGCGGCTGTGCGGCATGGGTTATGCGCTGCCGGGCTCGGTCATTGCCGTGGGCGTGCTGGTGCCGGTGGCGCGGCTCGACAACGCGCTGTCGGCCTGGCTGCAGCAGCAGTTCGGGCTCTCGGTGGGGCTGCTGCTGACCGGCGGCATCGCCGCGCTGGTCTATGCGCTGCTGGTGCGCTTCCTGGGCGTGGCGCTGCAGACCGTCAATGCCGGGCTGGGCAAGATCACCCCCAGCATGGATGCGGCCGCGCGCAGCCTGGGCCACGGCCCCGGCGCCACGCTGCGGCGCGTGCATTTCCCGATGCTGCGAGGCAGCCTGCTGACCGCGGCACTGATCGTCTTTGTCGACGTGATGAAGGAGTTGCCGGCCACCTTCGTGATGCGCCCGTTCAACTTCGACACGCTGGCCGTGCAGGCCTACAACCTCGCTGCCGACGAGCGCCTGACCGAGGCCGCCACCGCCTCGCTGGTGATCGTGGCCGTGGGCCTGCTGCCGGTGATCGTGCTGTCGCGCACGATCCGGCGCGAAGCGCAGCGCTGAGCCTCCCACGCTTCTTGCCCTAAAGTCGCGCCACAACGCGCCGATAGCCTCTTATGGCCCGGCGTTCGCCCGGGAGCGAACAGCGGCAGGCCTGCCGCGCAAGAACCTATGCTGCGATATCACATCCTGCTGTTCAAGTTGAACCGGCTGAGCCGCAACAAGCTGAGCGGCGTGGAAGAAGTCTCGCTGGCCGGACAGCTGGCCGAGATGGTCGATTCGGCCGACACCGCCGCGCGCGTCATCGCCGACCTGTTCGATCACGCCAACCCGCAGGTGCGACGCATCGCGCTCAACGCGATCCGCCGCGCGCGGCAGTTCTCGTCGCCCGAGCTGCAGCCCGCGCTGGTGCGCCGCATGGCCGATGCCGAAGCGGTGCTGCGCCATGACGCCGTCTGGATCGTGCAGGAAACCCGGATGGATGGCGCCGAACTGCGCGCCGCGCTGCGCCGCGTTGCCGGCAAGGTGCAACTGCCGTGGGACGCCGAGCGCGCCCGCGCCAATCCCGGCGACATCGCGCTGGCCGCGCAGGTGCGCGCCCGCATGGCGCTGGACAAGCTGCTGGAAAAGAGTGCGGCCGAACGCAACCAGGCACTGGCCGCGATGGCGTTGGGCGGGACCTCGGACCAGCCTTATGCCGAAGGCACGGTCGGCCACAAGGGCCTGCTGCACCGCGCACTGGTGCGGCGACAGGCGGGGCGGCGGCTCAACAGCAGCGTGAAGCTGACGTTCCGCAAGCTGGAGCCCACGCAGGTGACTGGGAACAAGCGGTTCCTGCTGTAGCAGGAACCGCCCCTACTGCAAAGGCCGTGGCGGCTTACTTGAAACCGGCGCGGTCCACCAGCTTCTGCGCTTGCGGCTGGTACTTGCCCAGCTCGGCCACGTTGATGGTGTCGGCCTTGAACGTGCCCAGCGCTTCCAGCGCCGGGTTGCTGACCTTCACGCCCTGCACCACCGGCCATTCGTTGTTGCCGTCGGCAAAGTAGCGCTGCGCCTCGTCGCTGGCCAGGTACTCCAGGAACTTGACCGCCGCTTCCTTGTTGGGCGCATGCTTGAGCATGCCGCCGCCCGAGACGTTCATGTGCACGCCCTGGCTCGACTGGTTCGGCCAAAGCACGCCCAGCTTGTCGGCCACGGCCTTGTCTTCCGGCTTGGTCGACTTCAGCAGACGCGCGATGTAATAGGTGTTGGCGATGGCCACGTCGCACTCGCCGGCGGCAACCGCCTTGAGCTGGTCGGTGTCTCCGCCCTTGGGCACGCGCGCCAGGTTGGCGGCCACGCCGCGCGCCCACTGCTCGGTGCGTGCCTCGCCATCGTGGGCGATCAGGCTGGAGACCAGCGACAGGTTGTAGACATGGCCGCTGGAACGCGTGCAGACCTTGCCCTTCCACTTGGGATCGGCCAGGTCTTCATAGCTGGCGATATCGCCGGCCTTGACCGCGGTCTTGTTGTAGGCAATCACGCGGCCGCGCGCCGAGAAGCCGAACCATTCGCCATTGGGGTCGCGATAGTTGGCCGGGATGCGCGATTCCAGCGCCTTCGACTTTACCGGCGCAAACACGCCAGCCTGCTGGGCGCGCCACAGGCGGCCGATATCCACCGTGATGAACACGTCCGCCGGGCTGTTGGCGCCTTCATTGCGGATACGCTCCAGCAGCGGGTCTTCCTGGCCTTCGATGCGGTTGATCTTGATGCCGGTCTGCTTGGTGAAGTTGGCGTACAGCGCTTCGTCCGTCTGGTAGTGACGCGCGGTGTAGAGGTTGAGCACCTTTTCCTGCGCCGCAGCGGCGAGCGGCAGGGTCAGCAGGGCCAGCGCCGCAGCGCGCGGCAGCAAGGTTCGGATAGTGGTCTTCACGCGGATGGCTCCCCAGCATGGTTTGGGCAGCCGCCGGGGACCCCGAGGCCGCCCGGTTATTGGATTCCGGTCAGCGGGAAACAATATTGATTCTTGTTCAGGCGGTCAAATTACATTTCTGTCATGTTGACGCCCGTTGACCGATCAATTCCAGGGAGATGCCCGCACTAACGTAATCGCCCCCTGTGCGAAGACGAACCGGCAAGGCGGGCGCCGAAATCTCAGCCGCGGCGTACCCAGACCACCTTGCCAGCCTTGACGCCCAGCGTGCGGCGTTGCGGGTTGTAGTCCATGGTGCCGGGGAACTGCTGGCCGTCGCGCTCGCCCAGTCGCCACGCGCAGCCCTGCAGCAGGCCGATGGCTTCGGCCTCGGGCTTGCCGACCAAGGCATCGTCGGCCAGCTTGTCGGCGGCACAGCCCTCCGGCGTGCCACGCGCGCCTTGCGGGCCGGTCGGCGCGGGCGCCGCGCAAGCCGCCAGCAGGGCCCCGCCCGCCGCCAGCATGGCGGACTGGCGCAGCCAACGCCGGATGGTTCGCTTCGCAATCATGTCGTTCTCCTGATGGATTTGGCGAGTATGAGGATGCTGGGACACGCGGCACACCGCGGCGTTCAGCTTCTTTGCACACCGATATGAAACTTTTGCCAGATTACGCTGTATTGCGCACATTTTCAGTGTGGCTTCGGCTTGATCTGGATAAACCGAGCTATAAGCCATGCGTGCTATCAGTGAGTAAGCGGGCCGGCAACGTCCCGCACCACTCCACCCACCGCGCATCCCTCTGCGCCTTCCCTGGGAGCAACGCATGACCGCAATGATGAAAGCCGCCGTTTTTGTCGAGCCTGGCCGGATCGAACTGGCAGACAAGCCGATCCCGGATATCGGCCCCAACGATGCCCTGGTGCGTATCACCACCACCACCATCTGCGGCACCGACGTGCACATCCTCAAGGGTGAGTACCCGGTGGCGAAGGGCCTGACCGTGGGCCATGAGCCCGTCGGCATCATTGAAAAGCTCGGCAGCGCGGTGACGGGATACCGCGAAGGCCAGCGCGTGATCGCCGGCGCAATCTGCCCCAACTTCAACTCCTACGCGGCGCAGGACGGCGTGGCCTCGCAGGATGGCAGCTACCTGATGGCCAGCGGCCAGTGCGGCTGCCACGGCTACAAGGCGACCGCGGGCTGGCGCTTCGGCAACATGATCGACGGTACCCAGGCGGAATACGTGCTGGTGCCCGACGCCCAGGCCAACCTGACGCCAATCCCCGATGGCCTCACCGACGAGCAGGTGCTGATGTGCCCCGACATCATGTCCACCGGCTTCAAGGGCGCGGAAAACGCCAATATCCGCATCGGCGACACCGTGGCCGTGTTCGCGCAGGGCCCGATCGGGCTATGCGCGACCGCCGGCGCGCGGCTGTGCGGCGCCACCACCATCATCGCCATCGACGGCAACGACCACCGGCTGGAGATCGCGCGCAAGATGGGCGCGGACGTGGTCCTGAACTTCCGCAACTGCGACGTGGTGGACGAGGTCATGAAGCTGACCGGCGGGCGCGGCGTGGATGCCTCGATCGAGGCGCTGGGCACGCAGGCAACCTTCGAGCAGTCGCTGCGCGTGCTCAAGCCCGGCGGCACGCTGTCCAGCCTGGGGGTCTATTCAAGCGACCTGACCATTCCGCTGTCGGCTTTCGCCGCGGGGCTGGGCGACCACAAGATCAACACCGCGCTGTGCCCCGGCGGCAAGGAACGCATGCGGCGGCTGATCAATGTGATCGAGTCGGGGCGGGTCGACCTGGGAGCGCTGGTGACGCACCAGTACAGGCTGGACGACATCGTCGCGGCCTACGACCTGTTCGCCAACCAGCGCGACGGCGTGCTGAAGATCGCCATCAAGCCGCACTGACGGCGGCGCCTCGGGTTCAGCCCTTGGCCCGGGCGGCCAGCGCCTGCATGGCGTCGGCCGGCAGCGGCCCATGGCAGGTGCGCTCGCCGCCGGACTCGCTGACCACCAGCCATACCTGGTCCGGCTGGCCCTTCGGATGCAACAGCCAGGCCGGGCCGCGCGCATTGCTGCTGGGCGGCAGGTCTTCCAGCACGCCGGTGCTGGCCGACTGCAGCATCACCGCGCACTCGGTGGCGGACACGCGCGTGGCCTTGAGAAAGCCAGAATTGCCCAGCACTTCGGGCAATCCCGAGTCCGGTGCGCGCAGGAAGGAATCGACATCGAACTTGCTGGCGCCGCCGCCGCTGCTGGCACATGCCGCCAACAGCAGCGCGCCGGCACTGGCCAGCAACACGGCGTGCTGGCTGCGCCGCGAACGGATGGTGACTGCGGGACCTTCCTGCGGATCGTTCATGGCGGGCCTCACTGCTTCATCACATCGGCGCCCTTGGGCACCGTAAACCGGAATGCATCGGCCGCCAGCGGCGGGTTCTTCTGCATGCCCGTGAAGGTCAGCAGGGTGGTGTTGCCGAACGCGTCGCGCAGTTCCATGGCTTCAAGATTGCCGGCCTTGAAGCCGATGCCGATGCGCTCGAACTGCGTGTCCTTGGCCTTGGGCGTCAGCTCCAGCCACTCTACGCCGTCGCGCGTCGGGCCGTTCTTGACCACGAAGTTCTTTTCCAGGTCGTTGCTGCCGAACAGGATCGCCGCCGGGCTGGAGCCGAGTGCGCCGTCGAGCTTGCGCTCGGTGACCTGGTTCAGGTCCTTGTCATAGATGTACAGGGTCTGGCCGTCGGCCTGCAGCAGCTGGTCGTAGGGCTTGGTATAGCGCCAGGTGAACTTGCCCGGGCGCGAGAACACAAAGGTGCCGCTGGAGGTGCCGGTCACCTTGCCGTTGGCGCCCTGCCCCTTGACCTGGCGCTGCGTGAATTCGCCGCGCGCGCTCTTCACGCCGGTGACAAAGCTCTGCAACTGGTCAGTGGCTGCGGCATGGGCCGGCGCCTGGATGGCAAACATCGCCAGCGCGGCGCAGGCCGACACGATGATGCGGTTGCGCATGGTTCGGGTCCTGGTAGTTATGGAGGGCGTCGCCGCGTGTGCTGCGCCCAACGCTGTAGGCCGCTGCACGGGCAACTTGTCTGTTTAGAGCAGGCGGCAGCCGGAGGATTCCACACGGCCCGCGCTCGCGGGTAACCGGATATTACGGCAGACACCGCGGGAACCGCGCCTGATCTGCGGCGATGTTGTCTTTTCCGTGATGACATGGCTGAATGAGACCACGCAAGACAAGGTCGACAAGGCCACCGCGCCGCTCGCCACCGGGATGACCGAGATGGACCGCCGCCTCACGGATCGCCTCGATGCGGCCGATGCGCGCATCGAGCGCCTGGAAGTGCGCTTCGACAAGCAATTTGAAACCATCAACACGAAGCTCGACGTGCTGCTCAAGCGCCGCTAGCACACATCACAGGCCGCATGGGAGGAGCGCTGGCAGCGCTCAGTCATCGTCACGCGCGGCCGCACCGCCACCCTGCGCCAGAATGTCACGATTGCCGTTGCCCGACATCGCCGACACCAGCCCTGCCTTCTCCATATCCTCCAGCAGCCGCGCGGCACGGTTGTAGCCGATGCGCAGGTGGCGCTGCACCAGCGAGATTGACGCGCGCCGGTTCTTCAGCACCACCTCGACCGCCTGGTCGTACAGCGGATCGGCCTCGCCGCCGCCGCCGCCAATGCCGGCACCGCCGCCAAACCCGTCGCCGCCGCCGGCGTCATCGGTCAGGCCGCCTTCGAGGATGCCCTCGATGTAGTTGGCTTCGCCGGATTCCTTGAGCTTTTCCACCACGCGGTGGACTTCCTCGTCCGAGACAAAGGCGCCGTGCACGCGCACCGGCAGGCCGGTGCCCGGCGCCAGGTAGAGCATGTCGCCCATGCCCAGCAGCGCTTCGGCGCCCTGCTGGTCGAGGATGGTGCGCGAGTCGATCTTGCTGCTGACCTGGAACGCGATCCGGGTCGGCACATTGGCCTTGATCAGGCCGGTGATCACGTCCACCGACGGACGCTGCGTGGCCAGCACCAGGTGCAGGCCGGCCGCGCGCGCCTTCTGCGCGATGCGGGCGATCAGCTCTTCCACCTTCTTGCCGACCACCATCATCAGGTCGGCCAGCTCGTCGATGACGATGACGATGGTGGGCAGCCGGTCCAGCGGCTCCGGGGCGTCCGGGGTCAGGCTGAACGGGTTGGGGATCTTTTCTTCGCGGGCCGCGGCCTCGTCGATCTTTTTGTTGTAGCCGGCCAGGTTGCGCACGCCCAGCTTGCTCATCAGCTTGTAGCGGCGCTCCATCTCGCCGACCGCCCAGTTCAGGGCATTGCCGGCCTGGCGCATGTCGGTCACCACCGGGCACAGCAGGTGCGGGATGCCCTCGTAGACGCTCATTTCGAGCATCTTCGGGTCGATCAGGATCAGGCGTACGCTTTCCGCCTTGGCCTTGTACAGCAGCGACAGGATCATCGCGTTGATGCCGACCGACTTGCCCGAGCCGGTGGTGCCGGCCACCATGCAGTGCGGCATGCGGGCCAGGTCGGCCACCATCGGCTTGCCGGCGATGTCCTTGCCCAGCGCCATGGTCAGGCTGGACGAACTCTCGTTGTAGACCTGCGAGCCGAGGATTTCCGACAGGCGCACGGTCTGGCGCTTCGGGTTGGGCAGCTCCAGCCCCATGTAGTTCTTGCCCGGGATGGTCTCGACCACGCGGATCGACACCAGCGACAGCGAGCGCGCCAGGTCGCGCGCCAGGTTCACCACCTGGCTGCCCTTGACGCCGGTGGCCGGCTCGATCTCATACCGCGTGATGACCGGGCCCGGGTAGGCCGCCACCACCTTGACCTCGACGCCGAAGTCCTTGAGCTTTTTTTCGATCAGGCGCGAGGTGAACTCCAGAGTCTCGGCGCTGACGGTTTCCTGGTGCGGCGGAATCGGGTCCAGCAGCGACAGCGGCGGCAGGTCCGAGTCCTGGATATCGGCAAACAGCGGCTGCTGCTTCTCACGCTCGACGCGCTCATGCTTGGGCACTGCCTGCGGGCGCACGATCTGCACCGGCGCCGCCTCTTCGATGCGCACGCGCTGCACCTCGACGGTTTCTTTGCGCTCGGTCTTGGCGGCCTCGCCGATGATGCGGTCCTGCTTGCTCTCGCGGCGGGCCTTGAAGCCCAGGAACAGGGTCTCGACAAAGCCGCCGACGTGCTCGGCCACGGTCAGCCAGGAGAAATGGAAGAACAGCGACAGCCCGATCGCCAGCAGCAGCAACAACAGCAGGGTCGCGCCGGTGAAACCCAGCGCCACCTGCAGCCAGCCGCCCAGCAGATCGCCCAGCACCCCGCCCGGCGCGCGCGGCAGCGCGGCGCGCAACGGGTACATGCGGATCGCCTCCAGGCCCATGCTGGAGAACAGGGTCAGACCAAAGCCGATCCAGCTGACGGTCACGCCCTGGCGGTGCAGGCCGGGGTCCGCGCGCTCGGGCAGCTCGGCGGTCAGCGTGCGCCAGCCGCGCCAGCAGCGGCGCACCAGCAGCACCGCCAGCCAGTAGGCGGAAAAGCCGAAGATGAAGAACAGCACGTCGGCCACCCAGGCGCCGACGCGCCCGCCCAGGTTGTGGATATCGGCCACCTGGTTGGCATGCGACCAGCCGGGATCGGTCTTGCTGTAGCTGGCCAGCACGCACAGGAAACCCAGCGTGACGGCCAGCAGCAGGAACCAGCGGACCTCTCCCAGCAGTTTGCCGATGCGGGATGGCAAGGCTGAGGGATCGGTGCGGGTGGTCGTGGTAGCTCGGGCCATGCCTGGTTAAGACTCGCGTGTAAGGTGATTCCGGATGCGTTTCGGGCCGATGCCGGCAGCGGTCAGTGGTTGCTCACCAGGTGACTGACGGTCATCGTGGCGGCCATTTTAACGTGGCCCGAGACTATCGCACTCATTGGAATTTGCAACAGTGAGCAAATGCGGCTCCTCTTATAATGTCGCTTTCGAGCAATGCCGGTGGGCAGCATGCCGCACCGGCCACAGGAACGCATCATGGCAAAACACGCAAAAGTGCTGATTCTCGGTTCTGGTCCCGCCGGCTATACCGCCGCGGTCTACGCGGCCCGCGCCAACCTGGAACCGGTGCTGATCACCGGCCTGGCACAGGGCGGCCAGCTGATGACCACCACGGACGTCGAGAACTGGCCGGGCGATGCCAAGGGCGTCCAGGGTCCTGAACTGATGCAGCGCCTGCTGGCGCACGCCGAGGAATTCAAGACCGAAATCATCTTCGATCACATCCACACCGCCAAGCTGGTGGACGACAACGGCCAGCCGGCCCGCCCCTTCCGCCTGATCGGCGACGCCGGTGAATATACGTGCGACGCGCTGATCATCGCCACCGGCGCCTCGGCGCAGTACCTGGGCCTGCCGTCCGAAGAGTCCTTCATGGGCCGCGGCGTGTCGGCCTGCGCCACCTGCGACGGCTTCTTCTACAAGAACCAGGAAGTGGCCGTGGTCGGTGGCGGCAACACCGCCGTGGAAGAGGCGCTGTACCTGTCGCATATCGCCAGCAAGGTCACCGTGATCCACCGCCGCGACAGCTTCCGCGCCGAGCCTATCCTGGTCGACCGCCTGCTGCAGCGTGAAAAGGAAGGCCGCGTGGTGATCCGCTACGACAGCGTGCTGGACGAGGTGCTGGGCGATGAATCCGGCGTGACCGGCATCCGCGTGCGCGGCACCAAGACCGGCCAGGCCGAGGACCTGAAGCTGGCGGGCGTGTTCATCGCCATCGGCCACAAGCCCAACACCGACCTGTTCGAAGGCCAGCTGGCCATGGAAAACGGCTACCTGGTGACCAAGTCGGGCCTGCAGGGCGACGCCACCGCCACCAGCGTGCCGGGCGTGTTTGCCGCCGGCGACGTGCAGGACCATGTCTACCGCCAGGCCATCACCAGCGCCGGCACGGGCTGCATGGCCGCGCTGGACGCCCAGCGCTTTGTTGAAGCCCTGAAGTAAGCACGCCCCTCCGCCGGCCGGGCCGCCACGGCCCGCCGGCGCGTCCCCTGCGGCATCTCCTGCCGCCCCGCCAGTCGATATAATCTGCGCCGAGCCCCCGGAGATTTTTCAATGACGCACGGCGCCAGCAAACCCGACCGACCGCCCCAACGTTTCGGCCTGAACGACCTTGCCAGGCTGCGCGACACCCTCAAGGCCGATACCGAGCGCCGCGAAGCCGAGCGCGTGGCCGCCGAGCAGGCCGCCCGGCGCGCCCGTGAAGAGGCCGACGTCTTCCGCACCAGCGTGGGCCAGGTCAGCCAGCTGCGCGACCGCAACCGCGCCCCCCTGCCCGCCAGCAAGCCCGCCCCGGTGCCGGTGCAGTCGCGCCGCAACGACGAAGCCGTGCTGGCGGCCTCGCTGTCCGATGATTTCGACGTGGAAAGCCTGCTGGAAACCGACGAGACCCTGTCGTTCCGCCGGCCCGGCATCGGCATGGACGTGATCCGCAAGCTGCGCCGCGGCGAATGGGTGGCGCAGGACAAGGTCGACCTGCACGGCCTGCGCAGCGACGAGGCGCGCGAGGCGCTGGCCGAGTTCCTGCGCCGCTCGGTGCGCAACGGCGTGCGCTGCGTGCGCGTGATCCACGGCAAGGGCCTGGGCTCGCCCGACAAGCTGCCAGTGCTCAAGGGCAAGGTGCGCAGCTGGCTGGTGCAGAAGGAGGAAGTGCTCGCCTTCGTGCAGGCGCGCGAGGCCGAAGGCGGCGCCGGCGCGCTGATGGTGCTGCTGCGCCAGCCGCGCACCTGACGCATCGCCACGGATGCACGTTCCGCTTGAATTGCTGATGGGGCGGCTGCCCCTGATCCTCCACATCATGGAGGTGATCGGCGTGCTCGCCTTCGCGGTCTCGGGCGTGGTCGACGCGCGCAAGCAGCGCCTGGACGTGGTCGGCACCTTCGTGGTGGCCTTTGCCACCGCCTTTGGCGGCGGCACCGTGCGCGACGTGCTGCTGGACCGGCGCCCGTTCTACTGGGTCGACCACGAAGGCTACGTGCTGCTGATCTTCGTGATGTCGTTCGGCGCCTCGTTCGTGCTGCGCGTGGTCAGCCGCGTGGCCTCGGACCGGGCCATGATCGTGGCCGACGCGATCGGGCTGGGGCTGTTCTCGGTGACCGGCGCCTCGCTGGCGCTGGTGGCGCAGATGACGCCCACCGTGGCGGTGATGATGGGCATCATCTCGGCCGTGTTCGGCGGCGTGGTGCGGGACGTGCTGTGCAACGAGGTGCCGATGATCCTGCGCGACCGCTCGCCCTACGCCACCTGCTCCTTTGTCGGCTGCTGGATCTATGTCGGCATGACCTGGCTGGCGGTGCAGCAGGAAGCGGCGCTGCTGACCGGGGCAGTGGCGATCATCGCCATGCGGCTGGTGTCGGTGCGCTACGGGTGGAAGCTGCCCAGCTGAACCGCACCCACCAATGAAAACGCCGCCCTGCAAGGCGGCGTTTCTCTATCCTGGCCCGAGGCTCAGACCGCGGCTTCGTCCTGCTCGCCGGTGCGGATGCGGATCACACGCTCGATCTCGGTGACGAAGATCTTGCCGTCGCCGATCTTGCCGGTGTGGGCGGCCTTGACGATGGCGTCCAGCACGGTGTCCAGCTGGTTCTCGGCCACCACCACTTCGATCTTGATCTTGGGCAGGAAGTCGACCACGTACTCGGCGCCACGGTAGAGCTCGGTATGCCCTTTCTGGCGGCCAAATCCCTTCACTTCGGTCACCGTCAGACCGGTCACGCCGACGTCGGCCAGGGCTTCACGCACCTCGTCGAGCTTGAACGGTTTGATGATGGCGGTAATCTGCTTCATGACTGGCCCCTGTTTATCGTTTGTTCACGCGCCTGGCGGCGCATCGCCGCGGTCGCGGCGCTCTCCGGGTGGCATTTTACCAGCCCTTGGCCGCTTGCATTTCCGCCTGCCCCACAGCCAGCGCGGCCGCAGCGTTGGCTAGCGCGCATCCGGGCAGGCCCCGGCCCTGTGGATAAACCTGTGGACAGCCACTGGAGAAACTGTGCACAAGCCGCCACCCAAGAGCCGGAGCTCGACCGGCGCTGCGCTCAGTCCGGCACCTTCTCCAGGTCCGCCAACCACACCACCGACTCTGAATCGCTCGGCGCGCGCCAGTCACCGCGCGGCGACAGCGATCCGCCCGAGCCCACCTTGGGCGCGTTCGG
Source organism: Cupriavidus necator (assembly GCF_016127575.1). Classification (NCBI taxonomy): domain Bacteria; kingdom Pseudomonadati; phylum Pseudomonadota; class Betaproteobacteria; order Burkholderiales; family Burkholderiaceae; genus Cupriavidus; species Cupriavidus necator. Next base: position 699,733 of record NZ_CP066018.1, read on the forward strand.
GATGCATGAGCGCTTGAACTGGCTGGTGCGGAAGAAACGGTCCAGGAAGATCGCCAGGTTGCGCTTGATCTCCGGCAGCCCGTACTGATTGCGTACCACATGCGGGCCGTTGGGCCAGACGCCGCGCTCGCGGTCGCCCCAGGCATGCAGCGCCAGGAAGGCGATCTTGGACGGCGTGAAGCCGAAACGCAGCGTGTAGTAGAGGTTGAAGTCCTGCAGCTCATACGGGCCGATGGTGCTCTCGGTCTTCTGCTCGGGGCCGTGGTTGCTGTCGCCCGGGACCAGCTCGGGGCTGATGTCGGTGTCGAGCACGGCCAGCAGCACGTCGGAACCGCCCTCGCCCACCTGCCCGGTCTCGGCCACCCAGCGCACCAGGTGCGAGATCAGCGTCTTGGGCACGCTGGCATTGACGTTGTAGTGCGACATGTGGTCGCCCACGCCATAGGTGCACCAGCCCAGCGCCAGTTCGCTCAGGTCGCCGGTGCCGATCACGATGGCGTGGTGGAAATTGGCCAGCCGGAACAGGTGGTTGGTACGCTCGCCGGCCTGCACGTTCTCGAAGGTCACGTCGTAGACCTTCTCGCCGGCGGCGTATGGGTGGCCCAGGTCCTTCAGCATGGCCAGGCACGACGGCCGGATATCGATCTCGGTCGCGGTGCAGCCCACCACCTGCATCAGCTGGCGCGCCTGCAGCAGCGTGCGGTCGCTGGTGGCGAAGCCCGGCATGGTGAAGGCCAGGATATTGGCGCGCGGCAGGCCCAGGCGGTCCATCGCCTTGGCGCAGACCAGCAGCGCGTGGGTGGAATCCAGCCCGCCCGACACGCCGATCACCACCTTGCTGATCTTGCTGGCCGACAGGCGCTGCACCAGCGCCTGCACCTGGATGTTGTAGACCTCCATGCAGCGTTCGTCGCGCTGGCGCGGATCGGCCGGCACGTACGGGAAGCGCGCCACGTTGCGCGCCAGCGGCAGCGACTTTTCCAGGGTCAGGTCGAGCGGGAAGCGCACCACGCGGAACTTGTCCACTTCTGCCTTGTGCCGGCGCACCGAGTGGCCGAAGGTGACCTGGTGCATGCGCTCGCGCGACAGCCGCTCGACGTCGATATCAGCGCAGAGCAGGTGCGAGGTATCGGCAAAGCGCTCGGATTCGGCCAGCAGCTCGCCGTTCTCGCAGATCAGCGCCTGGCCGTCCCAGGCCAGGTCGGTGGAAGACTCGCCCTTGCCGGCCGAGGTGTACAGGTAGGCCGCCAGGCATCGTGCCGACTGCTGCGAGACCAGCTGGTGCCGGTACCCGGCCTTGCCGACCACGATATTCGAGGCCGACAGGTTGACCAGCACCGTGGCCCCGGCCAGCGCCGCGAACGACGACGGCGGGATCGGCACCCAGACGTCTTCGCAGATTTCTGCGTGGAAGCGGAAGTCGGGGATGTCTTCGACATCGAACAGCAGCCCGGCGCCGAACGGCACGTCCTGGCCCAGCAGCCGGATCGACTCGACCGCGGCGTTGTCGGCGGCGCTGAACTGGCGCGCCTCGTAGAACTCCCAGTAGTTCGGCAGGTAGGACTTGGGCACCACGCCCTGGATACGCCCGCGCGCGACCACCACGGCGCAGTTGAACAACTGGTGCTCGACCCGCAGCGGCATGCCGACGATCAGCGCCGCCGGCAGCTTGCGCGAGGCCTCGACGATGGTGGCCAGCGCCGCCTCGCAGGCGTCCAGCAGCGCGCGCTGGTGGAACAGGTCGTCGCAGGTGTAGGCGGAGATGCCCAGCTCCGGGAACGCAACCAGCACGGCGCCCTTCTGGGCCGCCTGCGCCGCCAGGGCAATGGTCTCGGCGGCGTTGAAGGCCGGGTCGGCCACCCGGCAGACGGGCACGCCCACCGCGACACGCGCAAAGCCGTGGGAATACAGGTTGAAAAACGGGTTCTTCATATCGGGCCTTGGTTATCGAACCATGCGGACCATGCCGCCGCCTGAAGCATCCCGGGATGCCTCGGCAAGCACTGGTGACGAGGATGCTCCATTTTACGACGCCCGCCCCTGCCGTGCGGCGCAGCAACGGCGCATCGTTTCCGGTAGACTCGATCGATCCACAGACGGGAACTGGTGCAATGCAGTCTGAATCATGCGTGCCCGGCGAGGGCAAGGACCAGCGCCAGCCGGCACGGCACAAGCGCAAGTCGGCAGGCGACCCTGCGCAGGAATACCGTACCGAAATCATCTCCGACCTGGGCGAGATCGATGCCGCCGCCTGGGACGCCCTGGTGGCGCACCACGCCGACGCCACGCCGTTCCTGAAGCATGCCTTCCTGCACGCCCTGCACACCAGCGGCAGCGCCTGCGCCGAGACCGGGTGGAACCCGCGCTACCTGACGTTGTGGGCGCCGGCCAAGGACGGCCGCCCGGAACGGCTGGCCGCGGCCATGCCGCTTTACGCCAAGGCGCATTCCTATGGCGAATATGTCTTCGACTGGGCCTGGGCCGACGCCTATGCCCGCAACGGGCTCGAGTACTACCCCAAATGGCTGGCGGCAATTCCCTTCACGCCGGTGCGCGGCGCGCGGCTGCTGGCCGAAGACGCCCATGCGCGCCGCCTGCTGCTGCAGATGGCGCTGGCGCTGGCCGCCGAAAGCCAGATGTCGTCGCTGCACATCCTGTTCCCCGACGAGGCCGAGGCCGCGCTGATGCAGCAGGCCGGCATGCTGATGCGGCACGGCGTGCAGTTCCACTGGACCAATGACGGCTATGGCAGCTTTGACGACTTCCTGGCCACGCTGTCGCAGAAAAAGCGCAAGAACATCCGCGCCGAGCGCCGCCAGGTCGCGCAGGCCGGCATCGGCTTCCGGCGCCTGCGTGGCGCGCAGATCGACGACGATGCGTGGAAGTTCTTCAACCGGTGCTATCGCCAGACTTACCGCGAGCACCATTCCACGCCCTACCTGAACCTGGACTTCTTCCGGCGCATCGGCGCCGCCATGCCGCAGCACCTGCTGCTGGTGATCGCCGAGCGCGAGGGCCAGCCTATCGCCAGCTCGCTGCTGGTCTATGACGATACGCCCGAAGTCAGCACGCTCTACGGGCGCTACTGGGGCGCACTGGAGTACCACGCCTGCCTGCACTTCGAAACCGCGTACTACCAGCCGCTGGAATTCTGCATCGAGCAAGGCATACGCACCTTCGAAGGCGGCGCCCAGGGCGAACACAAGATGGCGCGCGGCTTCCTGCCGGTGGCGACGCGCTCGGCCCACTGGCTGGCGCATCCCGCTTTTGCCGATGCCGTCGAGCGCTTCCTTGAGCGCGAGCGCCAGGGCATCGACGCCTACCTGGACGAACTGAGCGAACGCAACCCGTTCGCCCGCGCCTGAACACGCAAGCCGGCGCTCAGCGCCACATCCGCCGCAGCGTGTTGTCGCCCAGCATGTAGTGGTGGAACAGCGACGCCATCGCGTGCAGGCCGATCACCAGGTAGAAGGCGGTGCCCAGGGTCTCGTGGACCTCCTTGACGGTGTCCTTCAGCGCCGGGTCGGCCGCCACCATCGCCGGCACTTCCAGCCCCAGCGAAGGCAACGCCAGCAGGTGGCCGCCAGCGTTCATCGCCAGCAGCCCCAGCAGCGGCTGGGCCAGGATATACAAGTAAAGCACCCAGTGCATGGCCTCGCCGGCCAACTGCATCCAGCGCGCGCCCGGCTCCGGCGCGGGCGCGCCGCGCACCAGGCGCCACACCAGGCGCGGCACCGCCAGCACCAGCACCAGCGCCCCCGCCCATTCATGGACTGTCATCGCCAGCGCGCGCGGCGGCGTGCCCTTGGCAAAACTGCCCTTCAGCTCGATCGCGGAATAGGCCAGCGCCACCAGCAGGAACACCGCCCAGTGGAAGCACACCGCCAGCCGGTCATAGCGGCGCAGCGGCGACAAGGCCTGCGGCAATGCCTGGATTTCGGTGATGGGATTCATAGGGGACTCCTCTTGTCAGCACCCGCATAGCGTAGCGCAAGGCACTTGCCCGGATGCTGCCGTACATCAAGCGCGCGGCAACAAAAAACCCCGCCGGAGCGGGGCTTCTTCAGCGGCGGTTCAGCTTACTTCTTGTAGTTGGCCACGCCGTCGGTGATTTCCTTGTGGGCTTCCTCGATGCCAGCCCAGCCTTCGACCTTGACCCACTTGCCGGCTTCCAGTGCCTTGTAGTGCTCAAAGAAGTGCTTGATCTGGTCCAGCTGGTTCTGCGGCACGTCCGACAGGCCCTTCATGTAGGCGGTGGCCGGCGACAGCTTGTCCAGCGGCACAGCGACCAGCTTGGCGTCCACGCCCGACTCGTCGGTCATCTTCAGCATCCCGAGTGCACGGCAGCGCACCACGGCGCCGGCCAGGATCGGGAACGGCGACAGCACCAGCACATCCACCGGGTCGCCGTCGCCCGACAGCGTCTGCGGGATGTAGCCATAGTTGGCCGGATAGCGCATGCCTGTGCCGATAAAGCGGTCGACGAACAGCAGGCCGGTTTCCTTGTCTGCCTCGTACTTCACCGGATCGCTCTGGGCCGAGATCTCGATGATGACGTTGAAATCGTTGGGGATGTCCTTGCCCGGGGTTACGAGGTTGAAGCTCATGCGGTTCTCCAGATGCCTGCGCGGTGTTGTTGGATGGCGGGCATTATAGCGGCTCATGCCTGACCGCAGGCTGACAGCTGGGCCAGGCACGGCGCATTGCACGCTGGCCAGTGTCGGCGATAATGGCGCATTCTTCAGCCGTCACTGAAAAGCGCAGCCGCCGTGCTGCCCCCTGTTGCACCCGCTGCCCCGGAGCCACCCATGCACGCCCAGCACTTCGTCGCCAACCGCCTGATCGCGCCCGACAACGGCCTGCGCATCAAGGTCTTCGATCCGTCCAACGGCGAGCCGTTCGCCGAGATCGCACGCGGCAACGCCACCGATATCAACGTCGCCGTCCATGCGGCCCGCCAGGCCGCCGAAGGCGCCTGGGGCCAGATGGCGCCAGCGGAGCGGGTGCGCCTGCTCAACCGCGTCGCCGTGGCGCTGATCGCGCACGAGGACGAACTGGCCGCGCTCGAGGCCCGCGACACCGGCAAGCCGCTGCGCCAGGCGCGCGCCGATGCCCGCGCCGTGGCCCGCTATTTCGAGTTCTACGCCGGCGCGGTGGACAAGCTGCACGGCCAGACCATCCCCTACAACCCCGGCTACACCGTGCTGACCGTGCGCGAGCCGCACGGCGTGACCGGCCACATCATCCCGTGGAACTACCCGCTGCAGATCTTCGGGCGCAGCGTGGGCGCGGCGCTGGCCACCGGCAATGCCTGCGTGGTCAAGCCGGCCGAGGACGCCTGCCTGTCGCTGCTGCGCGTGGCCGAGATCGCCGCCGATGCCGGCCTGCCCGAAGGCGCGCTCAATATCATCACCGGCTACGGCCATGAAGCCGGCGCCGCGCTGGCGCGCCACCCGGGCATCAACCATATCTCGTTCACCGGCTCGCCCCAGACCGGCAAGCAGGTGGCCCAGCTGGCCGCCGAGAACCACGTGCCGGTCACGCTGGAGCTGGGCGGCAAGTCGCCGCAGATCGTCTTTGCCGATGCCGACCTGGATACGCTGGTGCCGGTGGTGGTCAACGGCATCGTGCAGAATGCCGGCCAGACCTGCTCGGCCGGCAGCCGCCTGCTGGTGGAGCGGCCGGTCTATGACGCGCTGCTCGACCGGCTGGCGTCGGTGTTCGAGTCGCTGCGCGTAGGCCCGTCCGAGCTGGACCTGGAATGCGGGCCACTGATCAGCCGCAAGCAGCAGCAGCGCGTGTGGGACTTTGTCTCGGATGCGCAGCACGCCGGCGTGGCCGTGATGGCGCAAGGCCAGATCGTGGCCGACGCGCCCGAGGCCGGCTACTACCAGGTGCCGATGCTGTTCCGCGACGTGCCGCCGGCGCACCGGCTGGCGCAGGAAGAAGTGTTCGGCCCGCTGCTGGCGGCGATGCCGTTCGACACCGAGGCCGAAGCCATCGCACTGGCCAACGGCACGCCCTACGGGCTCGTGGCCGGCGTCTGGACCCGCGACGGCGGGCGCCAGCTGCGCCTGGCGCACAAGCTGCGCGCGGGCCAGGTCTTTATCAACAACTACGGTGCCGGCGGCGGCGTTGAACTGCCCTTCGGCGGCACCGGCCAGTCTGGCTACGGCCGCGAGAAGGGCTTCGAGGCCCTGTACGGATTCACCACCCTGAAAACCATCGCCATCCAACATGGGTAACATCAATTTCCTGTCCGTCGCCTTTGCCATCTTCTTTTTCTGGATGGCATGGCATGTCCGGAACAAGCGCGCCACCAATCCTTCCGGCATGCCGCGGCTGCAGGTCTTCAAGCGCAAGTGGGGCGACGTCGTCGGCGACCGCGTGCACTGGTGCCTGTATGTGGCACTGCCCTTCCTGCTGGCACTGATGATGGTTGCCAATGCCCTGCGCGGGCGGGGGCCGTTCTCGCACTAGGCATTGAGTACCCCGCAGCACGGAACACCAGAACATAACCACGACACCAGGAGACAAGCCATGAGACTGGCCAACAAGGTAGCGATCATCACCGGCGGCGGTTCCGGGTTCGGCGAAGGCATTGCCCACACCTTTGCGCGCGAAGGCGCCAACGTGGTGGTCGCCGACCTGCGCGAGGAAGCCGCCGAACGCGTCGCCGCCGCGATCCGCGACGCCGGCGGCCGGGCCCGCGCGGTGCGCGCCGACGTTTCGCGCGAAGCCGGCACCGAGGCCATGCGCGAAGCCGCGCTGGCCACCTTCGGCGACGTCCATATCGTGGTCAACAACGCCGGCACGACCCATCGCAACAAGCCCATCCTCGAAGTCACCGAAGAGGAGTTCGACCGCGTCTACGCCGTCAACGTCAAGAGCATCTACTGGTCGGCGCGCACCTTTATCCCGCATTTCCGCCAGCGCGGCGGCGGCGTGTTCGTCAATATTGCCTCCACCGCCGGCATCCGGCCGCGCCCGGGCCTGGTCTGGTACAACGGCAGCAAGGGCGCGGTGATCACCGCCAGCAAGGCCATGGCCGCGGAACTCGGCAAGGACAATATCCGCGTCAACTGCGTCAACCCCGTGATCGGCGCCACCGCCCTGCTCGAAGAATTCATGGGCATGCCCGATACGCCCGAGAACCGCGCCAGATTCCTTGCCACCATCCCGATGGGCCGCATGTCGACCCCGCAGGACGTGGCCAACGCCTGCCTGTACCTGGCCTCGGACGAAGCTGCCTTTATCACCGGCACCTGCATCGAAGTGGACGGCGGCCGCTGCGTCTGAGCCGGTGCCGGCCACCTGCCTTCCCCGTTAGTCGTAGCTGTAAACGCATCATACAGAAGCGCCATATCCTCAGGAGACAGCATGACAACAACCGCAGTAAACCCCGGCATCAGCGACGCCGCCTTTGAAGACGCCACCTACCGCAAGGTCAGTTGGCGCCTGGTGCCCTTCCTCTTGCTGTGCTACGTGGTGGCCTACCTGGACCGCGTCAACGTGGGCTTTGCCAAGCTGCAGATGCTCAACGACCTGCAGTTCAGCGAGACCATCTATGGCTTGGGCGCCGGCATCTTCTTTATCGGCTACTTCCTGTTCGAAGTGCCCAGCAACGTGATCCTGCACAAGGTGGGCGCGCGCATCTGGATCGCGCGCATCATGATCACCTGGGGCGCGATCTCGGCGGCGATGATGTTCGTCACCACGCCGACCATGTTCTACGTGCTGCGCTTCCTGCTGGGCATTGCCGAGGCCGGCTTCTTCCCCGGCATCATCCTGTACCTGACCTACTGGTACCCGGCCAACCGGCGCGGGCGCACCACCACCTACTTCATGACCGCGGTCGCGCTGGCAGGCGTGATCGGCGGGCCGCTGTCGGGCTGGATCATGCAGTCCTTCCACGGCCACAACGGCTGGTCCGGCTGGCAGTGGATGTTCCTGCTCGAGGGCATTCCGTCGATCCTGGTGGGGCTGTGGGTGCTGGCCTACCTGGACGACCGCATCGCCCACGCCAAGTGGCTGTCGCCGGAAGAGAAGGCGCTGCTGGAGCGCAATATCGCCAGCGAGGATGCGCACAAGGAAGACCCGCCGATCCGCACCGTGATGTCCAGCCCGCGCGTCTGGCTGATGAGCGCGATCTACTTCTGCTTCGTGATGGGCCTGTACGGCGTCAGCTTCTGGCTGCCGACCATCATCAAGCAGACCGGCGTCAAGGGCGCGCTCGATATCGGCCTGCTGACCGCCATCCCCTATGGCTGCGCAGTGGTCGGCATGGTGCTGGTGGCCTACAGCGCAGACCGCAGCGGCGAGCGCCGCTGGCATATCGCGCTGCCCGCGCTGGCCGGTTCGCTGGGCCTGCTGCTGTCGGTGCAATGGCATAGCGACACCACGCTGGCAATGGTGGCGCTGACGCTGGCCACCATCGGCATCCTGACCACGCTGCCGCTGTTCTGGAGCCTGCCGACTTCCTTCCTGGCCGGCACTGGCGCGGCCGCGGGCATCGCGCTGATCAACTCGCTGGGCAACCTTGCGGGCTTCCTCAGCCCCTATGCAGTGGGCTGGCTCAAGGACCTGACCCACAGCACCGATTCGGGCATGTACCTGCTGACCGCCTGCCTGGTGGTGGGCGCGGCGCTGACGCTTTCGGTGCCCAAGCGGCTGGTGAGCCGGAAATAGCCCGTCCGCCAGGATCAGACGCCGTCAACGGCCCTTCCCTTTGCGGGCAGGGCCGTTTTTCTTCCTGCACCTGCGAAGTCGCTCACACGCCGCCTGCGGGCCACAATGCGCCGTCGGCTGACGCGGATGTAGGACCAAGCCCGGCAGTGTCGCCCACCCTTGGGCCCTAGGATGGAAAAGAGAGACCCGGAGTGATCCCACGGGGTCCTCCGGGGCATCTGATTCCGAAGCTCGCCCAAGGAGGCCACGATGCTGCACCTGCCCCCGTTTGCCCCTACCCGTTCGCTGGAACTTGTCGAAGCGCGCCTGGCACGCCGCTCGCGCGTCAAGCGCCTGGTGATCGCGCTCAGCGCCGGCGTGGTCGCACTGCTCGCCCTGGTGCCAGCGGCCAGCCATGCGCAGGCGCCGGTGGTGGAGGCCAACCCTGCGCCTGCCGCCCCGGCACCCGCTACTCCGGCCGGCACCATGGCGCCGACCCCGGGTGCCACGATGCCGGCCGCGCCGCCGGCCGACACCATGCCCCCTGCCACACAACCCGCGCCGGGCATAGCTGCGCCTGCCACGGCAGCACCGCCGCCGACGGCATCCCCGGCACCCGCGCCCACCGGCACGCCACCAGCCGCGCCGGCGCCAGCGCCGATGGCAGCGCCCGCGCAGCCACGCCCGCCGCTGACCACGCCGCCCCCGCCGCCGCCGCGTGATGCGATGGTCCAGCGTACGGCCGGCTCGGTCGCCTATATCTGCGGCGGTGTCGCCGAAGACGAGCAGGTCGCGCTGCAATCGGAGGCGCGCAAGTACAACATGAGCCTGCTGTTCACGCAGGGCGCGCGCGGCGAGTACCTGTCCGACGTGGACGTCAAGCTGATGCGCGGCGGCAAGGAAGTCGCCAGCTTTGTCGCCGACGGTCCGCGCTGCCTGGTGAAGGCGCCGTCGGGCACGTACAACGTGCGGGCGACTTACCAGGGCCGGACCAAGACTGCCACGGTCAGCACCGGCGGCAAGAACGCGCAGATGCGCTGGTAGTCAGCTGGAACGGCGCGCCGTGCGGCGCGCCCGTGGAGGAGGAAAAAAGGCTCGGCATCTTGCGATGTCGAGCCTTTTTGTCTTGGAAGTCATTGGCAGGCTTCCGCACAGCATCCGCTTACCGATTGGGTGCTCCCCTCTCCCGCAAGCGGGAGAGGGGAGCAAACCGTCAGTCCGCCTGGCCATCCCCCAGCATCTGCCCCACCGACCCCGCCGTACCGGCCGCCCGTTCACCCAGCAACCGATGCAGCGTGCCCAGCAGCTCATCCTCGTTGTAAGGCTTGCCCAGGTACACGTTGACGCCGATCTCCTCGGCATAGCGGCGGTGCTTGTCGGCCGTGCGCGAGGTGATCATCACCAGCGGCATATGCGCGGTGCGCGCGTCGGAGCGCACGTTGCGGGTCAGGTCGAAGCCGTCCATGTGCGGCATCTCGATGTCGACCAGCATCGCGTCCGGCATGACATCCTGCAGTTGCTTGAGCGCATCCACACCGTCGCGCGCCAGCACCACCTGGTAGCCGGCGCGGCTCAGCAGGCGCTGGGTGGCCTTGCGCACGGTCAGCGAGTCATCCACCACCATCACGGTCGGCTGCACCGCCAGGCCGCGCACCGGCTCGGTGGTGCCGTCGCTCGCCAGTTCCGCAACCGCGCCCATCCGCGCCTGCACGGCAGGCGTCTGCGGCAAGGCCTGCGGCACCGGCTGGCCGCGTTCGCGCACCAAGCGCTGCGCCAGCACCACCGGGTTGTAGATCAGCACGATCTCGCCATCGCCCAGCGTGGTCGCGCCGGCAATGCCTTCCAGGCGTGCCAGGTGCGGGCCGATATGCTTGACCACCACTTCGCGGTTGCCGACCACATCGTCAACATGCACCGCCACGCGCTCGGCGCCGCTGCGCACCAGCACCACCGGCGAATACTTGCGCCCGGCCGCGACCGCGTTGCCTTCCTCCAGCAGCGCGCCGAAGTAGAAGAACGGCACCTCGGCGCCGGCCACAGTGAGGCGGCCCTGGTTGTAGGCATCCAGCAGTGCCGGGGCGCGCAGCTGCTGGACTTGGTCGATCATGCCGCTGGGAACGGCATAGCGCCGCGCGCCCAGCGAGATCACCAGCACCTGCGTGATCGCCGTGGTCAGCGGCAGGTGCACCGTGAAGGTGGTGCCCTGCCCGGGCTTAGACTCCAGCGTGATGCGTCCGCCCAGCGCCACGGTCTCGGCGCGCACCACGTCCATGCCCACGCCGCGGCCGGCCAGCTCCGACACCGCGTCGGCGGTGGAGAAGCCCGGCGCAAAGATCAGCTCGGTCAGGCGCGCTTCGCTGGCGTCGTCGTCCGGCGCCAGCAGGCGGCGCTCGACCGCGCGCGCGCGGATGCGCTCCAGGTCCAGCCCGCCGCCGTCATCGACGAAATGCAGCACCACCTCGTTGCCTTCCTGCTGCACCTCCAGCGTCAGCGCACCAGTGGCGGCCTTGCCCGCGGCGCGGCGCGGCGCGGCGGCCTCGATGCCGTGCACCACCGCGTTGCGGATCAGGTGCTCGATCGGGCCGGCCATGCGGTCCAGCACCGAGCGGTCGATTTCCACGGTGCCGCCCTTGATCAGCAGGCGCACTTCCTTGCCGGTCTCGGCCGCGGCCTGGCGTGCCACGCGGTAGAGGCGCTCGGCCAGCGCGTCGAACTGCACCATGCGCGCCTGCATCAGCCCGCGCTGCAAGCCGCGCGTCAGGCGCGCCTGCGCCGCCAGGTCGCCGGCGGCGCGGTCAAAGCCGCGCTGCAGGTTCTGCTCGACGGTGGCCACGTCGTTGACCGACTCGGCCATCATCCGCGTCAACTCCTGGAAGCGCGTGAAGCGGTCGAACTCAAGCGGGTCGAATTCCTGCTTGTGCTGCGCGTCGGCAATGCGCGACGCCATCTGCGATTCGGCCTGGATCTCGATTTCACGCAACTGCCCGCGCAGGCGCGCGACGTTGTCATTCAGTTCGCCCAGGTAGGCGCGCATCGCCTCCAGTTCGCTGTCCAGGCGCGCGCGCGTGGCGCCGACTTCGCCGGCTTCGTTGATCAGCGTGTCGAGCGCGCGCGCCTGCACGCGCACCAGCGCGCGTTGCGGCTCGGCGGGCACGGCCGGCGGCATCGCCACCATCACGTCTGCCGGCCCCGGCATGGCGGGCAGGCTGGCGGCGGGCACCGCCTCGACGACGGTATCCGCCTGCGGCAGCGGCGCATCGGCCTGCGCTTGCTCGGGCACCTCGGCCAGGCCATTGACCACGTCCGGATCGTCCGCGGGCAGCAGGCGGCCAGTCGGCAGCGCCTCGACATGCGCCAGGATGCGGTCGTACCAGGCATAGAGCCGCTCGAACAGCTTTGGCCCGACGGCCTGCTGCCCCTGCCCGCGCAGGCTGGCGTCGAGCAGCGTCTCCATTTCATGCGCGGCCTGGCCCAGCGCCATGGCACCCGCCATGCGCGCACTGCCCTTGAGCGTATGCAGCGCGCGCAGCACCAGGCCGCCGTGGCGCGAGTCTTCCGGGGCGGCTTCCCAGCCGCGCAGCAGCTTGCCCAGCTCGGGCAGCGTGCCTTGTGCCTCTTCCAGGAAGATCTGGACCAGCGCGGGATCCGGCGCGGCGCCCTCGTCCGCTACCGGCGCAGCGGGCGCCCGGTGCGGGGTCGGCAGCGCGATAACCACCGCGTCATGCGGCACTGCCGGCGGCTCCGGCTGGTCTTCCTGCGCGGGCGGCAACTGGCCCAGCAGCTGCGCCACCGAACCGTCCGGCTCGGCCGGCGCCTGCGGCGCGGGCACCGCCACGCGCGGACGCAGCAGCGCGCGCTCGCCAAACTCAACCAGGCTGCGGCGCAGGCCGGCATCGGCATCCGGCCAGACGCCCGCGGCAAACTGGTGCAGCATGCCGCGCAGGCGCTCGACCGCCTGCTCCAGCAGGCGGAAATCGCCCGGGTGCATCGCCACCGGGTGCGAGCCCAGCTGCAGCAGCAGGGCCTCCAGCGCCTCGGCGATCTCACGCACGGGTTCCAGGCCGACGGTGGACGCACTGCCCTGGAGCGTGTGGGCAACGCGCAGCCCCAGCTCGCTCGGGCACGGATGGCCTTCATGCCGCCATTCGGAGATGTCGGTGGCGAACTGGCGCAGCAGGTCATCGGCCTCCTGCAGGTAGACGTTGTAGAGCGCCAGGCCGATGCGCACCGGCCCGATCACCTTGTAGTGGTCGTCCTCGCCCGACAGGCCGCCGGACAGGCGGAACGGGATCACATTGTCTTCGCCGTGCCCGACCGCATCGGCGCCGGTGTGACCGGCGGCGTCGACGGCCGGCCCGGGCGGCGCTTCCGCAGCCGCGCCGGGCAGTACTGGCAGTTCATCCGCGGCCTGCGCGGCGCCCGGGTCGCGCACCGCTTCGGCGGCTGCCACCAGCGGCGCGATGTCGTGCCAGGTTGCCGCATCGCGATGCAGCTGTGCCGCCCATGCCGACAACTCGGCATGGGCGCGGCGCAGCAGCGCCAGCAGCGCGGGCACCGGCTCGCGCGCTTCGGCAATCCACAGGTTCATGACCTGCTCGACCGCCCACGCCGCTTCGCCATAGCGATGCAGGCCGACCATGCGGCTGGAGCCCTTGAGCGTGTGAAAGGCGCGCCGCACGCGGCTGAGGGTATCGGCATCGTGCAGCGCCTCAACGCCCGAGCCGAGGTCGCCGGCGATGCCGCCCAGGACCTCGTCGGCTTCGTTCAGGAAGATGTCGAGCAGTTCGGCGTCCAGCGCCGACTTGTCGCCGTCAGCCGGCAGGCCTTGCGCCGCGGGCGGCGCGGCTGCGGGTGCCGCAGCCCGTGCCGGCTCGGCCAGTGCCAGTGCCAGCCTGCCGGCCGCATCATCGCTGCCGGCCAGCCAGGCATTGCATTGCATGGTGGCTTCGGCGGCCTGGCGGCGCAGCGCGGCATCGTCATCGATGGTGGCCTGGTCGGCCAGCGCCTGCAGCGCGGCACGCAGGCGCTGCACTGGCGGCGCATCGGGAACGGGGCCAGCCTGGATCGCCTCGGCCGCGGCGGCGCGCGCGGCGGCCAGCGGATGCTGCGCAGCGCGCGGCGCATCGGGCTCGCCGGCCTCGGCAAGCGTATCGGCCCGACGCACGCGGCCGAATTCCAGCGCATCGGCAAAGGCATGGACCGCGCCCAGCTCGGCTGCGACCTCGCCCAGCAGCGCGGCGCGCGCACTGGCATCAGCGAGTTCGCCCGAAACGGCCAGCCGCGCATTGACGGACTGCACCGCGGCGGCGGCCTGCGCGGCATCGTCCACCAGCGCTGCAGGCAGCGCGGCGGACGACTGCAATTGCGCCAGCGTGGCGCCAAGCGCGGCGAAGGCCTGGCAGGCATCGCGCAAGTGGCCTGCGCCTTCGGCGCGGGCCGCGTTGCGGTCGAAGCTGTCCAGCCACGATTCACCGCTGTCCAGCTGCGCCCGCAGCTGCGTCACGGCCTCGCTGCGCAGCGCCTGGGCGCGCGCCTCGTCGACCATGCCCGCAAGCCACGCGGGCGCGCTCGCGGCGGGATCGGCCAGGCATGTCGCCAGCGCCTCGCACTGCGCGGCAAAACGCGCCGCCGCCGGATGGGCGGATTGCCCGTGCACGCGCCACGGCAGCGCCAGCGCGCGCGCCAGGAACAACGCGATGCCGGCGGCGCCCAGCGCCTCGCCGCGGTGGTGCTGCCCGCCGTGCATGGCCGCCTGCGCCAGGCAGCGCTGCAGCGCCGGCTGCCCGAGCGGCTGCGCGGCTTCGGCCAGCGCGGCCAGCGCGGTTTCCCAGCCGGCCGGCTCGCCCGCGGCGGCGTGCTCGAGCCCAGCGGCGGCCTGCTGCAGGTTGCGCGTGTCGATCGGGTCGAGCCAGCCGTAATAGCGCTGGCGGAAGTCCGCATTGGCAAGCGCGTGCGCGGGGTCGAGGCGGAATGCCGCGAGCGTGCGCGCAATATCGGCACGCAACGCGGCACGCGGCTCAGCCACGCCATCGTCGTCACCGGCCCCGTCGCGGGCCAGGCCGGTGCAGACCAGCAGGAACACCGCGTCGTTGAGCAGCGCCTGCGGCACGCGCACATGGCCCTGCAGGTACTGGCGCAGCAGCAGGTTGGCGCGGCCGGCAAAGCGCTTGGCCAGCAGGTCGGAAGGCAACAGGCCAAGGCCCAGCGCGCGGAACACCAGCCCCAGCACATGCCAGACCCCGCGATCCGGATGATCCGCCGCGCGGCGCGCCTCCTGCTCATTGGCGCGCACCTCGTCCAGCGCAGCGCACAGCGGCAGCCAGGCTTCGCGCAGCAGCGCCGCGTCGGTGCACGGCGCAGGCAGGCGCAATGCCTTGAGCAAGGCCGATTCAAACTGCTGGCGCGCACGCATGACCGGCGCCGGGCCCTTCGCCGGCAGCAGCATGCCGGGCAGCATCTGCAGCTCATCGAGCCACAGGTCGGCCGGATGCACGCGCTCTTCGCCCAGGCGCGCCAGCACGCCCGCGTAGGGCTGGAACAGGCGCAGCGGCGCTTCATCGTCACCGGCCATCAGGTCGTCGACATACTCGGCCAATGCCTGCACGCCGGCGCGGAATACCGCCAGCGCCTCGGGGCCGGCGGCAACGGTGCCGGCGTCGATGGCTTCGAGCAGGCGGCGCAGGGCCTGGCAATACGGATCGGTGCCGTGCAGCCCGACGATATGCACCGCGCCGGCGGCCTGGTGCAGGTGCTGGCCGGCCAGCCGCAGCGAGGTGGTGTCGCGCGCGCCCAGCGCTTCGGGCGCCTGGCGGACCTCGTCGACATAGTGGCCAAGCTCGGCGGCGGCGTCTTCGAGCGCGCTGCGCAGGCTGGGCGCAAGCCACGCCAGCCCGGACAGGTCGCGCGCGGGGGCGCCTGGGTCGGAAACAGCAGGTGCGCTGGCGGATGGCGGCGCCGGAGCCGGCTCGGGCACGGCGCTGGCTTCAGCCGGTGCGCCGGCTGCGGCGCCATCGCGCGGGACAGGGAAATTCAGGGACATGACGGCTTCCAGTGCGGCGCCCGGAGGGCGGCCGCGGGCAACCTGCCGCAACAGGCGGCAGGCGCGGAGTTGGCATGGAGCGCGTGGCCGCTAAGCCTGGTAAGGCCGCGGTGCGCGGAAGCGGTCGCAGGCGTCATCCGGCCACTCAGGCGATCTTGAATCGCGACACGGAGTTGCGCAGCTCTTCGGTCAGCAGCGTCAGCTGGCGCACCGACTGCGCAGTCTGGCGCGTGCCGGTGGTGGTCTGCTCGGTGACCTGCAGGATGCGTTCGATATGGCGGGCCACGGTGGTGGCCAGGTCGGCCTCGTGCGAGGTGGACTGCGAGATCTGCTCGATCAGCTCGGCCAGCTGGCGCGACACGCGCCCGATCTCGACCAGTGCGGCGCCGGCGTTGTCCGACAGCCGCGCCCCTTCGACCACGCCCTGCGTGCTGCGCTCCATGGCGTGCACCGCGTCCTGGGTATCGGTCTGGATGGTGCGGATCAGCGCGCCGATCTGCTTGGTGGCCTCGCCGGAGCGTTCGGCCAGCCGCTGCACTTCTTCGGCCACCACCGAGAAGCCGCGCCCGGCCTCGCCCGCGGACGCGGCCTGAATGGCGGCGTTCAGTGCCAGCACGTTGGTCTGCTCGGTAATGTCCGAGATCAGCTCGACGATTTCACCGATCTCCTGCGACGACTCGCCCAGGCGCTTGATGCGCTTGGAGGTTTCCTGGATCTGCTCGCGGATGTCGTTCATGCCGGTGATGGCGTTCTGCACCGCCTGCTGGCCCTGCTCCGCGGCAGACAGCGAGGCACGCGCCACGTTGGCGGACTCGGCCGCGCCGCGCGACACCTGCGTGATGCGGTCGGCCATCTCCACCACCGATTCGCCGGTCTGGCGGATCTGGCGCGACTGCTCTTCGGTGGTCGACACCAGCTGGGTCGAGGTGGACTGCACCTGCCCCGAGGCCTGCGTCACCTCGCCGGCGGTCTGCTGCACCCGGCCGACCAGCTCGCGCAGTTCTTCCACGGTGTAATTGACCGAGTCGGCAATGGCGCCGGTGATGTCCTCGGTCACCGTGGCCTGGCGCGTCAGGTCGCCGTCGGCGATGTCCTGCAGTTCGTTCATCAGCTGCAGAATCGCCTTCTGGGTATTGTCGTTGTTGCGCTTTTCGTCCAGCCGGCGGGACTCGGCCTCGCGCTCGCGCGCCTCGGCTTCCAGCGCGCGCACGCGTGAGTCGCGCAGGTACAGCGCCGCCAGGCCTACCAGGCACAGCAGCGTCATGGCCGCCGACACCACGGTCGCGCCCAGCGTCACCGGGCGCACGCGCGCCGATTGCGCGTAGGCGCGCTGCAGCGCCGAGAGTTCGCCGCGCAGCGCCTCGTTGTCGTTGAAGATCTGCTGCTGCGCGCGCTTGGCGGCAATCAGGCCGGGCAGGTTCTGCAGGATTGTCTGCGTGGTCTTCTGCACCGCTTCAAAGCGCTGCGACAGCTGCTTCAGGTAGCCGCGCGTTTCTTCGTCGGCGGCCGCCGACAGGCGCAGCGCCTCGCTGCCGTTGAGCAGGCCGTCCAGCGATTCGCGGAAGGTGTTGGTGTCCTTGCCCAGCAGGAACGCGGTTTCGGGGTTGACGCCTTCGCCGGCCAGGAACTCGTTCAGGTTCTTGCCCAGGCGCTGCGTCAGCATCACCAGCTGCGCCGACGCCGCCACCTCGCGCGCGTTGGCGCCGGACTGCAGCTTGATTGCCGCGACCTGTTCGGCGGATTCCAGCAGCTCGGGGTTGGAAGCATTGAAGATCTGCAGCGTCTGGCCAATGGTGTTCAGCACCGGCTGCTGCGCCAGCACGTCGGCGGCGCTTTTCTCGGAGCGCTTCCACGATTGCATCGCGGTCTCGAGCAGCGGTTCGGCCGCGCCGGTGGTGGCGCGCACGCGCTTCTCGTCGCTGCCTTCCTGCAGCGCCTTCAGGTCGCCCGCCAGCGCGTCTTTCGACTGGCGCAGCTGCGTGAAGGCCTGCGCATTGCCCAGCAGCGCCACCGGCACCGCCTTGCCCAGGCGCTGCGAGTGCATCAGCATGTCGCCGGCGATCTCGATCTGCGCGGCGGCGTTGTTGGCGATGCGGTTGTCCAGGTACACCGAGCCCAGCAGCGCCACCAGCGACACCACCACGCCCACCGTCAGCAGCCGCTGCTGCGACGAGAACGGCATGCGCCCAAGCCAGCGCGTGACATGCTCCATTGGCGTGGCGCCCAGGCCGTCGGCGGATGGGGGTGCCGGTGCGGGTTCCGGGCCGCCGGCATAGGCCATGCCGGGCCCGCCCGCCAGGCCGGTGGCTGCTTCGGCTGCCGGCGTGCGCCGGCCCAGGCTGAATTTCTTGAAACCCATGGCACCCTCTTCCATTTAATCGTTGTCATGCCCGGCGGCTCGTGCCGGGTGCGGCAGGCAGTGGCCTGCGCGTCATTCTTGTTTCTTGTTATTGGCGGCGCGGTGGCGGGCCTCAGGCCTCAGGCCGTAACCCGTCCCACCTGCAGGAAGGCCGGCGCGTCCAGCAGCGCGCGCACGTCCAGCACCTGCCAGTCACGCCCGTCGCGGTCGGCAAAGCGTTGCCCTTCCCATGCCGGCGTGCCGGCCGGCGGCGGCGCCGCATCGCCGTGCGGCAGGCTCAGGTCGGCGGCATGGCGCAAACCCGCCACGCGCGTGGCCAGGATCGCGCAGGCGCGCTCCACCTGGCGCGACAGCACCACGATCTTGCTGCCGGGCTGCAGTGGCGTTGGCGCGCCGCCGCAGAACAGGCTGAAATCAATCACGCCTAGCAGGCTGCCGCGCGCATTGACCAGGCCGCTGTACCACGGCTGCGTCAGCGGCACCGGGCTGGGCGGGCGCATGTCGAGCACTTCGCCGGTATCGGCCAGCGGCAGCAGCCAGTTGCGCGCGCCCACCTGCAGCGCCAGGTAGCTGTCGGCCGCGGGCAGGCTGCGCGCCTCGCGCAGGCGCCGGGCCAGCATGGCCTGGTAGTCCTGCAGGCGAGTCTGGCGGGCGCGGAGGTCTTGGCGTGGCGCGTTCATCTGGCGGTCCCCGGAACAGGTGGCAGTGGCTTCCCGTACGGCCTGCGCTGGCAGCTCAGTGCGCCAGCGCGGCAATCTTGCCCAGCAGCTCTTCGCCGTCGACGGGCTTGACGATGTAGTCCGACGCGCCCTGGCGCATGCCCCAGATGCGGTCGGTGTCCAGGCCCTTGCTGGTGCACATGATCACCGGGATGTCCTTGAAGCGGTCGTCGCGCTTGATCGCGCGGGTGGCCTGGTAGCCGTTCTGGCCAGGCATCACCACGTCCATCAGGATCAGGTCGAAGCTCTCGGCCTGCAGGCGCGCGAAGGCCTGGTCGCTGTTGCTGGCAACCGAGACCTTGAAGCCGCGCTTGCCGAGCAGGTCGGACATGAACAGGGCTTCGGTGGGGGAGTCGTCGACGATCAGGATCTTGTTGATGGCAGTCATGAGGTTTTCCTTCGATTCGTACATGGCGTCGCGTGCATGCGCGTCAGGCAGGCAGCACGTGGCCCGCGGCCTGGCATGGCAGGCAGGCCTGCACGGCGTGCAGCAGCGCTTCGCGGGTAAAAGGCTTGGCAAGATGGTCGTGCGCGCCGACCAGGCGGCCGCGCGAGCGGTCGAACACGCCGTCGCGCGAGGACAGCATGATCACGGGGATGGCGTGAAAGCGCGGACTCTTCTTGATCAGGGAGCAGGTCTGGTACCCGTCCAGGCGGGGCATCAGGATGTCGCAAAAGACCAGGTCCGGGTGCAGCTCGCCCACCTTGGCGAGCGCCTCGAAGCCGTCTTCGGCCAGCACCACCTGGTATCCCGCCTGCGACAGGAAGATCTCCGCGGTGCGGCGGATGGTGCTGGAATCATCGATGACCAGCACCTTGCGGCGCGGCTGCGCCGTGGTGTCCGGAATGGAAACGCCAGGCGCCAGACCCTGGGCGCCGGCGGTATTGACCCGCTGGTTTTCTTCTGTTTGAGCGACCCGCATTGTTGTTCCCGCGACCAGCTGCCCCTTGCGGAGCGCCGGCAAGCACTAGAGAACACCCGCGCGGAGCAGCGCGACCCATGCGCGCCCCGACGGACCCCCGACAATTCTTGTTTCCCTTCCAAGGCCGGGCTGTGCCCGGCAGTGGCGGTGCGTGGAACCCGCACCTGCCTACCGTCCTCCCCACCAGCGGCAGAGGGACGGGCAGTCATTTTGCAACAGAGTGTGACAAGACGCCGGGGGGCCGTCAATCGGGGCCGGCCGCGGCCAGCCAGCGTTTTGTCGCATCGGCGCGACGCGCGCCCGGTTATTGTTGTTCTGGGGACGTCGCCTCAGATGGCGACCATCTCGAAATCTTCCTTGCGCGCACCGCATTCCGGGCAGGTCCAGTTGATCGGCACGTCTTCCCACCGGGTTCCGGGGGCGATGCCGTCTTCCGGCGCGCCTGCGGCTTCATCGTAGATCCAGCCGCAGATCAGGCACATCCAAGTCTTGTATTCCATAACAGGCTCTGGCCACTCTCCATTAAAATCCAGCGCAGATGGTACCGAAACCGTGCCGCCGGCGCCAGCCGGCGGCCGCCAGAATCGTGCCAGATCCGCCGTGTTCGCGCATGTTAGCGCCCTGTTAGCGCCTGATTGGCCGGTAATTGCAGCGAATTTCCGCTGTTTTTGCCGCATGTCAACGATAAGTCCCGGGCCGCCGCACACGATCCCAGCAGTCCTTGTCCTCACCTCAACGCCATGTCCCGTAATCAGCAGCTCTTCGACCGCGCCCAACAGACCATTCCCGGGGGCGTCAACTCGCCCGTGCGCGCCTTCCGCTCGGTGGGCGGCACGCCGCGCTTCATCACGCGTGCCGAAGGCGCCTATATGTGGGACGCCGACGGGCAGCGCTATATCGACTACATCGGCTCCTGGGGCCCGATGATCGTGGGCCACGCCCACCCCGAAGTGGTGCGTGCGGTACAGGAAACCGCTGCGCACAGCTTCTCGTTCGGCGCCCCGACCGAGGCCGAGATCACCATGGCCGAGGAAATCTGCAAGCTGGTGCCGTCGATCGAGCAGGTGCGGCTGGTCTCCTCCGGCACCGAAGCCACCATGAGCGCACTGCGGCTGGCGCGCGGCTTCACCGGGCGCGACCTGATCATCAAGTTCGAAGGCTGCTACCACGGCCACGCCGACAGCCTGCTGGTCAAGGCCGGCTCCGGCCTGCTGACCTTTGCCGACACCACCCAGAACGCGCCGTCGTCGGCCGGCGTACCGGCCGACGTAACGCGCCACACCATGGTGCTGGAGTACAACAACGTCGAGCAGCTGGAACAGGCCTTCGCCAGGCATGCCGGCGAGATCGCCGCGGTGATCGTCGAGCCGGTGGCCGGCAACATGAACCTGGTGCGCGCCAGCGATGCCTTCCTGAAGGCCATGCGCGAGCTTTGCACCCGCGACGGCGCAGTGCTGATCCTGGACGAGGTCATGACCGGCTTCCGCGTGGCGCTGGGCGGCGCGCAGGCGCACTACGGCATCCGGCCCGACCTGACCTGCCTGGGCAAGGTGATCGGCGGCGGCATGCCGGCGGCGGCCTTCGGCGGGCGCCGCGACATCATGGCCAGGCTGGCGCCGCTGGGCGGCGTCTACCAGGCCGGCACGCTGTCGGGCAACCCGCTGGCGGTGGCCGCGGGCCTGGCCACGCTCAAGCTGATCCAGGCTCCCGGCTTCTATGACCGCCTGGCCAGCCAGACCCGCAAGCTGGCCGACGGCCTGGCCGAGGCCGCCAAGGCTGCGGGCGTACCGTTCGCGGCGGACGCCATCGGCGGCATGTTCGGGATCTACTTCCGCGAGGGCGTGCCGGGCAGCTTCGCCGAAGTGACCAGGAGCGACACCGCGCGCTTCAACCGCTTCTTCCACGCCATGCTGGATCACGGCGTCTACCTGGCGCCGTCGGCCTTCGAGGCCGGCTTTGTCTCGGCGCAGCATGACGACGCCATCCTGGCGGCCACGCTCGAGGCCGCGCGCAAGGCGTTCGCGGCGGGCTGAGGCCTTGCCAGGCAGGCGGCGCACCAGTGCGCCGCCTGCACCTCTGGCGACAAGGGCGGTGCGCTACACTTGGGTTTTCGTCCAACCCGCGGAGTCTCCGATGCGCGCTTCTTCGTCCCCCTCCTTGCCCGGCAGCTCGCCGATGCCGGTCTTGCGCTGGCTGCTGCTGGCGGTCATGGCCAGCCTGCTGTCCGCCTGCGGCTACAACGACTTCCAGGCCAAGGACGAGGCGGTCAAGGCAGCCTGGGGCGAAGTCATCAACCAGTACCAGCGCCGCGCCGACCTGATCCCGAACCTGGTCAACACGGTCAAGGGCTACGCCACGCACGAGCGTGAGACCCTCGAGGCCGTGACCAAGGCGCGCGCCGCCGCCACCAGCATCCAGGTCTCGCCCGAGACCCTGAACGACCCCGAAGCCTTCAAGCGCTTCCAGCAGGCCCAGGGCGAGCTGTCCAGCGCGCTGTCGCGCCTGCTGGCGGTGTCCGAGAACTACCCGCAACTGAAGGCCGACGCCTCGTTCCGCGACCTGCAATCGCAGCTCGAGGGCACCGAGAACCGCATCACCGTGGCCCGCCAGCGCTATATCGCCGCCGTGCAGCAGTACAACGTGCTGGCGCGCAGCTTCCCGACCAACCTGACGGCGATGATCTTCAAGTACCCGGTCAAGCCGTCGTTCACGGTGGACAACGAGAAAGCCATCTCCACGCCGCCCGCAGTCAAATTCTGAGGCGGGCCACTCCATGGGCCACACCCCGCGCTCGCCCTGGCGGCACGCCTGGCTGGCGGCCGCCCTGCTCTGGCTGGCGGCATTGCTGGCCGGCCCGGCGCTGGCGGCAGACGGCTTCGTCGCGGTGCCGCCGCTGACCCAGCGCGTGACTGATCTGACCGGCACGCTGACGCCGCAGCAGCGCGGCGCGCTCGAGAACGTGCTGGCGGAATACGAGCAGCAGCGCGGTAGCCAGATCTTCGTGCTGATGGTGCCCACCACCGATCCAGAGCCGATCGATGCCTACAGCATCCGCGTGGCCGACGCCTGGCGCGCCGGGCGCAAGGGCATCGACGACGGCGTGATCGTGCTGATCGCCAAGGACAACCCGCCCGGGCTGCGCAAGATGCGGCTGGAGGTCGGGCGCGGCGTGCAAGGGTCTCTGACCGATGCCATGTCCAGGCGCATCCTGCAGGACGTGATGGCCCCGCACTTCCGCCAGAACGACTTCTACGGCGGGCTGGCGGCGGGGATCTCGGCGATCCAGGCCACCATCGACAAGGAAGGCCTGGCGGCACCGCAGCGCAAGGCGCAGCAATCGTCCGCGCTGGCCGAGTGGCTGCCGGCACTGCTGCCGCTGGCGATCATCGTGTTCTTCTTCCTCAGTGCCATCCTGCGCCGGCGCGGGCCGCAGATCGTCACCACCCGGCGCGGGCGCGACGTGATCGCCGGCGGCCTCGGCGGACTGGGCGGCTACACCATGGGGCAGGACTGGCGCCGCCGCGGCGGCTGGGGTGGTGGCGGAGGATTTGGCGGGGGCGGTGACAGCGGCGGCGGTTTTGGTGGCGGGGGCGGCGGCGGCTTCGACGGCGGCGGCGCCTCGGGCAACTGGTGACAGCACAAGGAACGAAGACAATGCCGAATCTCCGACGTGCCCTGCACCATATCGCCACCACGGCCAGCGCAGCCCGCAAGCACTTTCCAGCCGAAGCCCAGCAGCAGCTGCATGCAGCCGTGCATGCCGGCGAAGCCAGCCACCGCGGCGAGATCCGCGTGGTGATCGAAGCCAGCCTGCCGGTGGGCGATGCCTGGTCCGGCGTCACGCCGCGCGAGCGCGCCCGCTTCCTGTTTGGCGCGCTCGAGGTCTGGAACACCGCGGACCATACCGGCGTGCTGCTCTATATCAACCTGGCCGACCATGCGGTCGAGCTGCTCGCCGACCGCGGCATCGACGCCAGCGTGGGGCCCGCCACCTGGCGCGAGCTGTGCGACGAACTGGTGCTGGGACTCAGACAGGACCTGTCGGTACGGCCGGTGCTGGCCACCGTGGCGAGCATCCATGCACTGCTGGCCACGCACTTCCCCTCCGACGGCGGGCACAACCCGAACGAGCTGGACGACCGTCCGGTCTTTCTCTAGCCGACCGGCTCAGCGGGCGGCAGCCGCCTCGCGGCGGGCGCGCCGCCCGCCCATCGCGTACCACACCGCCGCCAGCGCCTGCAGCGCCACCAGCACGGCCCACGCCGTCAGGTGCGCCTCCTTCGGGTAATGGCCACCAATAACGGGCCACAGGTCCAGTACGAAGCCGATACCCACCTGGCAGGCAAAGGTCGACAGGAACACGGTCAGCGTCAGCGCCGTGGTAGCCCTTCCGATCAGCGCATCCGGGAAGCTGCGCGCCAGCACCGCATAGGTCAGGATGCCGCTGGAGCCGAACACGCCATAAGCCACCCACAGCAGCACCGGCGGCAGCGGGACCTGCGCCATCAGCAGCAGCTGGACCATGATAAAGGCGGTCATGCCAGTGCCGGCAAAGGCATACAGGCTTACGCCGATACGCTCCAGGTGGCGCGCGGCCCAGCCCGCGCCGACGCAGCCGGCCATCATCGCGAAGCCGATCACCGAGACCAGTTGTGCGCTGCTGGCTGGATCGAAGCCGGGCACGTCGCGCAGGAACGCACCCACCCATAGCGTCTGCACCGCCATGAACACGCCCTGGTTGAGCAGTGTCAGCGGCACCACGCGCCAGAAACGTTCGCTGACCAGGATCTGGCGCGTGCCGCGCAGTTGTTCGCGCAGGCTTTCCTTGCCGGCGCGCGGCTTGTCCGGCACGCCGAACCACAGCAGCACCGCCATCGCCAGCGATATGCAGGTCAGCCCCATGCTGACCGTGCGCCAGTCAGTCAATGACAGCAGCCACGACAGCGGCGCGCCGACCAGCACCGCGCCCAGGCCGCCGATGGCCATCACCACACCGTTGAGCAAGGGCATGCGCGACAGCGGGAACCACATCGACAGCGCCTGGATGGTGGCGCCCAGGCACACCGACACGCCTACCCCGATCAGCAGCCGGCCGGCGGCCAGCCCGCCCATGCCGGGCGCCAGCGCGAACACCATCGAACCGGCCACCGCCACCAGCAGCATCACGGCCTCGGTGCGGCGCGGGCCGTAGCGGTCCAGCAGGATTCCCGCAGGCAACTGGGCGCAGGCGAAGCCGAGGAAGTAGAAGCTGGTGAGCAGGCCCAGGTCGCCGGCATTGAGCCCGAGCTCGCGCGTCAGGTTCGGCGCAAAGCCCAGGTTGACGCCGCGGAACAGATAGGACACCAGGAAGCCCAGCGAGAATACCGCCAGCACGCGCCAGCGGGCGCCGGCAGCAGCACCAGGGGCAAATCGCGCTTGCGAGGGCGCGGAAGACAAGTTTGAAGTCGTAGTCGTCATGATGGCCCGAATTGTCGTTCCTCCGGCAAACCAAAGCCAACGAAAGATACCCGCGGCAATTGTGAGTAGAATTTGACGGCCATGGCCAAATCCCCCGCCAAACCCGCCCAACGCCCCGTCCACCTGCCGCCGCTGCAAGCGCTGCGTGCGCTCGAGGCCGCCACGCGCCACCGCAGCTTCTCGCGCGCGGCCGAGGAACTGGCCCTGACGCACAGCGCCATCAGCCACCATATCCGCGCGCTCGAGACCAGCCTGGGCACCAAGCTGTTCCAGCGCACCGGCAGCCAGATGACCCCCACCAGCGTGGGCGCGCGGCTGGCGGAACAGGTGCGCGGCGCGCTCGACAGTATCGAAAGCGCGCTGCGCGAGGCCGGCAACAGCGCCGCGCCGCCGGTAACACGGCTGCAGGTCAGCGTGATGGCCGATCTGGCCAATGCCTGGCTGATCCGGCGCCTGCCCAGCCTGCACGCCCAGGTGCCGTCGCTGGACCTGCACCTGCGGCTGCATGCGGAGATCACGCCGCCCGACCCGTACAGCGTCGATGTCGGCATCTGGCACCAGCGCATCGACCTGCCCGGTTTTGAATGCCACAACCTGATCGAGGACCATGTGATCGCGGTGGCCAGCCCGGCGCTGCTGGCGCGCTACCCCGGCTTCACGCTGGCCGACGTGCCGCGCATGCCGATGCTGCGCTTTGCGTTGCGCCCGTGGCGCGACTGGCTCGAAGCCGCCGGCCTGCCAGGCGACGAGCCCGAACGCGGCCCGATCTTCCAGGATGCCGGCCTGATGCTGCAATCGGCCGTCGCCGGGCTCGGCGTAGCCACTGCGCGCGCCCAGCTGGCGCACGATTACCTGGCCAGCGGCGAACTGGTGCAGATCGGGCCCACCCGCATCCCGTCCAGCCTCCATTACTGGGTCACCTGGCGCGAAGGCAATCCGCGCGAGAAGGCCATCCAGCAGTTCCATGCCTGGCTGGAGGAACAGGTCCGGCAGGAAGCCGGCCACGTCCACCCTGGCGCCGACGGCAGCACGCCCGCCAAGCGGTTTCATGCATGAAATTGTTTGAGGCGCAGATGTTGGCAATACGAATCATTTTCGTCTAGACCAGTGAAATCAAGGGCTTGGCGGGTGCCGCAAGCCCTGCGATGGCCTGCCGTACGCGGTGCCGCGGCGTTGCCAGAGCGGTCCGAGTTTCACCAATGCAACCAGATCGCACACCGTGCCAGCGTCCGTGAAAAATCTACCCGCCCCATCCAAAGAGATGAGATACGGCCGGGCCCGCCCGGCGCCGCATCGTGCAAACGCTTGTCAACGCGTCGATTCCGTCCACCCAACCGCGCCCGCAACCGCGTGCGCGGCGCCAAAAGGCTGAAGACAACCGCGGCACGCCGGGGTGGCTACCGAGGTACAGAGTTCAAAACGTTGTAACGGAAATGAAACTACCTGGCAGCTTCATTCGCGTGCTGCATTCGAGCCCTGACACCTGTCCGTTTGAAATTTTGCTCTCCCTCCTTCGGATGGGCATTGCCGGTGAAAAGTAGGCTTGTCGACACTCGCTTGCCACGCACTGTGATCCATGCGCCTAATTACCCGCTCGCCGAATGCTGCGCTGCAATATAGAAATCCCGCCAGATGTATCAGAAGCGGAACGTTATTGATCGCCAGCAATTGCCCAAGGCCAGCCGAAAATTTCCTTTTCCTTTTGTTATCAAAGGATTAGCCATATCTGGCACGTTCGTCGCACATATGTCCGCGCGAACAGAAGCCCGGAACAGGGGGACGTCTGAAACCGAAGCGGCAACACACTGGCACGGGTTCGCCGAAGATCAGTTTCAGGACGACCCCGCATCCCAGGGCGGGATTCGGACTGGCGCTGTAAGCGTGGGCCACGCGGCAGGAACTGGTCCGCATCGGCTGGCCAGGTGCAGGGGTCGTCGACAAGATTAGCGGAGGTCGTTCAGGAACACGGGCCGCAAGCGGACGAAAAGCGGCCCGTGGTACCTGGACTATGCGGCACGCCACGGCTGACCGGGGCGGCACGCAGACAACAAGCGGACGCATCGGCCGAGCCGGCGCATCCGGACAAGAAACGGGGTGAAGCAACAGCCTGCCATGCAGGCGATGCGAAGCGGCAGCCGCCGCGACCGATGCCAGGGAGGCGAGGTCGCGGCGGCGGCGAAAACGGGCCCACCGGCCCGCGCAACGCAGCGCCGCGGGCAGCAATTTTGGGAGAGCGCCAGGCCGTGGCATTGACATGTTGCGGCAGGCGCAAGCCTTAGAGCCAACGAAACCAGTGACCCGCAACAGCAGGCCACCGGCTTTGTAAAAGCAAAAGATCCGGGGAAATTTATGAGCGCGTACACCAACCGCCCGCTGCTGTACCTGTCGCAGCACCACGACGCCATGCTCTGCAGGATGCTCGCACAGCGTGGCTGGAAGATCAGCTTCGCCTCCAACCTGCAAGACCTCCACGCGCTACCCCCGGGCAACCAGCCGCTTGCGGCGATGCTCGACCTGCAAGGCGGCTTCAGCGATGCCGACCTGGAATCGTTCGAGCCCTGGCTCTCGCTGCCGCATATCGGCTGGATCGGCATCATCGCCGGCCAGGAGTCCCTGACCGAATCCGCGCGCCGGCTGCTGGGCCTGTACTTCGTCGACTATTACACCGCACCGGTCCAGCACCCTCGCCTGGCGGAATCGCTCGGCCACGCGCTCGGCATGGCGCAACTGCGCCCGGGCGCGCAGCATGCCCGCCCCGGCACCGCACGCCCGGACGGCATGATCGGCAGCTGCCCGGCCATGCAATCGCTCTTCCGCGGTATCGAGAAGGTGTCGCGCTGGGACACACCCGTGCTGATCTCCGGCGAGTCCGGCACCGGCAAGGAACTGGCCGCTCATGCCATCCACCGCGCTTCGGAGCGGGCCTCGCGCCCCTTCGTCGCGGTCAACTGCGCGGCGATCCCGCCCACGCTGCTGATGTCAGAGCTGTTCGGCTATGAGCGCGGCGCCTTCACCGGCGCGACCAAGCGCAAGCCCGGCCGCATCGAGATGGCACAGGGCGGCACCCTGTTCCTGGATGAAATCGGCGACATGCCGATCGAAAGCCAGACCAGCCTGCTGCGCTTCCTGGAAACCGGCCGCATCGAGCGGCTGGGCGGCACGGAATCGGTGGAGGTCGATGTGCGCATCATCTCCGCCACCCATGTCGACCTGGAAGCCGCGATCGCCGCCGAACGCTTCCGCGGCGACCTCTACCACCGGCTGTGCGTGCTGCGCGTGCGCCAGCCACCGCTGCGCGAACGCGGCAGCGACATCCTGCTGATCGCCGAACACGTGCTGGACAACGTGCGCAAGCAGTCGCCGGCACGCATCCGCGGCTTCTCGCCGATGGCGCTGCGCGCGATCCAGCAGCACAACTGGCCCGGCAACGTGCGCGAGCTGATCAACCGCATCCGCCACGCCGCCGCCATGTGCGAAGACGGCGTGATCCAGCCCGACGACCTGGAGCTGGCCACCCCCGCCGACGACCGCCCGCTCACGCTCGCGGCCATCCGCGAAGCGGCCGAGCAGACCGCGATCGTCGAGGCGCTGCAGCGGCATCATGAACGGCTGATTGACGTGGCGGCAGAGCTGGGGATTTCGCGGGTGACGCTGTTCAGGTTGATGCGGGATTACAAGCTGCAGGTGAAGAAGGGGGACCTGGGGTTGATCTGCGTGCAGGGCTAGCCGATCCATCGCGGAGGAAGCGACCGATGTCACCTGATGCCTACCTTGAAATGGCCGAGACCGAAGCCAGCCACTGGTGGTTCCGGGGGCGGCGCGAAATCGTCGGCACGATCCTTTCCAGCCTGGCGTTGCCGCGCGACGCGTCGATCCTGGAGATCGGCGCGGGCACCGGCGGAAACCTTGAGATGCTGTCACGGTTCGGCAACGTCAGCGCCGTGGAAATGGATGGCACCGCCCTGCGGCTGGCGCGGGAGAAGACCCTGGGAGCCTGCGACATCCGCAGTGGCAGGTGCCCCGACGACATGCCATTCCCCGAACACAGCTTCGACCTGGTCTGCCTGCTTGATTGCCTGGAACACATCGCCGACGATGCCGGGGCACTGGACTGCACCGCAAGGATGCTGAAAGCCGGCGGCGCTGCACTCATTACCGTGCCCGCCTATCAATGGCTATGGAGTTCCCACGACGTCTTCCTGCATCACCAGCGCCGCTATGGCAAGCGGTCGCTGCATGCACTCGCCACCCGGTGCGGCATGCGCGTGGAACGGATGTCCTATTTCAACACGCTGCTGTTCCCGCTTGCGGTGGCGGCCCGCATCAGCGACCGGCTGAGCGGCAGCCGGAAGGCAACGGGAGCGGGTCTCCCGCCCCAACCCGTCAACCAGGCATTGCACCGCCTGTTCAGCACGGAACGCCATTGGCTGGCACGCGGATCGCTGCCGTTCGGCATTTCCCTGATGGCTGTCGTGCGCGCATCGTGAGCGCCAGCATCACCACGCCCGAACTTCGCCGGGTCACGCGCTTCCTGGTATCGGGCGCCACCTCGACGGGCGTGCATGTCGCCATCACCGCGACGCTGGTCACCACCCTGGCGACCTCACCGGTCGCGGCGAACTGCGTGGCCTTCGTGTGCGCGACCGCCTGCTCCTATCTTCTCAACACCTTGTGGAGCTTCTCGTCGCGGCTGCGCAACCGGACCCTGGGCCGCTTTGCCGGCGTATCGCTGCTTGGGCTGGGCCTGACCATGGGCATTTCCTGGACGGCGCAATATCTGGGGGCCAGCTATTGGGCTGGTTTGGCCGGCGTGGTCCTGACGGTGCCGGCCTTCAGCTACCTTGCGCACCGGGCCTGGACTTATCGGGACTAGGCATCGTCCCGCGGCCAGGCCGGGCACGCATCAGCGGCCACTGCTCACATGCCCGCGGTCGATCCGGATCACACGCCTTCCCGAGGCGATGAGCCTGTCCTGGCCGGTTTCCTGGTAACGGCGCCGCACCAGATAGATCGGCCGTCCCTTGGCTTCATCATAGATGCGGCCGACGTACTCGCCGACCACGCCCAACCCGATCAGCTGGATGCCTCCCAGGAACAGCAGTACCGAAAGCAGCGACGCATAGCCAGGGACATCAATACCGAGGATCAGGGTACGTGCCACGATGAAGGTGCCGTAGCAGAACGCGCCAAGCGCAATCAGGACTCCGATGTATGTCCAGCTGCGCAGCGGGATGGTGCTGAAGCTGGTAATGCCTTCAAGCGCGAGGTTCCACAGACGCCAGCCCGAAAACTTGGAACGCCCGGCGCTGCGCGACTCGCGCTCATAGGGCACGATCACGGTCCGGTAGCCCACCCAGGCAAACAGTCCCTTCATGAAGCGCCGCCGTTCCGGCATCTGCTTGAGCGCGTTGATCACGACCCGGTCCATCAGGCGGAAGTCCCCGACGTTCACGGGAAGCTTCTGCTCGGACAGCTTGTTATGGATGCGGTAGTAGGCGCCCGCGGTCACGCGCTTGAGCCAGGAGTCGCACACGCGGCTGCTGCGCTGGGCAAGCACCACCTCTGCCCCTTCCCGCCAGCGCATGACCAGCTCAGGGATCAGTGAGGGCGGGTCCTGCAAATCAGCGTCCATGGGAATCACCGCGTCGCCAAGGGCTTCGTCGAGTCCCGCAGTCAAGGCAGCTTCCTTGCCAAAATTCCGCGTCAGGTCCACGACTCGCACCCGTGCATCCCGGCGCGAATATGCAATGAGCTTGTCCAGCGTGTCGTCCGAGCTGCCGTCGTTTACCAGCACGATCTCGAAGCGGATCGCATCGATGGATTCGAGCACTGGAATGACGCTGGCGAAGAATTTGCTGATGCTTTCGGATTCGTTGTAGCAGGGCACAACGAGGGAAAGCAGTTTGACATCGTATGGACCCGACATGATCCCCTCCCGAGACGGGGTGGCTTGTGCACACACACCGTCGTGATTGCGCTGTCATGCGCCTTGTTATTTACCTGGTGCGAACCGCTCCCCGGCCCGCGCCCTGCGCAGGATTGCCATCAGCAGCAACAGCGTCACCAGCGGCCCGGCAGGTGGCAGATGACCCGCCTGATTCATGCTCAGGGCAAACGGCAGCAGCCATGCCACCACCAGCAGTTCCCGCTCCCCTTTCATCCAGCCGTGCTTCACACCCTCGACTGCCAGGCCTGCGATCGCCAGTCCCACCCAGGTCAGTTCGTAGTACCAGAGGTAGGGGCTTACCATCACGGTGGACGCGGCCAGCGCGGCAATACGCAGTGCCGTCGAACTCCGGCCGCGCCAGGCTCTGACCAGCACCCAGATCGCAAACACCGCGCCCAGCCCATGGGCCAGGTACGCGACCGTCACCGACGCCCCGGCCCGGCGCATCATGGCGAAGACGGTCGGACAATGGCGCCATCCAATCTCGCCCTGCTCAAGTACGATCTGCCTGAAGAGCGTGCCGCTTTCCAGGAACGCGGGTACGGTTTCCCATCCCCAAAGGGCAATGCTGCAGGCAGCGATCGCAGCCGCGGTTGCCGCAGCGGTAAAGAATGCCTTCCATGCGCGGTCCACCACCAATGCTACGGGGAGCAACGCCGCCAGTTGCGGCTTCACGCTCAGCAAGCCAATCAGCACGCCCGCCAGCACCGGCCGGGTTCTCAACTGGATCAGCGCCCATG
The DNA here is from genome assembly GCF_016127575.1 of Cupriavidus necator. NCBI lineage: Bacteria > Pseudomonadati > Pseudomonadota > Betaproteobacteria > Burkholderiales > Burkholderiaceae > Cupriavidus > Cupriavidus necator. The sequence goes on from NZ_CP066018.1 coordinate 731,584, forward strand.
CCGCCATGCCGGCCGTCAGTAACGAGTTCTGCCCGATCAAGGCGGCCTCATGGATTCCGGGAAAAGCCAGCACGGGCAGCCACACCACGTGGCGCGGCACACCGGGAAAAGCCAGGATCCTGAGTACCGCGGTGATGTACACGACTGCCGTGCTGCCGATGAAAAGCAGATAGCTCGCTGCAAACGGCAACAAGGACAGCGGCATCACGAACAGCAGGAAGGTCGGCGGGTAGACCCATGGCAGGAAAAACTTCCCCTCGCCCCGGACTGCACCGAACGCCGCTATGACGTGCCGCAGCGTCTCGTAGTCATAGACCTTGGCAGCCTGACCCTTCATGACCAGATACGACGCACTCCAGAAGGCCGAGAAATCCACGCCAGGGCGACCCAGCGAATCCGTGGTGAAGCCCCTCGTTTTGAATGCCCATGCCACGATCAAGGCACCATAGATGATCAGCACGGCAACGCTGTAGGCCCGGAGACGCTCCAGGTCCAGCCAATGCCGCGACATCACTGACCCCGGCGTTGCTGCCGGGCTATGGTCCAGGCTCATCGCTCCCCATCCCCCTGATATTCTGTGGCAGCGCCGGCCTGATTTCTTCTTGGCAATGCAGCGGCGATGCATCGATGTACTGGCTCCATTCTGGTCAGGCGCCCACCGATGTACAAGCAGAACCAAGGCCTGCGCGGGGGCGCTGAAATCCGGCTCGTGCGAGCGTTTCCAAACTGAATCGCGACCCGCTTCGACCGCAATCCCGTGTGCCATTCCGGTTCTCCCGACATTGACCGGGGGCGCAGCCAGTCCGCGGCGACAGCGCGCGTTTCCCCGCTGAAACGTTCGCGTTCGGGCGGCTTACTCCCGGCGACTCATCCCGCGCGGACGCACAGCGGCGCCATTGCGCGTCGGTCTCCGCCAAATGCACTGTGTGCCGCACGCTCCGACTCATACTTTTGGAGCAGGGATGGCCGCACGCGCGCGCTGCCTCGCATGCGGCCGCGAGCTTCAAAGAATTAAGCACGATTCGTCGTGGAAACGGGAGCACGGGCACGTTGTCGCCATCTCGGCAACGCGCTCACCCAGGCGGCGCCCTCTCCCCGGGAAAACAAGCGCACCTGCGGCGATGGCGCGGTTATTGCGACAGCCTGGCAACTGCGCCCCCGGCGGCGCCGGGCCAGCCGCGCGCCCTTCCCGCCTGATCCGGATGGGTAACCATTACAGCCACCGCGAGACGCCATGAAAATCATCACGACCTGGGTGGAGACGACCAGCAGGGAAAGCCTGCTCCAGCAGTTCGCCACGAAGCAATGGTTCTGGCTCGCCCTCTTCGGACTCAGCCTGTTCTCGATCCTCTCATTTATCGGTGGCCGCTTGCTAGTGGATGCCGACACCCTCTGGCACATCGCCGCCGGCAAATGGATCCTTGCCAACCACGCAGTGCCGGCGACCGATCCGTTCTCATTCTCTTTTCACGGCGCAAAATGGGTTCCGCATGAATGGCTGGCCGAAGTCATCCTTGGCGCATCCCATGCCTGGCTCGGCTGGGCCGGGCCGGTGCTGGTCACCGCGCTGGCGACTGCCGTCACGCTGACCGTACTGTTGCGGTTCCTGCTGCGCTATATCGAACCACTGCATGCGTTCGCCGTGACACTCCTGGCCTTCCTCACGCTGGCCCAGCATCTGCTCGCCCGCCCCCATGCGCTGGCCTGGCCGCTGATGGTGATCTGGGCCGCCCACCTTGTGCTGGCGCGTGAGCAAGGCAAGCGACCCAGCCTGTGGCTGCCGGTCGTCATGCTGGCCTGGGCCAACCTGCATGGCAGCTTCCTTCTCGGTATCGGGCTGGCCGGCGCGCTGGCCGTCGAGGCCTTCCTGACTGAAGGACATCCACGCCGGAGCGCGCGGGCATGGGCACCATTCCTGGCACTGACCGTCCTGGCGGCCCTGCTGACACCGAACGGCGTGGACGGCCTGCTCTTCCCCTTCCACGTTTCCGGCATGAGTTTTTCGCTCAGCATCATCAGCGAATGGAAGTCACCGGATTTCCGCTTGATCCAGCCAATCGAGCTGTGGCTTGGCTTTGTGCTGTTCGGCGCGCTCTACTTCGGGTTCCGCCTGCCTGCAACCCGGATCCTGATGTGCTTCGGGCTGGTTCACCTTGCCCTGGCCTTCGCGCGCTATGCCGAACTGCCGGGGTTGCTGGCCCCGCTGTTGCTGATGCCCAGCGTAGGCCCCCAGCTACGCGCAGCCATCCGTCCGGAAATCAAGCCACGCCTGTCACCACGGAGTATTCGAACCATTACCGCGTTGTGCATGGCCTTGTTCATGGGCAGCATCGCCTTCCTTGCCAAAGGCATCCAGCACGACCAGAGCCGGGTACTGCCCCGTGAGGCCGTCAACGCGGCCATGGCGGCAGGTGCCGCCGGGCCGGTCTTCAACAGCTACAACTTCGGCGGCTACCTCATATTCTCCGGCATTGCGCCGCTCATCGACGGCCGCGCCGACCTCTACGGCGACGATTTCGTGCGAAGGTATATGGCAGCCTATTCTGGCGATGCCAAGGTCCTGCACGCCCTGATCCAGGAATACAAGATCCGATGGGCCGTTCTGGAGCCCTCTAGTCCTGCATCAAAGCTGATCGATGGCCTACCGGGCTGGCGAAAAGTGCATGAGGATACCAATGCCGTCGCCTATATCCGCGGACAATAGGGCCGTCACCCGCCCGCCCGTGCCCATTTCCGGCTAGCCTGCAGCGCGCGTCGCACATTGCGGCATGGCGGGCGTCCCGGCCCACCTGCGTGGCCGTGGCGGGCCACGCCATGGCACTGCATGGCTGCAGGCAGCGTTGGGCTGAGCTTCCGCGCTCATGCGATGCCCCGCTCCGCAGGGCGCATCGGATCACAGCTTATAGCGCAGCCCCTGCGGCCATCGGCAATGCGAGGTGGCTGCCTTGCCCCCCGCACCTGCCACGGCTCTCGCCCACGCGCGAACTCCAATCGCGATACACACCCAATACCCCGCAGCGCCGCCCCCCCCCGGCAGGCCGTCGACAAGACGCGAAGCCTGCGTGAACCGCATGCCTTGTCGCGCGGCTCCCCCTTCGCAAGTCGATTGCGCCCACCCCTGCGCACGCCTGCGATTGCAGCGAAGAACAGCCATCTCACATGCCATGTTTCCAACGTGAATCACGCGCCCGCGCGAGCCTGGAGCCCCCTGCACACAAGGGTTTGCAGGGAGTGTCTGTGAAACCTGCAGGCACTCTCGCGGCCCTGGCGTACTTTGCAATGTTTCGATCCGGAAACGTTGCCTCGGCAGAAGGCGTTCTCATCCGTCAGTCTGGCCGTCACCGGAAAAAAGGGAGCGAAGCAGCCAGGAGGACTACCGACTGCGACGAATGCCGATCTTCGGCGCGAACGTTGCCTCATGCTTTTGGATGAAATTGCCGCCCTCTTTCGTCAGCGCGGCCCACTTGAGCACTTCCCGCGATCTAGGACATCTGTAGCGGGGTCCGGAATGGCTTGCAAGACCCGCGTTTCCACCCAGCAACGAAGCGTGGCCGAAAAGCCGCTTGCAGGCCCGCCGAACCTGCGGCCACCGCGCATCGCTACCCGCAAACCCTTGTGGCACAACGGTTTCCGCTGGCCTGGCCTGGCGTTTGCCTATGTCAGGCACGCGGCACCGCAGTCCTGACTGCCGCGATGCCGGCGCAACGTTCGCCGGCATCAGTTCCAGAAAGATAAGGGGAGTTTCACCATGCCAGTCGCACGCCAACCTGCGATGCCACACCGGAATATCGGCCACGCTGCTGCTGCCAGGGGCACCAGCAGCGCGCAGTTCCGTTGCATGGCGCGTGCAGGCCATGTGCAGCACGCCGCGCGGTGCATGCATGCGTCGGCACAACGCCGGCTGCAGTCACGCAACCCACGCGGTGTGCACGGCGGTCCCGGCCAGTGGCCATTTCACGCCTGCGCAATCTGCGCGCCGCCCTGCTGCCGGATTTCCAAGCATTGATATCAGATGCCGTTGTTGCCCTATCTGCAGTTTCAAAGTTCTGCAGTGCTTGTTCCCAACCAAAGGAGTTTGTCATGCAAAACCTGACCACCATGATCAAGCAGTTCATCCGTGATGAAGACGGTGTGACCGCCATTGAATATGGCCTCATCGCCGCACTCATCGCAGTTGTCATCATCGTTTCGGTGACGCTTATTGGCACGAACCTGAACCTCATCTTCAAATACATCGGCGATACCCTCACCAACGCCGTACCGGCCTGATAGCCGATCCGCACGCATGGCCGCCCTGTTCCGGACGGCCATGCGGCACGGACTCCCGCCCGACACGCCAACACAGACACCGGAGACGCCAAATGCCGAAGCTCCTCGCCAGGTCAAAAGATTTTTTGCGCGACGACTGGGGTGTCTCCTCTATCGAATACGCATTGCTCGGCAGTCTGATCGCAATGGCAATTGTCGTTTCCGTCGCCACGCTCAGCAATGCCGTGAAAGCCATGTACGAGTTGATCGCCTCCAGGATGCCCTGATCTATCCGACCAGCGCACGCCCCGGACACAAACCAAGCTACCTTCCACTATCGCCATGCAAGCCGCCACTGCCCTCGCCCCCCTCGTTGGCCCCGCCACGATCGGCATCGTGCTCACAGCCGCGGCCATCGACCTGGACCGCCGCCGCATTCCCAACTGGCTGACCTTCGGCGCCTGGATCGCTGCGCTGCCCTTGATGGCAACAATTCATGGCCCTGCCGCCGGTTCGCTGGCGTGGCTCTATGGCTGGACGGTGGGCCTGGTGCTGTTTCTGCCGTTCTATCTGATGCGCGGCATGGCGGCCGGCGACGTCAAGCTGATGGCAGCCGTGGGCGCCTGGCTCGGCGGCAGCATGGCGCTGAAGATCGCACTGGCAACCTGCGTGATTGGTGGGGCCTGGGCGTTGGTACAGGTGCTTGCCACAGGACAGGGACGCTCGACCCTCGCCCGAGTGGGCCACATGCTGATCGCCGCCCTGGTGCCGGGTTCCCGGCCGGTGCAACCGCAAGCCGAGGCGTCAGCCGGCTCCTTGCCTTACGGCGTAGCGATTGCCGCCGGGACGCTGACGATGCTCTTTGCCGGCACATGACACAAGCCACAAGCGACACAACGCGCCGACCAGTCACGGGCGCCTGCAGGAACGAGAACACACTGACCAGCGAACAGGGGATGGCAATGAACGAGCATCACGACTCAGGTCACGCACCACGGCTCCTTGAGCCCGTCGCGACCGGCAGGAATGTCCATGCCGAGCATGGCACGCTGCCGGTGCCGCCCTGGCACGTGCTGCCGCGCACGATTGCTGATACCGGCCTGGAGATCGCACAGTTGCTCGGGCTGCTGATGAAGGCCGCCTACCAGCACCGCACCGTCACGCTGGCAGTACTGACCGACACGCTCAAGCTGCCGGCACTGGTGGTCAATGAAATCGCGGCCGTCGCCGTGCGCGAGCGCCTGCTGGAGATCGCGCACCGCGGCGCCAGCGACCTGGATGTGCGCTTCCGGCTCACTGACGCCGGCTATACCCGCGCGGCGGAAGCCTCGGCGCGCTGCAGCTATGTCGGCACTGCGCCGGTCACGCTGGATGCGTACCTCGATGCCATCAAGCGCCACTCGGTCAACCAAGCTTCCGTGACCAAGGCGGACGTTACTGCCGCCTTCCATGACCTGGTGATCCCGGTCCATCTGCTCGACGCAATCGGCATGGCGCTGAACACCTGCCGCGCGCTGATGATCTACGGCCCGCCCGGAAGTGGCAAGACTTACCTGGCGCAGCGCCTGGGCACGCTGCTGCCTGGCGCGGTACCAGTGCCGCATGCCATCACCGTCGCCGGCGAAATCATCCAGGTGTTCGATCCGCTGGTCCATGTGCCGTTCGACGACAGCGAAGCCTCGCTGGCGCGCCGCTCGCTGGACCGCCGCTGGGTCCTGTGCCATCGCCCGGTGGTGCTGTCCGGCGGCGAGCTGACGCTATCCATGCTGGACCTGCGCTATGACCGCGTCTCCGGCTTCTACCAGGCGCCTCCTCACATGAAGGCCAACAATGGCATCTACATCATCGATGACCTGGGCCGCCAGCTGGTTGGCGTCAGCGACCTGCTGAACCGCTGGATCGTGCCGCTGGATCGCAGCATTGACATGTTCACGCTGCAAACCGGCGTGCGCTTCTCGGTGCCGTTCGATGTCTGGCCAGTGTTCTCGACCAACCTCGAACCGTCGGAGCTGGGCGACGACGCCTTCCTGCGCCGGCTCGGCAGCAAGCTCTACGTGGGCCCGCTGTCGGTCGACGACTACCGCGAAGTCTATCAACGCACCGCCGCTGGCTTCGGACTGACCAGCACGGATGCGATGTTCGATTTCCTGGTCGACAGCCTGCACTACGCCAGCGATACGCCGCTGCTGGCCTGCATCCCGCGCGACCTGCTGCGCCTGGTGGACTCGGGCGTGCGCTACCACGGCCATGCCGCACAGGTTACCGAGGCAGGCCTGGTGTCTGCATGGCAAGGCTACTACGGGCTGCGCGCTTCGGCCGATGCCATGCCATCGCTAGGCGCTGGCCATCGATGGTCGGATGACCATCGCGCCGCAAGCTGAACTGCACCACCGAACCATCGGACAACTGTAGGGGGAGAATCATCATGAAAAACACACGCGCAATCCTGATGCTGCTGATTGCCCTCGTCGCCGGCGTGGCGGCAGTGGTATCCGCGTCGCGATGGCTGGTCCAGCAGTCGTCCAGCTCGGTCAGGCAGGTGGTCGTCGCCGCCAACGACCTCAACCTCGGCCAGCCGCTCAACGGCAGCCAGCTGCGCATGGTCAGCTGGCCGACAGGCAGCGTGCCGCCCGGCGCGTTTGAGGACATGAAGGCGCTGGAGGGCCGCGTGGTCCGCACCAGCCTGCAGCGCGGCGAGCCCGTCCTCGACGCCAAGCTGGCGCCGGTGGGCACCAAGGGTGGATTGTCCGCCGTGATCAATGACGGCAAGCGTGCCATCACGGTCCGCGTCAACGACGTGGTGGGCGTGGCCGGCTTCGCGCTGCCGGGCAACTACGTCGACGTGATCGTCAATACCAACGAAGAAGCCAAGACCACGCAGAGCGGCAGCATCTCGAAGATCGTGCTCGAGAAAATCCTGGTGCTGGCGGTAGCGCAACAGGTCAGCCGCGACGACACCCAGCCCAAGGTGGTCAATGCGGTGACGCTGGAAGTCACGCCCGAACAGGCCGAGAAGCTCGACGTGGCGCGTAGCGTCGGCACGCTGTCGCTGGTGCTGCGCAACCAGCTGGATGTGGCCGACATCAGCACCGGCGGCGCCACCAAGGGAACGCTGCTTGGCAAGACACCGGAGGCACCGGCCAAGGTGGTGACCAAGACCGAGACGCGCACCGTAGTCAAGACTCGTACGGTAGCGGCGGCGCCCGCACGCTCGGGCAATTGCATCGGCGTGCTGGCAGGCATGCAGGGTGGCGTCGAGTGCTTCTGAGCACCTACGCCAGCCATCCAACAAATCCTGAGCTGCAACAGCCTCTCCGGGGGGAGATTCAAAATGAACCAGAAACGATCCGAAGCTGCAGGCGGCACCCGCATCCTGGTGCTGGCCGCCATCCTCTGCACGCCGCTGGCTGCTGCGGCGCAGGCCGCCATTGAGGCTGGCAACCTGACCAAGGCAACCGCACCGGCTGCCGCCAAGGCCCCCCAGGGCCCGATGCAGATGACCATCAGCATGACGCCCGGAGCCGCCGCACCGGCCGCGTCGGCGCCGCCCGTGACTTCAGGCGAGGCGCGCGGGCCCAACTGCACCGGCGCGATCCGCAGCGAATCAAGCGTGATGGTGCCGGTCGGCAAGTCACAGCTGATCACGCTGCAGGAGCCGGTGCGCAACCGCACGCTGGGCAATCCCAATGTGGTGCAGGCCACCATGGTGTCGCCGCAGACGCTCTACGTGCTCGGCCGCGCGGTGGGCACCACCAACATGATCGTGCAGGGCCGCAGCGGCTCTTGCAGCATCATCAACGTGGTGGTGAATGCCGACGCCGGCGGGCTGCAGACTTCGCTGGGTCAGCTGTTGCCCGGCGAGCCCGGCATCCGCGTCATGACCGCCGCCGATAACCTGGTGCTGACCGGCAGCGTCACCAATGCGCAGACCGCGCAGCAAGCCATGGAAATCGCCCAGGCCTATGCCAATGCCGCGCAGGGCGGCGACGGCAACAAGAAGGGCGGCGTGCTGAACATGCTGTCGGTGGATACCCCGCAGCAGGTCATGCTGGAAGTGAAGGTGGCAGAGGTGTCCAAAACGCTGCTGAACCAACTCGGCTCGACGGTGAACCTGCAGGGCGGCTTCGGTTCCTGGAGCGGCGGGCTGGTGACTTCGCTGCTGACCGGCGCCTCGTCCGCGATCTTTGCCAGCAAGGCCAACAACCGGCCATTCGACATCGCCATCGATGCGCAAAAGAATGACAGCCTGGTCAAGATCCTGGCCGAGCCGAACCTGGTCACCATCAGCGGGCAGGAAGCCAGCTTCCTCGCAGGCGGCAAGATCTATATCCCGGTGGCGCAGGCCAATGTGCTGAACGGGGCCGGCACTGTCACCCTGCAGGAAGAAGAGTTCGGCGTCGGTCTGAAGTTCACGCCCACTGTGCTGGCCAACGGCCGCATTCACCTGAAGGTATCGCCGGAGGTGTCCGAGTTGTCGCCCACTGGCGCCACCATCCGCGGCGGCACCCTGGCCGGCCAGTCCATCTTGCCGGTGATCACCACCCGCCGCGCCTCCACCACCGTGCAGATGCGCGACGGCGAGAGCTTTGCCATCGGCGGCTTGCTGACGGACAGCGCGCGCGGCTCGCTCAAGGCGCTGCCGGGTGCGGGCGAAGTGCCGGTGCTGGGCACGCTGTTCCGCAGCACCCAGTACCAGCAGGACCTGACCGAACTGGTGTTCGTCATCACGCCGCGGCTGGTCAAGCCGATGCAGACCAGCAACTACCCGCTGCCCACCGACAGCTTCTCCACACCCAACCCGCTGTCGCTGTACTTCATGGGCAATATGGAAGGCAGCGGCAAGCGTCAGCCGCAACCCGTGCCGGCACCGTCGCAGCCCGCCGCGCCGGCCGCAGCACCCGCCACGCCGCCCACGGCACCGCGCAGCGAAGGCGCGCCCGGCACTTCGGTATCGGCCGTGCCGAACGGCAAACCGCTGGATGAGCCCGCGCCGGCCGCACCGGAACCTGCACCCGCCGCAAGCACGCGTCCTGCCCTGCCGGCCCCGGCGCCCGCCCGCAACACGGCGGCCGCGCCCCCGGCCGAGGACACTACCGCGCGCATCGCCCGCATCGAAGCCACCGCCGCCCGCCTGGCCCAGGCCAGGGCCGCGGCTACTGCCGGCCGCACCGCATCGGGCGGCAACTGATCCGCCGCGCCACCAGCAGAACCGGAGAACGACCATGAACAAGACACTGAAGCTTTCGCGCGGCGCCGCCGTCCTGGTGCTCGGCAGCCTGGCCTGCCTGGGACTGTCGGCCTGCATGACCTCGACGCCGGTGTGGGACGGCCAGCGCGGCGTAGCGCTGGCAACCGTCACACAAATGCAGATCATCAATCCCGACGCGCCCGCCGGGCTGCCCACTGTCACCGGTACCGATGGCAAAACGGCTGTGGCAGCGATGAAGAACTTCGACCGTTCGCTGTCAGGGGGCCAGCAAGGCGGCGCACCCTCCATGACTATCGACTTCGGCGCCGGCGGCTATGGCGGCGTGGGCATGGGTGGCAACGGCCGCTGAGCACCAGAACCGCAGGAGACCATCATGTCTACATCGGGCTTCACACGATCCAGGCTGACGCGGCGCGCGCGCCAGCGTGGCGCGGTTGCCATCATCGTGGGACTGTCGCTGGCGGTGCTGATCGGCTTTGTCGGGCTGGCGCTCGATCTGGGCAAGCTCTATGTAACCAAGAGCGAGCTGCAGAATAGCGTCGATGCCTGCGCGCTGGCTGCTGCGCGCGATGTAACGGGCGCCACGCCGCTGCTCGTGTCCGAGGCAGCCGGCCTGGCCACCGGCACGAGCAACGCTGCCCTGTTCCAGGGCAAGGCAGTGGAAATGTTCGAAAATCTCAACGTCTCATATAGCGATACACCTGACAGCACCTTCTACACCAAGAACAACGTTCCGTTCTCGCTCGACAAGGTGAAGTACGTGAAATGCACCGCCGAGCGCAAGGGCATTGCCCACTGGTTCATCCATATGCTCAACCTGCTGCCGGGGATCGATATCAAGGCCAGTACCGTCAATGCCATGGCTGTCGCCACCACCACCAGCGCGCAAGCCGCCTGTGCCATCCCGGTTTATGTCTGCTCGCCGCCAACGGCGAATCCGGCGAAAACCGCGTACAACCGGGGCGACTGGATCAAGTCCAGGGTCGATCCGAGCGACCCATACGGTCCTGGCAGCTTTGGCTGGGCTGACCTTTCGCCTCCGGCAGGCGGCGCTTCCGAACTGGCCGATCTGCTTGCCGGCAGCGGACAGTGCGACCTGCCGGTCGTGGGCTCCAAGGTGGGCGAGCCAGGCAGCATCGCATCGCTGATCGCGGCGTGGAATACCCGCTTCGGGATCTATACCGGCTCATATAAGGACCCGAAGGACGGGGCGCCCGACTTTACCGGCTATGCCTACACCACGACCACGTGGAATGCGCCGAACGGTGGCAACGCCTACCCTGACTTTATCCAGAAGCGGGCAGTCAACGAGCCATTCCAGACTGACAGTGGGTTGGACGTCAAGGGCACGCCATCACCCAGGCAGGTGCATCAGGCCGGCGCCGATCGCAGGTTGGTACAGGTGCCGATGGTGAACTGCAATGACCTTGCCGAGGACAAGCAAGCTACGGTGATCTCCTGGACCTGCATGCTGATGGTAGAGCCAATGCAGGAACAGAGCGCAAAGGCTGTGACCACCCTCGAATATCTGGGCGACTCGAAGGACCCCACCAGCCCGTGCGCGACCCAGGGCGTGCCTGGGTCCAGTACGGGCTCAGGCCCCCGTGTGCCGGTGCTGGTGCAATAGGAGCGAATCATGGCGCAATGCAGGCAGCACAGGAGCAAGCTGCGCGGGGTGGTCGCGGTGGAGTTCGCACTGGTCCTGGTGCCCTTGCTAATCCTGGTGACCGGGGTGGCGGAGTACGGGCGCGCGATCTACCAGTACAACGCCCTGACCAAGGCCACGCGCGATGCGGCACGCTTCCTTTCGCAATATGCGCCCAGCGAGCCGAACTACCCAGTTGACCAGGCGAAATGCATCGCCGTCTATGGCAAGACCACTTGCGGTGGCGCGGCACTTGTGAATGGCCTCAGTCCGTCGATGGTAGTCGTCTGTGACCGCATTGACTCGACCGGCTGCGGCAGCAAGCAGTTTGCCAACGTCGCCATCTACGAGGGGGGCGACAGTTCACGCCCGCCGGCGGGCACCATCAACCTGGTTGAAGTGAAGATCTCGGGCTTTACCTACTCGCCAATCCAGTCCTACCTCAATGTGGGAGCCCTGGCGTTCTCCGATATCGCAACGGTAATGAGGCAGGTGCTATGACTCCAATCCGTGCCATGCACCAGCGTTCACGCCAGGCCGGCGCAACCGCCATCGAGTTCGCCCTGGTTGCCAGCATCTTCTTCATGCTGCTGATCGGCATTGCAGAATTTTCTCGCGTGCTGTTTTACTGGAACACCGCCGGCGAAGCCACCCGACTGGGTGCACGCATCGCGGTGGTGTGCGACGTCACAGACACAGCCATCAAGGACAGGATGACGTATCTGATGCCCTTGCTGAAGGACACCAATATCCAGGTCGCCTACGAGCCAAGTGGCTGCGACGCCGACGCCGACACCGCGCGCAATTCTTGCCGCTCCGTCACCGTCAGTGTGGCTGACGTCTCGGTCAAGACCTTCATTCCGGTCGTTCCGATCACGGTATCGATGCCTCCGTTCTCCACCACGCTGCCGCGGGAGAGCCTTGACTCTGCCACCAGCGGCAAGATCTGCAACTAGCGCGCATGAACCAGGAGCACACCATGCTCAGAATTCTGATCGTTTCCGAAGACGCCGACCGGCTGGCCGAGATCAACCGGCTCAGCACCGTAGTTGGCAACTTCCAGGCCATGACGCTGCAGGAAGGCCTGTCTCGTTTCCCGTTCCATGCCAGCCGGCTGCGCATGGCCGACCTGCTCATCCTGGAACTGCCGGCCATCAATGCCTCGCAGATGCACGCCATCGAGACCCTGCGCCAGCAACACCCTGAACTGCCCTGCATCCTGATCACGCAGGCACCCAGCTCCGAGGTGCTGATCAAGGCCATGCGTGCCGGCATCCGCGATGTGCTGTCGTGGCCGCTGGACAAGGGGCAACTGGCCGAGGCGCTTAAGCGCGTGGAAGTCGGCCACGTGCCGCGTGCGCAAGAAACCGGACAGGTGATTTCGGTAATCTCGTGCAAGGGCGGCGCGGGTACCAGCTTCGTGGCGGCCAATCTGGGCGACGCGCTGGCCCGGCACCTTGACAAGCGCGTGCTGGTGGTGGACCTAAACCGGCACTTCGGCGACCTGACCTATATCGTCAGCGACAAGACCCCGCCCTCCACACTGCCCGATATCTGCAGCCAGATCGACCGTATGGATGCCGCCTTCCTGGAAGCCTGCCTGGTGCATGTGGACAACGGCTTCGACGTGCTGGCGGGTGCGGCCGATCCAATCAAGGCCAGCCAGATCCAGAAGGACAAGCTGGAGTGGATCCTCTCGGTGGTGCAGCCGGCCTATGACTTCGTGATCTTCGACCTGGGCCAGAGCATCGACCCGTTGTCGATCGGCATGCTGGATCACAGCGACCGCATCTGCGTGGTGGCCGAGCCAGCCCTCTCTTTCGGCCGACCGGGCCGTCGCCTGCTCGATATCCTGCGTGCGCTGCACTACCCCACCGACAAGGTCCGCCTGGTGCTGAACCGCACCGGCCGCAAGAACGAGATGCCGCGCGCAACGATGGAGGAGATCTTCGGCATGAAGGCCGCCTTTACCCTGCCCGACGACCCCGCTGCCGTGGATGAGGCCGTCAGCCACGGCGAGCCTGTCGCCAAGCTGAGCCGGCGCAGCGCCATGGCGCGCGCGCTGCAGGCCATGGCCACGCAGCTGTGCGCCACGCCGGAAGCCGAGCGGCGCAGCAGGCCCGAATCGGTATCGCCGCTGCGCAGGCTGATGCTGCGCGCGCGGAGCACCTGAATACCCTGACAACGGCCAGCCTGGGCGGCGGCCAACCGAAGCCGATAACGAGGAGTTCATCATGTCCATTCGCGAGCAGCTGGCCAATGCCGGGCCTGCCTTCACTGCCAACGGCCACGCCGCAATCCAGTTTGCGACGTCGGCAGCCTCCGTGTCGGGCGGCTACCACCAACTCAAGCGCGACGTGCACGAGACCGTGCTGGACCGCGTGGAGCTGGAGCGGCTGGCGCGCTATCCGCAGGAGCAGGTGCGACAGGAGATCGCTGCACTGGTCAACCTGATCATCGACGAACAGAAAGTGCTGCTCAACGAAAACGAGCGGCGCCAACTGACGGTTGAGATCTACGACGAGATGTTCGGCTTCGGCCCGCTCGAGCCCCTGCTTCATGACCCCACCGTGTCGGACATCCTGGTCAACACCGCACGCCAGACCTATGTGGAGCGGCGCGGCAAGCTGGAACTGACCGACGTGGTGTTCTACGACGACGCGCACCTGATGAAGGTGATCGAGAAGATCGTGTCGCGCGTGGGGCGCCGCATCGACGAGACCAGCCCGATGGTCGACGCACGCCTGCCCGACGGCTCGCGCGTCAACGCCATTATCCCGCCCTCTGCCATCGACGGGCCGCTGCTGTCGATCCGCCGCTTTTCCGTGAATCCGCTGCAGGTGTCCGACCTGGTGAACCTGCGCAGCCTGACGCCGCCGATGGCGCAGCTGTTGCAGGCGCTCTCGCAGGCCAAGGTCAACGTGCTGGTGTCGGGCGGCACCGGCAGCGGCAAGACCACGCTGCTGAACATCCTGTCGGGCTTTATCCCGGAAGACGAGCGCGTGGTCACCATCGAGGATGCGGCCGAACTGCAGCTGCGCCAGCCCCATGTGCTGCGGCTGGAAACGCGACCACCCAATATTGAAGGCAAGGGCGAGATCACCCAGCGCGCACTGGTGCGCAACGCACTGCGCATGCGCCCCGACCGCATCATCCTGGGCGAAGTGCGCGGCGGCGAGGCGCTGGACATGCTCAACGCAATGAACACCGGCCACGAGGGCTCGCTCACCACGATCCACGCCAACACCCCGCGCGACGCGCTGACGCGCCTGGAGAACATGGTCAGCATGGCCGGCCTGACCATGCCGGCCAAGGCCATGCGGCAGCAGATCTCCTCGGCCATCACGGTGATCGTGCAGGCGGCGCGCATGACCGACGGCCGGCGCAAGATCATCAGCATCCAGGAGATCACCGGCATGGAGGGTGACATCATCAATATGCAAGAGATCTTCACCTTCCAGCGCACGGGCGTGGACAAGGATGGCACGGTCCGCGGCAATTTCCGGGCGACCGGGGTCTATCCCAAGTTTGCCGAGCGGCTGCGCGTGTTCGGCGTGGGGCTGCCGGATGAGACCTATGACCCGGCCAAGCGCTTCGAAGTCTGATCCGCCTGGCACGATACAACAACAAACAATCCCGGGGAGCTACACATGAGCACGATCTTCTACGCCTTCGGCATCCTGCTGTTCGTGGCCGTGGTGCTCTGCGTCGAGGGCATCTACCTGTGGTGGAGCAACGCCCATGGCCCCGCGGCCAAGCGCATCGAGGCGCGGCTGCGGGCGCTGTCGGCGGGCGGACATGTCAGCGCAGAGCAGTTGTCGATCCTGAAGAAGCGCATGCTGGCAGGCTCGCCGCGCTTGCAGAAGTGGCTCATGAGCGTGCCCCGCGTGGGCGCGCTGGACCGGTGGCTGGAGCAATCCGGCAGCACCTGGTCGGTGGCGCAACTGCTGGGCTACTGCGCGATGGTGGCGCTGTGCACGGTGGCACTGATTCCGCTGTTGCCGATCCCGGTACCGCTGGTGCTCGCCGGCGCGGCGCTGGCCGCCCTGCTGCCAGTGCTGCATGTGATGCGCCAGCGCGCCAAGCGGATCAAGCGGATGGAGGCACAGCTGGCTGATGCCGTCGACATGATCAGCCGTGCCCTGCGCGCCGGGCACTCATTCAGTGGCGCGCTCGGCATGGTCGGGCAGGAAATGAAGGCCCCGATCGGGCCGGAGTTCCGCACCACCTTCGAGGAAATCAATTATGGCGTGGCACTGGACGAGGCCATGACCAACCTTGCCATCCGGGTACCGGTGGGCGACCTGCGCTATTTCGTCATCGCGGTGCTGATCCAGCGTGAAAGCGGCGGAAACCTGGCGGAGATCCTCGACACCATCGGCACGATGGTGCGCGAGCGGCTGAAGCTGTTCGACAAGATCCGTGTGCTGTCGGCGGAAGGCAAGATGTCCGCGTGGGTGCTGGGGCTGTTGCCCTTCGGCACTGCCGGGCTGATTCTGGTGGTGAATCCAGGCTTCATGAAGGTGCTGTGGGAGGACCCGATTGGCTTGCGCATGATCGGCGGCGCGCTGGTATCAATGACCTTCGGTGTGCTGTGGATGCGCAAGATCATCCGTATCCGGGTATGAATGTGCAGCGTGCGGTTCCACAAGTACATGCAGTGCTCGAAGAAGCAGGGCTTGGACAGCTATCCTGACGGGAGTCCATCATGCAAGGCATTATCCAGGGGTTTCAGGCGGACCAGTTTGTCGTGCTCGCGCTGATCTTCGTGGCGGCGTTCGGCACGGTGTTCGGGGTGCTCTACGTGTTCTCGCCCAACCGCTTGCGGGGGCGGGCGGAGCAGATTGCAGGCCAGGCGGGTCAGCTCGGGGCTGATCCTGGCAAGCAGAATCCGCTATACGAAAAGCTGGTGCAATGGGCGCAGCCGGTATCGCGGCTGTCACTGCCCAAGGAGGGGTGGGAGAGCTCGCAGCTGCGCGTGCGCTTCATGAACGCCGGCTGGCGCAATGCCAGTGCCGCACCGCTGTACTTTGCGGCCAAGACCGTTCTGGCCATCGCCCTGCCGATGATCGGGCTGCTGGCAGCCGCCGGCCAGCCCGGCCTGCAGGACCGGAATATCATGTTCGCGTTGCTGGCAGTGCTGGGGGCAATCGGCTACTACCTGCCCAACGTCGTTCTCGCGCGCAAGGTCGCGCAGCGCCAGCGTACGGTGTTTGAAGAGTTTCCGGACGTGATCGACCTGCTGACCGTCTGCGTGGAGGCCGGCCTCGGGCTCGATGCAGCGCTGATGCGCGTGGCCGACGAGCTGGCGCTGCGCTGCCCGGTGCTGGCCGATGAGCTCCAGCTGATGCTGCTGGAGCTGCGCTCGGGCTTCTCGAAGGAAAAGGCGCTGTCTAACCTGTCGCTGCGTACAGGCGTGGAGGACGTGGACAAGTTCGCCTCCATGCTGATCCAGGCCGACCGCTTCGGCACCAGCCTGGGCGAGTCCCTGCGCGTGCTGTCCGACATGCTGCGCACCAAACGCCGCATGCGGGCCGAGGAGCAAGCCGCCAAGATCGCGCTCAAGCTGTTGTTCCCGCTGATCTTCACCATCTTCCCGTCGCTGTTGCTGGTGCTGCTCGGGCCAGCCTTTATCCAGATCTATCGCGTTCTCCTGCCCACCATGGCCGGACAGGGAGGGTAATACTTCCGGGAAACCGTGATCGTTTCCCCCGGCTGTCTCCCGGTGCAATGCCGGCTAGACAGTCACTTGCCCGGACCTGGTTCCGGGCTTTTTTGCTTTTCGTCGGGATTCGCGGGACTTGACCAGACGGGCTGGCTTATTAAGAATGCAGGCAACCACCCGCCGCCGTAGCGGCCCATGCAGCGAGCCCCATGCGCCTCCGGAGTCCCCATGAAGCTACGCATCCTGAGCGACCTCCACATCGAGCACAACATGCCGCAGTCCGTGCCTGCCTGCGATGCCGACGTCGTGGTGCTGGCCGGCGACATCGCCAACGGGCGCGACGGCATCGACTGGGCCGCGCGCACCTTCAGCCAGCCGGTGGTCTATGTGCCCGGCAATCACGAATACTACGAAAGCAACTTCGATACCGTGGATCGCCTGATGGCCGAAGCCACCGAGGCGCACCCGGGCATACAGGTGCTCAATGGCACCGTGGCCGAATTCAATGGCGCGCACGGACGGGTACGCATCATCGGCACTACCTGGTGGACTGACTACACCCTGTTCGGCACTGACCGGCGCGATGACGCGATGCAGGCTTGCGCGGCTGTGATGCTGGATCACCGCCTGATCGAACTCCACGGCGACGACGGCCGTCCGCGGCATTTCACGCCCCAGGACGCGCTGGCGCGCCACCAGGCCGCGTCGGCCTGGCTGGCGGCGCAACTGGCGCAGCCCTACGATGGCAAGACCGTGGTGGTCACGCATCACGGCCCCGACCTGGGCAGCCTGGACCCGCGCTACTCGCACGACCTGGTCTCGGGCGGCTTCCTGTCGCGCCGGCCCGACCTGGTAGCAAAGGCGGACCTGTGGATCCACGGCCATACCCACACCAGCTTCGACTACTGCATCGACGATTCGCGCGTGGTCTGCAACCCCCGCGGCTACGTCAGCCGCCGCACCGGCGAGCTGGAAAACAAGCGCTTCGACTGGTGCTGCGTGGTTGTGGTCTGACGCGCGCCGGAGCCGGCCTCAGCCCTTGCCGCGCGCATCCCTCAGTTGTAGTTGAAATTGACCGTTGCCACGCTGTCGACCGTGCCTGGCGTGACCGGGCCTACCCGGTAGTACCTCACCCCCAACGGAATGGCCATGGTCATTGCCGCGCCGACATTGCCCATGCCGACATCGGCGTTGAGCGGCAGCGGGGTGCCCGCCGGGCCGCCATTCAGCATCTGCAGGCCAACGCCTTGCGCCGAGCCGTTGTTCCGCAGGACGCTGCCCACGGCGGTGGCATCGCCGCTGATGTTCATCGTGACGATCGACTGGGTGACGCAATTCTCGAGAGTGAGCCCGAATCTCGTCGCGCCCGCGGTCGAGCCGATGGTGGGCAGGGACGAGGCGCTGATCTTGGGCAAGGTAATGACCTGGTTCGCCGTGCCGGCGCTGAGGTTGCAGCTTGGCGGAATGAAGCGGAAGGTCACTGGCGAAGTCATTTGCTCGCCGAACTGGGCCGTCCACGGCCCCGGTCCCGAGCCCCCCGTCCAGCTGTCCTGGTAGCCGAAGCGCATCAGGCTGTCACTGAACGTGCCGCTGGTCAGCACCGTGCTGGTCCGCACCAGGTCCAGCCGGAACCGGAAGGTCTGGGTCGAGGTGCCCAGCGGCATCGTGCAAGGCACCCCGCCCGAAGCCGCCCCCATGCAGTTGGCACCGAAGTTGTCGCCGCCGTTGGTGCCGTAGCTGGTCGGTGCAATCAGGTTGCCGTCGGGCATGTACATGCGATAGCCCAGTCCCGGCATGGCGGTGGCAAAGGTCTGCTGCGAGATCGAAGTCGCCACCAGCGGCGTCTGCGGCGTGTAGTTCAGGGCCCAGCCATTGGTAGATGGATGCCGCAGTCCGGTGTCGTCGCACGTCACCGTTACGGTAATGGTGGCGCTGGAGATCACCTGGCCGATGCCGGTGGTCTTGCTGATGCTCACCGTGGCCGGCAGGAACGGCGAGGTCACGGTGGTTCCCATGCAGGCAGCATGCGCCTGGGCGTATGCCAGGCACATGAGTGCCGCACAGGCAAGCACCGAAGGCACGCGCCTGATGCACGCGGTGGCATGAACCAGCCAGCGTCGTGGCGATGTAGTGATTTCGTTTTCCATGGCAGCCATGCTAGGAGGTGGGTTGATCCGGGATTTGCCCGCGGGTTCAATAGGCGGCGATTAGAAATGTAGCCAGCGCCTTCCGCTCCACAAATAGGGCAAGCCTTAGATCAGGGTGAGAGTTTTCTGCGCTCGTGCATGGCAAGGCGCGAGCGTCGCGCTGCCCGGAACGAAAAAACCCCCGCGGGCTCGCACCCGCGGGGGTTCTTCAAGACAGCCTGCCCGTAAGGGCAGTCGGTCGGCGATGAATTACATCATGCCTTCCATGCCGCCCATGCCGCCCATGCCGCCCGGCATTGCCGGAGCCGATTCTTCCTTCGGCGATTCGGCAACTGCGCAGTCGGTGGTCAGCATCAGCGAAGCCACCGAAGCGGCGTTCTGCAGTGCGGTGCGGGTGACCTTGGTCGGGTCCAGCACGCCCATTTCCACCAGGTCGCCGTACTCGCCCGAAGCGGCGTTGTAGCCGTAGTTGCCCTTGCCTTCGATAACCTTGGCAACGACCACCGAAGCTTCTTCACCGGCGTTCAGCACGATCTGGCGCAGCGGCTCTTCCATGGCGCGCAGCACGATCTTGATACCGGCGTTCTGGTCGGCGTTTTCGCCGGTCAGTGCCGAGATCGCAGCGCGGGCACGCAGCAGGGCCACACCACCGCCGGGGACGATGCCTTCTTCCACCGCAGCGCGGGTGGCGTGCAGGGCGTCTTCCACGCGGGCCTTCTTTTCCTTCATTTCGACTTCGGTGGCAGCGCCAACCTTGATCACGGCAACACCGCCGGCCAGCTTGGCCACGCGCTCTTGCAGCTTCTCACGGTCGTAGTCCGAGGTCGCTTCTTCGATCTGGGCGCGGATTTGCTTGACGCGGCCTTCGATCGCAGCTGCGTCGCCGGCGCCGTCGATGATGATGGTGTTTTCCTTGCCGATCTCGATGCGCTTGGCCTGGCCCAGGTCGTTCAGGCCAGCCTTTTCCAGCGTCAGGCCGATTTCTTCAGCGATGACGGTGCCGCCGGTCAGGATGGCGATGTCTTCCAGCATGGCCTTGCGGCGGTCGCCGAAGCCCGGGGCCTTGACGGCGGCGGTCTTCAGGATGCCACGGATGTTGTTGACCACTAGGGTCGCCAGGGCTTCGCCCTCGACGTCTTCAGCGACGATCAGCAGCGGGCGGCCGGCCTTGGCCACTTGCTCCAGCACCGGCAGCAGGTCGCGGATGTTGCTGATCTTCTTGTCGAACAGCAGCACGAACGGGTTGTCCAGCTGGACAACCTGCTTTTCCGGGTTGTTGATGAAGTACGGCGACAGATAGCCGCGGTCGAACTGCATGCCTTCCACGACTTCCAGCTCGTCGGCCAGCGACTTGCCGTCTTCAACCGTGATCACGCCTTCCTTGCCGACCTTGTCCATGGCTTCGGCGATGCGCTCACCGATGGAGGTGTCGCTGTTGGCCGAGATCGCGCCAACCTGGGCGATTTCCTTGCTGGTGGTGGTGGGCTTGCTGACCTTCTTCAGCTCTTCCACGGCGGCGGCAACAGCCTTGTCGATGCCGCGCTTCAGGTCCATCGGGTTCATGCCGGCGGCAACGAACTTCATGCCTTCGCGCACGATCGACTGGGCCAGCACGGTAGCGGTGGTGGTACCGTCACCGGCGTTGTCGCTGGTCTTGGAAGCCACTTCCTTGACCATCTGGGCGCCCATGTTCTGCAGCTTGTCCTTCAGCTCGATTTCCTTGGCCACGGACACGCCGTCCTTGGTCACGGTCGGGCCGCCGAAGCTGCGCTCCAGCACCACGTTGCGGCCCTTCGGGCCCAGGGTCACCTTGACTGCGTTGGCGAGGATGTTCACGCCTTCGACCATCTTGGCACGTGCGGCGTCGCCGAACACTACGTCTTTAGCTGCCATTCTTGAATCTCCTGAAATCTGTACGGGGTGGCGGTCAGTTGGTGAATTACTTGTTCACCACGGCCATGATGTCTTCTTCGCGCATGACCAGCAGTTCCTGGCCTTCCACCTTCACGGCCTGGCCGGCGTACTTGCCGAACAGCACGCGGTCACCGACCTTGACGTCGAGGGCGATGTTGTTGCCCTTGTCATCCTTCTTGCCAGGACCGATTGCCAGCACTTCGCCTTGATCGGGCTTCTCGGCAGCGTTGTCGGGAATCACGATACCGGACGCGGTCTTGGTTTCGTTGTCCAGACGCTTCACGATCACGCGGTCGTGCAAAGGACGCAGATTCATACGGACTCCTAGATACAAAGTGAGTTTTTGATCACAAATCGGCCGGCTACCGAGGCGACGGCCGTCAGAAATGTTCAGGTGTCGCAGGAGGCTGTTAGCACTCACCCCTGACGAGTGCTAATTATAGGGACGGGGTAGGGGCATTTCAAGACGCGGGTGTGATGCGGGTTTTCCCGAGGAGCGGTTGATGCCTTGCGCGGCATGGGCTCCCGGCCGGCAACGACCCGCCTGTAGGAATAATCCCGGCACCCATTCGGGCGTGTGCCTGACAGCGCAACGTGGTGCCGCTACCTAGACTGGGCTTGTCGCCGCGCGCCCGTCTTGGCCGGATGTACGGCGTACGCCGCGCCGAGCGCTTCCGTTGCCGGCGCCTCCGACAGCGACTCTGGAGGTATTCCATGGATACGAAACAGCCTGCTCGCCTTACCCGAATCGCCAGCGTGATTGCCGCAGGCCTGGCTGGCCTCAGCTGCGCTGCGGCCATTGCCCAGACAACCGCCACCCCCGCTACCCCGGCCACGCCGGCAACCCCTGCTGCCCAGGGCATGCCCGCGACCCCGGCGATGCCGGCAACCTCTGCCACGCCGGCAGGCGGCCAGGGCGTGCCGCCCGGCATGACCCAGATCGAGCCGCCGAAGGACCCGCTGGTGGAACGCCGCGAGGCGCGCCAGAAGGCCGCCGCCGAGTACAAGGCCAAGAAGAAGGCGGCCAAGGGTGAGTACAAGGAAGAAGTCGGCGCTGCCAAGCAGGAGCGCAAAGTAGAGAACAAGGCAGCCGATGCAACGGCCAAGCAGGAAATGGCCGCACCAAAGCAATAGCGCCAGCCTTTGCGAGACGGGTGGCCGGGATCAGCCGGCCACCTTCTTCTTGCCAGACATACCCCTCCCGTTTGCCCTTCGGCAGCATCCGGACCCTGGCGGCTTGCAAGAGGCAGGATCGCGCCTAGACTCGATACGAGCGAGTCGTGCGCCTTTCTGCCCGGCTTGCCATCTGCGCCATGTCCGCTGCCCACCCACGCCACTGGTTCGCAGGCCTTCTCCTGTCCGGCCTGGTGGGCGCACTCAGCCTGTGCAGCACGTTTGCCGTAGCGCAGCAGAAGCCGGCGCCGGCGTCCGCGCCCGTTGCGGCCCCCGCGGCGAAAGCCGCAACCGGCAAGGCAGATGTCGCCAGGCCGCGCGGCCTCAACCTGGCCAACAAGCCGCGCATGGGCGACTTCGATGTGATGGTCAACAGTCGCGTCATCCGCGTGCTGGTGCCTTACAGCCGCACCCTCTACTTCAGCGACAAAGGCCACGAGCGCGGAATTACCGCAGAACTGGTGCGGGAATTCGAGCGCTACCTGAACAAGACCTACGCCAGTCGACTGGGCAAGCGCCCGCTCACCATCATCATCATCCCCACCACGCGCGACCGGCTGCTGCCCGACCTGGCGGCGGGCCTGGGCGATATCGCCGCCGGCAACCTGACCGAGACCGAGGCCCGGCTGAAGATGGTCGACTTTGCCGCGCCGCGCGACCGCAAGCCAGTGCGCGAGCTGATCGTGACCGGCCCCAAGTCGCCGGCGCTGAAGAGCCTGGACGACCTGGCGGGCAAGACCGTCCACGTGCGCCGCGCGAGCAGCTACTACGACAGCCTGACTGCACTGAACAACCGCCTGCGCCAGTCCGGCAAGGCGCCGATGAAGCTGGTGCTGCTGCCCGATGCCCTTGAAGACGAGGACGTGCTCGAGATGCTGAACGCGGGCCTGCTGGAGATCGTCGTGGTCGACGACTGGAAGGCCGCAATGTGGGCGCAGATCCTGCCTGACATCAAGGTGCGCCAGGACCTGGCGGTGCGTGAAGGCGGCTATGTCGGCTGGGCCTTCCGCAAGGACAGCCCGCAGTTGCGGCAGGTCATTGACGATTTCTATGTCAATTACGTCAAGAAGCAGGGCATGGCGGAATACCTGATCAAGCAATCCATGCGCCGGGTCAAGCAGATCAAGAACAACACCGAGGACGCCGAATACAAGCGCTTCCAGCAGACCGTTGCCTTCTTCGAGAAGTATGGCAAGGACCATGGCTTCGACCCGCTGATGCTGGCGGCACAGGGCTTCCAGGAGTCACAGCTCAACCAGCAGGCGCGCAGCCGCGTGGGCGCCGTCGGCATCATGCAGATCATGCCCGCCACCGGCAAGGAACTGAACGTGGGCAATATCCAGATGGTCGAGTCCAACATCCACGCCGGCGCCAAGTACATGGACCGGCTGATGACGAAGTACTTCCCCGACGCGCATTTCTCGGAATCCAACCGGCCGCTGTTCGCCTTTGCCAGTTACAACGCCGGGCCCGGCAATATCGCCAAGATGCGCAAGGAGGCTGCGGCGCGCGGGCTGGATCCCGACAAGTGGTTCAACAATGTCGAGATCGTGGTGGCGGAGAAGATCGGCATCGAAACCACCACCTATGTGCGCAATATCTACAAGTACTACGCGGCCTACCGGCTCACGCAGGACCGGGAGGCCGCGCGTGAGCGGGCACTGAAGGAAGTCCGGAAGTAGCCCGGCCACGCCGCAAGGATCAGTCGGCCAGTCCGCTGGCGTCGATATAGCCCAGTGCCTCGGTCACGGCGCGGCGCGCCTTGAGCACGTAGCAAACGCGGCGCTCCTGGATCGACAGCGCCAGCACATCGGCCTGCACCAGTTCCAGGAACACGTGGCCGGCGCGCGCCAGGCTCAGCCGTGCGACCTGCGCCAGGTCGGTGGCCGG
This sequence comes from Cupriavidus necator, assembly GCF_016127575.1. Classification (NCBI taxonomy): domain Bacteria; kingdom Pseudomonadati; phylum Pseudomonadota; class Betaproteobacteria; order Burkholderiales; family Burkholderiaceae; genus Cupriavidus; species Cupriavidus necator. Next base: position 755,475 of record NZ_CP066018.1, read on the forward strand.
CAGGCCCGCCTCGCCGGCCTCCAGCAGCGCCCGGCAGATCCGGATCCGCGCGGGCTCGGTCATCAGCGCAAGGGTCAGCGTACTTTCCTGGGTCTCCATGATCACACCTCGGTCTCCGGGCACGCCCCCGGTCCGCGAAACGCGGCGGCAGGGCGGTGCTGGCGTATTTTTTTCCGCGCTGTTCCTTGCGCGCAGTTTTTCCCGTTCTACGCGGCTCGCCGCGCAAACGCAATAGGGTGGAGCCACGGCCCGGCAAAGACTGGTGCGATTACAACAAATAGCGCGTGCCAGCCGCATTCGGGGGATGCGCGATGCGGCTGCACCTCCCCTTCGGCGGCCGGCTGCGGTCAGACCATCAAGCCATCACAAACGGCAATTGCCGCTGGCGCTTGCCCGTCAGCGTGAACAGCGCGTTCGCCACTGCCGGCGCGATCGGCGGCACGCCCGGCTCGCCCAGGCCGGTGGGGTTCTCCTGCGAGGGCACGAAGAACACGTCCACCACCGGCGCATCGGTGATGCGCGGCGGCGGATAGTCCGGGAAGTTGCTGTTCTTCACGGCGCCGTTCTCGATCTCGATGGCAAACCCCGGCTTGGTCATGGCCAGCCCAAAGATGCAGGCACCCTGGATCTGGGCCTCGGCGGACATCGGGTTGACCACGCGGTTGGCATGCACGCCGGCGGTGACGCGGTGCACGCGCGGCTCGCCCTTCACCACCGAGACGTCGACCACGTAGGCCACCACGGTGTTGAACGACTCGTGCACGGCCACGCCCCAGGCATGGCCCTTGGACAGCTTGCGCTTGCCATAGCCGGACTTGTCCACCGCCAGCTGCAGCGCGGCGCGGTGGCGCGCGTGCTTCTTCTCGTCGAGCCGGGCCAGGCGGAATGCCACGGGGTCCTGCTTCGAGGCTGCGGCCATTTCATCGGCCAGCGTTTCCTTGACGAAGGCGGTATGCGTATTGCCCACCGAGCGCCACCACAGCACCGGCACGTCCACCTGCGGATGGTGCACCGACATCTGCAGCGGCAGGTCATAGTCATTCTCGACGATGCCTTCGGTCATGGTGGCGTCGACGCCGTTCTTGACCATGAAGGGCTCGAACGGCGTGCCCTTCAGGATCGACTGACCGACGATGGTGTGCTGCCAGCCCACCACCTTGCCCTGCGCATCCAGCCCGATGCGGGCGCGGTGCAGGTGCAGCGGTCGGTAGTAGCCGCCGCGGATATCGTCCTCGCGGCTCCACACCACCTTGAGCGGCTCGGTGTGGCCGGCGGCTACCCAGGCCTTGAGCACGTTGGCCGCTTCCACGATGTAGTCCGAGGTCGGCACCGCGCGCCGGCCGAAGCCGCCGCCGGCCATCATGGTGTTGAGCACCACCTTGTCCGGCGCCAGCCCCAGCGTGCGCGCCACCGCGGCCTGGTCGACGGTCTGGAACTGCGAGCCCACCCAGACCTTGACCGACTGCACCTTGCCGCCGGCCACTTCCGGCTGCAGCGTGCAGTTCAGCGGCTCCATCGGCGCGTGCGCCAGGTACGGGAAGCGGAAGTCGGCCTCGATCTTGCGCGCGGCACCGTTGATGGCCGAGCCGATATCCCCGCTCCCCGCGCGCGCCACCGTGCCGGGCTGGCCGGCCAGCCTTGCGTATTCGTCGAAGAGCGCCTGCGACGACACCTTCGAGCCCGCGTCTTCCCACTGGATCTCGAGCGCATCGCGGCCCATCTTGGCCGGCCAGTAGCCGCTGGCAATCACCGCCACGCCACTGCCGCCGCGGTCGACCGGCACCTGCAGCACGCCGCGCACGCCCTGCACCGCGCGCGCCTTGTCGGCGCTGAAGCTCTTGACCTTGCCGCCAAAGCGCGGCGGGCGCGCTACCACGGCCACCACCATGCCCTTCAGGTGCGTGTCGATGCCGAACGGCGTGGTCGCGTCCATCTTGCCGCGCGCATCCAGCCGCGGCGTGGGCTTGCCGACGATACGGAACTGCGACGGGTCTTTCAGCGTAACCCGCTGCGGCACGGGCAGCTCCATCGCCGCCGGCGCCAGTTCGCCGAAGGTGGCCCGGTGGCTGCCGGACGTGACCACGCCCTGCTCCACCTTGCAGCTGGCCGGATCGACCTTCCATTGCTGCGCGGCAGCCGCCACCAGCATGGCGCGGGCGCGCGCGCCCAGTTCGCGGTACTGCTGGAACGAGTGGTTCAGCGCGGTGGAGCCGCCGGTCATCTGCATGCCGAAGCCAGGGTCCTTGTACGGATCGCCGGCCGGCGCCAGCGTGGCGCGCACGTTGCGCCAGTCGGCGTCCAGCTCTTCGGCCAGCGCCATCGGCAACGCGGTGTGCACGCCCTGGCCGAATTCGAGCCGGTTCACGGCCACAGTCACGGTGTTGTCCGGCGCGATGATCAGGAATGCCTGCGGCGCCGGCGGCGGCGCCTTGGGCTTGGCGCCCTCCTGTGCCTGCACCAGCGGGGCCACGCCCAGCGCCAGGCCGCCGCCGGCGAGGCCGGTCAGCTTCAGGAAACTGCGGCGGTCCAGCGTGGCCACGCCGGTGTTCGGACGCGCTTCGCCGCTATTGCCGGCCTGGCCGCCTGCCAGGGCTTCGATGCCTCGGATACGCATATTGGTTTCCTCCCGCTCAGGCCAGCGCACGGGCGGCGTCTTTGATCGCCGCGCGGATGCGCTGGTACGTGCCGCAGCGGCACAGGTTGCCGGCCATGGCCTGGTCGATGTCGGCGTCGGTGGGCCGCGGCTTGGTGCGCAGCAGGCCGATGGCGCTCATCACCTGGCCGTTCTGGCAGTAGCCGCATTGCGCCACGTCGTGCTTGAGCCAGGCGTCCATCACGGCGCGCCCGACCTTGTCAGTGCCGATGCCTTCGATGGTGGTGATGCGCGCGCCGGCAGCCGCGGATACCGGCGTCACGCAGCTGCGCGTAGCCTGGCCGTTGACGTGCACGGTGCAGGCACCGCATGCGGCCATGCCGCAGCCGAACTTGGTGCCGGTCATTTCAAGGTTGTCACGCAGCGCCCACAGCAGCGGCGTGGACGGGTCCACGTCGACTTCACGGGTCTTGCCGTTGACGTTGATATTGAGGGTGGTCATGGGGGGACACTCCTTGGGTACGTTGCCCGCTGGTTCTTTCCAGTGCCCCCGCCGGGCGCAATCGTGCGGCGCGCGGGCACTGCCCATGCGCCGCAGCCTGGCGCAAAGGACAAATGAGGATAGTGCAATTTCGGTCACCTTGCCGGACACCATGCGCACTACCCTGCCCCCGAAGCCGTTTTGCACGAACTTTGGGCATGTGGCGGCTGTCCCTCATGAATCCCTTCGCTTTCCGATTTCTGCCGCCGCAACAGTGCCATCGACTGTTCCAGAACACACTTATTCCGGCGCCTCCGCGGCACCGGTCCCGCACGCCACCGCTGCCACGCGCGTGCCGGCGGCCCAGTCCCCGTCAGTGGCGCGGCTCGACAGCATCCAGGCCCTGCGCGGGCTGGCCGCCGCGTTCGTGGTGGTCTACCACTCCGGCCTGGCGCTGGGCGGCGCCGATGCGCCGGCGCTCAACTGGCTGACCGACAACGTGATCAAGCGCGGCCATGTCGGCGTGGACGTCTTCTTTGTCATCAGCGGCTTCATCATCGCCTGGGTCGCGGTGCTGGCGCGGCCCCAGCCCGAGCGCCCGCTCAGCTTCATGATCCGGCGCTGCTGCCGGCTGGCGCCGCCGTACTGGACCATGTCGGCCATCCATGCGCTGCTGCTCAATCCGGTCACGCCGGCGGTGTTCGCGGCGTCGCTGGCCTTCCTGCCGACTGCCACCGGCCACGCGCCGTACTATGGCTACCCGGCGCTGTACGTGGGCTGGTCGCTCAACTATGAGCTGGCGTTCTATGCCGCCTTCGCGCTCGGCCTGCTGCTGGCCGGGCGGCGCGCGCTGCTGGTGGTGCTGGGGGTCTTCGCGTTGGCCACGCTGGTGCTGCCGTGGTGGCGCTTCGGCGCGCTGGCGGCAGATCCGACGCAGGGCTACCCGTTCGCCACGCCGTGGCTGGCCATGGCCAGCAATCCGCTGGTGCTGGAATTCCTGCTGGGCTGCGGACTGGCGTGGGCCTACGCGCGCTGGCGCCACCTGCTGACGCCGGCCATCGCGGTGGGCATGCTGGCAACCGGTTGCGCGGCGTTCGCGCTGTCGCTGCCGCTGGTCGGGCCCGACTTCAGCCTGGCCGGACGCGGGCTGCCCGCGGCGGCGCTACTGGCCGGCGCCGTGGCGGCCGAGCACGCCGGCGTGCTGCGCGTGCCGCGCGTACTGGTCTGGCTGGGCGAACTGTCGTATGCGCTGTACCTGACGCACCCCACCGTGATCGAGGGCGTCAAGCGCCTGATGCCCGAACTGGCGCCCGGCCAGACCGCGCTGCAACTGCTGCGCTTTGCCATCGATGCCGGCCTGGCGCTGGCGCTGGCGCTACTGCTGCACCGCTGGGTGGAGCTGCCCGGCATCGCCGCCGGCCGGCGGCTGGCGCGGCGCTGACGCGCGCGCTCAGCGCTGCGGCATGCCGGCCAGGAACAGATAGAGCGCGGTCAGGTCGGTATCGTTCATGCGTCCGAACGAATCGAACGGCATCACGCGGCTTACTTCGGTGCCATCTGGGCGCTTGCCGCTGCGCATCATCGCGATAAAGGCCGAAGCCTGGCCGTAGCGCGACATGGCGCCGCCCGGCACGGGGCGCAGGTCCGCCGCGGGCGGCCAGTCGGGCGGCGCGCCCGGGATCTTGCCGCCGCGGAAGTCCGGCCCGTGACATCCCAGGCACGCATTGGCGACGTAGCCGCCGTACCTGGCCGTGGGCGCCGGCACCATTGCAGGCTGCACCGGCAAGCTGTGGTCGATCTTGGCGGCCGCGTCCTGCACGATGCCCACGCCGTACAGCGCCCGCACCAGCCATGGCATGCGGATTTCCGCGGGCGCCCCCATCGCCGGCGGCAGGCTGCGCAGGTAGCCCACCAGCGCGCCCAGGTCCTCGTCGCTCAGGCGGTTGTAGTCCTCGCTGGGCATGATCAGCAGCGGCCGGTGCGAGGGCGCCACGCCATGGCGGATGCTCCGTACCCAGTCAACCGGCTGGTAGGCGGCAATGTCCGGATTGGCGCGCGTCAGGTCCGGCGCGCGCACGCGCAGGCCGCCGGGGTCGTCGATCACCTGCTTGCCGCCGCCGCCGGCACCGTGGCATTCCATGCAGCCGCGCGATTCAAACAAGTACTTGCCGAGCGCGATGCCGGCGGCATCTTCACGGATGGCGATGGGTGAAACCTTGACCTCGACAATGCGCGACGCCTTGCGCTCGCCGACCCATACCGCGGCATAGGCCCCCACGGCCACGGCGACAGCCGTGCCGGCCAGCCCCCATGCCGCCACCCGCAGAAATCGCGCCATTTGCCTTCCCCTGTCTGCCGCACTGGATGCAGCAGCTTGCCGCCAGTGGGCGGGGGGCTGTCGGTGGGGCAGGCCACATAGCGGCGGCGCGCGCCTCGGTCAGGCCAGCCCGGCCGGGGCCCGGTCGATGAAGCCGGTCATGCGCGCCAGCCGGCCATCGGCGGAAATCGTGGCGAAGTCGGTGCCGACCACCAGCGCCGGCTCTCCCGCCGGGGCCAGTTCCCACGTAAAGCGCAGGTGCTCGCCGTGCGCATCGACCGGGCTCACGCGGGTAAAGCGAAACCCGGGGAACTTCGTCTGCACCGCGACGATCATCGCGTCGATGCCAGCATGGCCGTCCCCGCGCATCAGCGGATCGACATAGCTTGCCGATTCCGTCCACGCCAGCGCGATCAGCTCGCGCCGGCGCGCGGCATCGGTCTCGTTCCAGGCGGCGAGGTAGCGGTCGGCAAGGGTGGTGGGATCGGCAGTGACTTGGGCTTGGATGGCGGCAGACATGGCGTACTCCTGGTCTTGGTTGGGAATCCGTATAGCGGCCTCAGGTCAGGCCATGGCTGCATGATGGGCGCGGCGGGGCCGTGGCGCGATTACCCGTGAGGTTATGAACTGGCTTACCCGCATGCCTGACGGTCCCTACCAAAAAATCGCCCCCAGCACCAGTGCCAAGATAGCCCCCAACCTGCCCCCTGTCCTGCCAATGGCCGCGTCCTTATCCTCGCTACATTGCCCCTACGCTGGGCGGCATTCCGTCCCCGCATCCGGGGCCGTGCCGCCCGGGCGCGCCGGGCAAGCCGCCTCCTCCCACCCAGACGCACCGCCTTTTTGCATCGTTCTCGTCCATGACGCCCCACACGGCCCCGCCGAGCCACCAGGCCGCCAACGACCATCCTGCCCCGCAGCGCCGCTGGCTGCCCTTGCTGCTGGCCGGCGCCGGCTATTTCGTGCTGGCGGCGGCTGCGCTGTGGCTGGCGCGGCTGCCCGGTACCGTGGCGGCGGTGTGGCTGCCCAACGCCTTCGGGCTGGGCCTGCTGCTGCACCGGCCGCGCGCGGAGGGACCGTGGCTGCTGGCCGGCATGCTGGGCGCCAGCGTGCTGGCCAACCATGCGGCCGGCGACAGCGTCGCCACCGCGCTGATGCTGACCGGCGCCAACCTGGCCGAGATGCTGTTCGCGCTCGGGCTGCTGCGCCTGCTGGACCGGCATGCCGTCCTGGGGCGCCACGGTCCGCTGGCCGCCTTCGCGGTGATGCTGGCGGTGGGCGGCATCCTGGCGCCGGCACTGGGGGCCACCGCCGGCGCCATGGCCATCGCCGCGACCCATGGCACCAGCTTCGCCTCGGTCTGGTGGACGTGGTGGCAGGCCGACGCGCTCGGCATGGCGCTGTTGCTGCCGATGATGTTGTCGATGACGGAGGTGCGCGTGCGCGCCGCCGTCGCGCGGCCGGTGCTGGCGCCGCAGGCGGGCGCGCTGGCGCTGTGCCTGGCCATCGGCGCCTTTGCGCAGTGGCAGAGCCATGACCCGTTTGCCGCGATGTCGCTGCCGCTGGTGCTGGTGGCGCTGGCCGGCAATCCGTTTGCGACCGCGCTGCTGACGCTGGTGGCCACACTCTGCCTGCAGGCGCTGATGCTGCTCGCGCACCGCCATGAAGCAGTGCCGCTGTCGGCGGCGGTGATCATGGTGTTCCCGGTCTGCATCGCCTACCTGACCGAGCAGAACCGGCACGGCCGCGCCAGCCTGCGCAGCAGCGACAAGCGCTTTCGCCAGGCCATGGAGCATTCAGCCATCGGCATGGCGCTGGTCGGCATGGACGGCCGCTGCCAGACGGTGAACCGCGCCATGACCGAGCTGCTGGGCTACAGCGCGGCCGAGCTGCACGAGCTGAGCTACCAGCAGCTGACCCACCCCGACGACCTGACCGGCGACCTGCGCCAGGTCGACAACCTGCTGTCCGGCAAGATCGAGTCCTACCGCCTGGAAAAGCGCTACCGCCATAAGGACGGCCATTACCGCTGGGTTCTGCTGGCGGTGTCGCTGGTGCGCGACGAACAGACCGGCGAGCCGCAGCACTTCATCACCCAGGTGGAAGACATCCACGCGCGCAAGCTGGCGCAGCAAGAGCTGGAACGGCTGTCACGCCGCATCCAGCTGGCGGCTGAAGCCGGCGGCGTGGGCATCTGGGAGTGGGACTTCACCAGCGCCGGCGTCACCTGGGATGCGCGCATGCATGCGCTGCACGGCACCGACCCCGCGGGCGGCACGCCAGTGGTGGAGCAATGGATCGCGATGCTGCATCCGGACGACGTCAGCCGCGTCAGCGGCGAGATGCGCCAAGCCATCCGTGGCGAGGCGCCGTTCGATACCGAATACCGCATCGCACGCCCCGGCGGCGACGTGCGCCACGTGCGCGCGATGGCCATGGTCACGCGCACCGACGATGGCACCGCGCAGGCCCTGGTCGGCACCAACTGGGACATCACCGAGCAGCGGCGCCTGACCGAGGCGCTGTTCGAAGAGAAGGAACGCCTGCACATCACGCTGCGCTCGATCGGCGATGCGGTGATCTGCACCGATGCGGCCATGCACGTGACCTTCATGAACCCGATCGCCGAACAGCTGACCGGCTGGACCATGGCCAGCGCCACCGGCCTGCCGCTGGAGCAGGTCTTCCGCATCGTCGACGAAGCCACCGGCGACCCCATCCCCAGCCCGGTCGAAGCCTGCCTGCGCACGCTCGCGCCGGCTTACCTGCAGGACGGCGCCGTGCTGCAGAGCCTGACCGGCGAGCGCCACGACGTGCAGGACTCGGCCGCTCCCGTGCTGACCGCGCGCGGCGAGGTGCTGGGCGCGGTGCTGGTGTTCCAGGACATCACCACCGCGCGCGCGCTGCAGCGCGAGCTGGCGCGTTCGGCCATGCACGATGCGCTCACTGGCCTGCCCAACCGCACCTGGTTCGAGAAGCGCCTGCGCGAAGCCTGCGACGCGGCGCGGCTGCACGGCCACCGCGCCGCGCTGTGCTTCATCGACCTGGACCGCTTCAAGATCGTCAACGACACCGCCGGCCACGGCGCCGGCGACGTGCTGCTGCGCGAACTGGGCTACATGATCCGCAACCACGTGCGTCCCGACGACGTGCTGGCGCGCCTGGGCGGCGACGAGTTCGCGCTGCTGCTCAAGGACTGCACCGTCGACCAGGCCGAACAGGTCTGCCAGGGCGTGATCGACGCCATCCGCGGCCGCCGCTTCCCGTGGGAAGGACGCGTGTACGACATGGGCGCCAGCATCGGCATCGCCGCGATCGACCTGGACGTGCCCCCGGTCAGCGAACTGATGAGCCGCGCCGACGTGGCCTGCTACGCCGCCAAGGCCGCCGGCCGCAGCCGCGTCTCGGTCTACCGCCGCGACGAGAGCGATGCGCGCCGCCACCACCGCGAGCTGGAAGTCGCCGCCGGCATCCATTCGGCGCTGGAAGCGAACCGCTTCCGCCTGTTCGCGCAGGAGATCCGCGCACTGCAGCCGGAGGAGAACGAAGACGGCGCCGAACACTGCCATATCGAGATCCTGGTGCGCATGGTCGACGAGCACGGCGATCTGATCATGCCCGGTGCCTTCATTCCCGCCGCCGAGCGCTACGACCTGATGGGCCACGTCGACCGCTGGGTCATCCGCAACGTGCTGCGCGGCTACGGCGAACGCCTGGGCGCCGTGCCCGGGCTGTCGGTATCGATCAACCTGTCCGCCAACTCGCTCGGCGAGCCCTTCCTGCTGCCCTTCCTGCATGCAGAGCTGGAGGCCAGTGCGCTGCCCGCCAGCCGCATCCGGCTGGAGATCACGGAAACCGCGCTGATCAACAATATGGCCGCGGCCAACCGGCTGGTGACGGAGATGCGGCGCGCCGGCTGCACCGTGTCGCTGGACGACTTCGGCTCGGGCCTGTCGTCGTTTGCCTACCTGAAGCAGTTCCCGGTGGACTTCCTGAAGATCGACGGCAGCTTCATCCGGCAACTGGCCGACAACGCGGTCGACCGCGAGATCGTCAGCTCGATCAACGACATCGGGCACCGGCTGGGGGTGCGCACGGTGGCGGAGTGGGTGGAGGATGAACGCACCCTCGATGCGCTGCGCGCGATCGGGGTGGACTATGCGCAGGGGTATGTGATCGGGCGTCCGGTGGCGCTGGATGTGTTCCTTGCCGGATGCCGGCAGCGTGACGCGCAGGCCTCCCAGGCCGCCGGGTCGTGATTAGATCCGGCGCCAGTCACGAGGCCAGATGTCCGCCCTCCCCGGTGCTCCGCTTCCATTGTGACTAAAACGCCGTATTGAGGCTCATCCGTCCTACGGGATTACACCGATTCATACATGCCTGTATATACAGGACTATACATGCCTATGCATCGCCAAAAAAAGCGAGCGTTCCCGACTGCACGACCGAAGGAGTTCCCGTGACCAAGACCACCACCAACCCCACGCGTTTCCGCGACACCGAAATCCGCGCCCCCCGCGGCACCACGCTGACGGCCAGGAGCTGGCTCACGGAAGCCCCGCTGCGCATGCTGATGAACAACCTCGACCCCGAGGTGGCGGAGAACCCGAAGGAACTGGTGGTCTATGGCGGCATCGGCCGCGCCGCCCGCAACTGGGAATGCTATGACCGCATCGTGGAAGCGCTGACCCGCCTGGAAGACGACCAGACCCTGCTGGTGCAGTCGGGCAAGCCCGTGGGCGTGTTCCGCACCCATCGCGACGCGCCGCGCGTGCTGATCGCCAACTCCAACCTGGTGCCGCACTGGGCCAACTGGGAACACTTCAACGAACTCGATGCAAAGGGCCTGGCCATGTATGGCCAGATGACCGCCGGCAGCTGGATATATATCGGCAGCCAGGGCATCGTGCAGGGCACCTATGAGACCTTCGTCGAAGCCGGCCGCCAGCATTTCGGCGGCAACCTGAAGGGCCGCTGGGTGCTGACCGCCGGCCTGGGCGGCATGGGCGGCGCGCAGCCGCTGGCCGCCACGCTGGCCGGCGCTTGTTCGCTCAATATCGAATGCCAGCAGAGCCGCATCGACTTCCGCCTGAAGACCCGCTATGTCGACGAGCAGGCCACCGACCTTGACGACGCACTGGCCCGCATCGACCGCTACACGTCGCAGGGCAAGGCGATCTCGATCGCGCTGTGCGCCAACGCCGCCGAGGTGCTGCCCGAGCTGGTGCGCCGCGGCGTGCGCCCGGACATGGTCACCGACCAGACCAGCGCGCATGACCCGCTCAACGGCTACCTGCCGGCCGGCTGGAGCTGGGACGAATACCGCGAGCGCGCGCAGCGCGAGCCGGCGGCGGTGGTCAAGGCCGCCAAGGCGTCGATGGCCGCGCATGTGCGCGCCATGCTGGCGTTCCAGCAGATGGGCGTGCCGACCTTCGACTACGGCAACAATATCCGCCAGATGGCCAAGGAAGAAGGCGTGGCCAATGCCTTCGACTTCCCCGGCTTCGTGCCCGCGTACATCCGCCCGCTGTTCTGCCGCGGCATCGGCCCGTTCCGCTGGGCCGCGCTGTCGGGCGACCCGCAGGACATCTACAAGACCGACGCCAAGGTCAAGGAACTGATCCCCGATGACGAGCACCTGCACCGCTGGCTCGACATGGCGCGCGAGCGCATCAGCTTCCAGGGCCTGCCGGCGCGGATCTGCTGGGTGGGCCTGGGCCTGCGCGCCAAGCTGGGCCTGGCCTTCAACGAGATGGTGCGCAGCGGCGAGCTGTCGGCGCCGGTCGTGATCGGGCGCGACCACCTGGATTCGGGCTCGGTCGCCAGCCCCAACCGCGAGACCGAGGCCATGCAGGACGGCTCCGACGCCGTGTCCGACTGGCCGCTGCTGAACGCGCTGCTCAACACCGCCAGCGGCGCCACCTGGGTTTCGCTGCACCATGGCGGCGGCGTGGGCATGGGCTTCTCGCAGCATTCCGGCGTAGTGATCGTGTGCGACGGCACCGATGAAGCCGCCGCCCGCATCGCCCGCGTGCTGCACAACGACCCCGCCACCGGCGTGATGCGCCATGCCGACGCCGGCTACGAGATCGCCGTCGACTGCGCGCGCGAGCAGGGCCTGGACCTGCCGATGCTGAACCACGCATCGCGCGACTGATCCCGCGGCCAGCAAGAGCCGTTCTGCCGCCGGGCCGCCGCGTGCGCCCCGGCCGGCGCCTTATCGTTTTACGGAGACACCCATGTCCATCGACACCACCGCCGGCGTGGCGGTCGCTGCGCCCCAGGCGCAACTGTCACGCACGCGCGCCATTGCCGCCATTACCATCGGCAATGGCCTGGAGTTCTATGATTTCGTCGTCTACAGCTTCTTTGCCACGCTGATCGGCCGGCTCTACTTTCCGGTCGACAACCCTACCGGGCAACTGCTGATGTCGTTCGCCACCTTTGGCGTCGGCTTCCTGATGCGCCCGCTGGGCGGCCTGCTGATCGGCATGTATGCCGACCGCGCCGGGCGCAAGCCGGCGGTGGCGCTGACCTTGTGGCTGATGGGGCTGAGCTCGCTGATCTTCGTGGTGACGCCGCCGTACGCGCAGATCGGCATCCTCGCGCCGGTGCTGGTGGTGGTGGCGCGGCTGGTGCAGGGCTTTGCCATCGGCGGCGAGATGGGCGCATCGACCGCGCTGCTGCTGGAATACGCCGATGACCGCACGCGCGGCTTCTATACCGCATGGCAGCCGTTCAGCCAGGGCCTGGCGGCGCTGCTGGGCGCGATCACCGGCCTGGTGCTGAGCAACGTGCTGGCGCCGGCCGAGCTGGAAGCCTGGGGCTGGCGCCTCGCCTTCCTGATCGGCATCCTGGTGATCCCGGTCGGCCTGGTGATCCGCCGCCGGCTGGAAGAAACCGCCGCGCCCGTGCGCCACGGCGAGCACGCCGCGCAATGGCCGCTGCTGCGCCGCCATGGCCGCGAGATCATCGCCAGCATCCTGCTGATGATCGGCCTGGCCTCTTCGACCTATATCGTCGTGTACTACCTCAGCAACTACGCGGTCAGCGTGCTGAAGATGCCGCTGTCGCTGGGCATCTGGGCCGCGTGCGTGGCGGCGCTGGTGCAGGTGGCGCTGTCGCCGTTCGCGGGCTGGCTGGCTGACCGCATCGGCCGCAAGACCGTAGTGCTGTGGTCGCGCGTGGCGCTGCTGGCAATGGTCTACCCGGCCTTCGTGCTGATCAACGCCGAGCCGTCGCTCGCGCGCCTGCTGGTGGTGGTGGGCTGCCTGTCGGTGCCGATGTCGATGACCGCGCCGGCCTCGATGGTCCTGGTCAGCGAGGTGCTGCCGCAGCGGCTGCGCGCCACTGGGCTGTCGATCGCGTATTGCGTGGCGATCGCGATCTTCGGCGGCTTTGCGCAGTATTTTTCGACCCGGCTGATCCAGGTCACCGGTGACGCCAATGCGCCCGCGCTGTATGTGATCGGCTGTGGCTTGGTATCGCTGATCGGCCTGGCAATGGTGCCGGAAACGCTGGGACGGCGGCTGAAATGAGTTCCCCGGCGCCTGCAAAGGGTGCTCCAAAGCCGCCCGAGCTAGCCTAAGCAAGGTGTTCTCCCTCTCCCCTCATGGGGAGAGGGTGGTTTGGCCAGGAACCACATCAAGCAAGGCCCTCGTTTTTTCCAGCCCTGTGACGCCGGCAAAGGCCCCACCTTCCCCCGCTGCCAGCACCTCAAAACCCCGGGTTAACACCTAGAACGCCGTTCGGATTCCCGAACGGCGTTTTCGCATGCCGGTCCGGATTCCCGAATCCGGCGCCGGAATCACATCTTTTTCTCCTTTATATTCAACAAGTTGCACAACTCCTGCAGCCCTTTCGGGCTGGCACGGCGCGTGCAATATAGGCCGCCGCTTACAGCGCCAGACGGGTATGCCGGCACGCTGCCCGGCGTCCCGGCCGATGCCAAAAACAAAGGAGGACACACATGACCGACCCCGCCTTGCCCACCCCCTTCGCCACTCCGGCGAACCCACGGCACCTGTTGCCGCGCTGAACCACGACAAGGCCGGCCTGGCGCCCCGACATCGCCGCCCAGCCTTCCCGCAATACACAGACGCCCGTCCCTGCCACAGGGGACGGACGCACAGGCCTGATCCACGATGAAACTGAATCGACTGCCCACCCTGATCTTCATTGCGATGCTGCTCGGCGTGCTGGTCGGCACCGCCGCGCACAACATGGCGCCGGACGCCGCCACCGCCAAATCGATTGCGGACCACCTGTCCATCCTGACCGATGTATTCCTGCGGATGATCAAGATGATCATCGGCCCGCTGGTGTTCGCCACGCTGGTGGCCGGCATCGCCAGCATGGGCGATGGCCGCGCCGTGGGCCGCATCGGCCTGAAGGCAATGATGTGGTTCATTGGCGCCTCGATCACCTCGCTGCTGCTGGGCCTGGTGATGGCCAACCTGCTGGAACCCGGCCACGGCATGAACCTGCCGCTGCCGCCGGCTGACGCGGCCTCGAACCTGAAGACCGGCGCGCTGAACCTGCGCGACTTCATCGCCCACATGTTCCCCAAGAGCTTTGTCGAGGCCATGGCGCACAACGAGATCCTGCAGATCGTGGTGTTCTCGCTGTTCTTCGGCTTTGCGCTGGGCACGGTCAAGGACGGCGTGGGCAAGCCCGTGCTGCAAGGCATCGAAGGCCTCGCCACGGTGATGCTGAAGGTCACCAACTACGTGATGGCGTTTGCCCCGGTTGGCGTGTTCGGCGCCATCGCGGCGGTGATCACCGCGCAGGGCCTGGGCGTGCTGGTCGTGTACGCCAAGCTGATTGGCAGCCTGTACCTGGCGCTGGCGCTGCTGTGGGTGGCGCTGATCGCCGGCGGCTACTTCTTCCTGGGCCGTGACGTGTTCCGCCTGCTCAAGCAGATGCGCGCGCCGCTGATGATCGGCTTCGCCACCGCCAGCAGCGAATCGGCCTACCCGAAAGTGATCGACCAGCTGACCCGTTTCGGCGTCAAGGAGCGCATCACCAACTTCGTGCTGCCGCTGGGCTACTCGTTCAACCTGGACGGCTCGATCATGTACACCTCGTTTGCCGCGCTGTTCGTGGCGCAGGTGTATGGCATCGAGCTGTCGCTGACCCAGCAGATCACCATGCTGCTGGTCCTGCTTGTCACCAGCAAGGGCATCGCCGGCGTGCCGCGCGCCTCGCTGGTGGTGGTCGCCGCCGTGCTGCCGATGTTCGGCCTGCCGGAGGCCGGCATCCTGCTGGTGCTGGGCATCGACCACGTACTCGACATGGGTCGCACCGTGACCAATGTGCTCGGCAATGCGATTGCCACCGCCGTCGTCGCCAAAAGCGAAGACGCCATCGGCGCGCCGGTACCGTCCGAGGAGGATGAACCCGCCGCGGATACCACCACCGGCCTGGCACCTGCCCAGGTCCTCGCGGGCAAGTAATACCGTCCGCCAGGCGTGCCAGGGCCCGGTTGCCGATACGGCAACCGGGCCTTTTTGCATTCTGGCGCGGCACCGCCCCCCTGGTGTGGTAAAAGTAGGCACCCGCGCCGGCCCTGCCCCTCTGGTCCGCGCGGCGGCTTTGCCACCTGCCTCACCCAACACCTGATGACCGGTCCGCTACACCCTCCCGGCGATACCACCCGCGCCACCGCACCTGCGTCCGCCGCACCCACCGGCTCGCGCCTGCCCCACGGCCTGCGCGGCCTTGCGCCGCTGCTCGCGCTGCTGGCGCTGGCCATGCTGGTGGGCCTGGCGGGCTCGCTCGGCTACCGCTACAGCTACGACACCGCGCTGGCGCGCCAGGCCGAACGCGGCCAGGTGCAGTTGCGGCTGTACACGCAGGCACTGGAAAGCGAGCTGGCCCACTACGACTACGTGCCCGGCCTGCTGTCGCTGGACGAGCGCATCGCCGCGCTGCTGCTGCGCCCGGACGACGCCGCCCGCGCGGCACGCGCCAATGACTACCTGAGCGCCCTCAATACGCGCGCCGGCACGCGCGTGATCTATGTGCTGGATGCGCACGGCAAGGTGCTGGCCAGCAGCAACTGGCAGCGCCCGGACAGCTACCTGGGCGAAGCGCTGAGTTTCCGCCCGTACTTCCAGGCGGCCATGGACGGCCAGTTGGGGCGCTTCTACGGCGTGGGCACCACCCGCAGCGAATCGGGCTACTACCTGTCGGCGCCGCTGGGCGAGCGCGACAACCCGGTCGGCGTGGCGGTGGTCAAGATTGGCCTGGAGCCGCTGGAGAACCGCTGGCAGGGCGCCGACAGCCAGATGCTGCTGACCGACGAGAACGGCGTGGTGATCCTGGCCTCGGACCCGTCGTGGAAGCTGGCCGCACTGCGCCCCCTGTCACCCGAGGCGCGCGAGCGCCTGATGCGCAGCCTGCAGTACAACCGCGCCCCGCTGCCGCAACTGCCGCTGACCCTGGTGCGCAAGCTGAACAACGGCAACGGCAGCAGCAGCGACGAACTGGTGCGCCTGCGCCGCGGCCCGCCGATGCTGGCGCAGCATGCCGCGCTGCCCGGCACCGACTGGCAGCTGACGCTGCTGACCAATACCTCGCAGGCACGCGTGGCCGCGCTCAACACGGCGGCGCTGGCCGGCGTGCTGAGCGCCTTCGTGCTGCTGCTGGGGGCGGCGTGGAACGTGCGCCGGCGCATCGTCAACGAGCGCCTGGCGGCGCGCGCCGCGCTGGAGGCGGCCAACAGCGAGCTGGAGCGCAAGGTGGCCGATCGCACCGCCGACCTGTCCACCTCCAACCAGCGCCTGCAGGCCGAGGTGGCCGAACGCATCCGTGCCGAGACCGTGCTGCGCCAGGCCCAGGACGGGCTGCTGCAGGCCGGCAAGCTGGCCGCCGTGGGGCAGATGTCGACCGGCATCGCGCATGAGCTGAACCAGCCGCTGGCGGCGCTGCGCACCATCTCAGGCAATACCGGCAAGTTCCTCGAGCGCGGCGACTACGCCACCGTGCGCGCCAACCTCGACACCATCATCGGGCTGGTCGAACGCATGGGCCGCATCACTGGCGCGCTCAAGTCGTTTGCACGCAAGTCCGGCAACGGCCGCCGCCAGGCCAGGCTGGCCGAAGCGGTGGACAACGCATTGTTCCTGCTGCAGACGCGCGTGGACGCGGTCCAACCCGCGCTGCAGCGCGATGTCGATCCGACGCTGGCGGTGGTGTGCGATCCCAACCGCCTGGAACAGGTACTGGTGAACCTGCTCGGCAACGCGCTCGATGCCCTCGCCGGCCAGCCCGCGCCGCGCATTGCGCTGCACGCGCACGTGGCGGGCGCCATGGTCCACCTGACCGTGCGCGACAATGGCGCCGGCTTGTCCGAGGAAGCCTTCGCACGACTGTTCGAGCCCTTCTTCACCACCAAGCCCGCCGGGCAAGGGCTGGGGCTCGGCCTCACGCTGTCGGCCGGCATCCTCAATGAAAACGGCGGCAGCCTGTCCGCCGCCAACCACCCGGACGGCGGCGCCTGCTTCACGCTGGTGCTGCCGCTGGCGCCGCACGACGCCAACCCACAGGACGCAAAGCATGCCGGCTGACCTGACTGTACTGATCGTCGAGGACGATGCCGACGTACGCCTGGGCTGCGAGCAGGCGCTGCGCCTGGAGGGCATTGCCACGCGTGGCGTGGGCAGCGCCGAGGCCGCGTTGCGCGAGGCCGGGCCGGGCTATGCCGGCGTGGTCGTCAGCGACATTCGCCTGCCGGGCCAGGACGGCATGGCGCTGCTCGCGCAACTGCGCGAGCGCGACCCCGCGCTGCCGGTGATCATGATCACCGGCCATGGCGACGTGGGGCTGGCGGTGCAGGCGATGAAGCAAGGCGCCTACGACTTCCTGGAAAAGCCGTTCTCGCCCGAGCAGCTGGTGGACGCCACGCGCCGCGCGCTGGAGCAACGCCGGCTCGCGCTGGAAGTGTCAGAACTGCGAGAACGGCTGGCGGGCCGCCAGAAGCTGGAAGCCCACCTGATCGGCCATTCGCCCACGGTCGAGCGGCTGCGCCGCCTGATCGCCGACCTGGCCGGCACCGACGCCAATGTGCTGATCCACGGCGAGACCGGCACCGGCAAGGAACTGGTGGCGCGCTGCCTGCATGAGGCCAGCCAGCGCCACGCGCGCAACTTTGTTGCCATCAACTGCGGCGGCCTGCCAGAACAGCTGTTCGAGAGCGAGATCTTCGGCCATGAAGCCGGCTCGTTCACCGGTGCCGCGCGCCGCCGCATCGGCAAGATCGAACACGCCGAAGGCGGCACGCTGTTTCTCGACGAGATCGAGAGCATGCCGATGCCGCTGCAGATCAAGCTGCTGCGGGTGCTGCAGGAACGCGTGGTGGAACGGCTTGGCTCCAACCAGCCGGTGCCGGTCAACACGCGCGTGGTGGCCGCCACCAAGGCCGACCTGCGCGCGCTCTCCGATGCCGGCCAGTTCCGCGCCGACCTGTATTACCGCCTGAACGTGATCACGCTGGAATTGCCGCCGCTGCGCGAGCGGCGCGAAGACGTGCCAGCTTTGTTCGAGCATTTCGTCGCGCAGGCCGCGTTGCGCTTCAACCGCGAGGCTGTGCCCGCGACCCCGGCCGAGCTGGCCGCGCTGGTAGCCTACCCATGGCCCGGCAATGTGCGCGAGCTGCGCAACCTGGCCGAGCGCCATGTGCTGGGGCTGGGCTGCAACCCCGGCCACGGCACCACCGCTCCCGAAGCCCTGCCGCTGGCGCAGGCAGTCGAGCAATTCGAGCGCGCACTGATTGCCGATGCCATGCGCCGCCACGACGGCAACCTGAGCCGCGCCAGCGAAGCCCTGGGCGTGGCGAAGACCACGCTGTTCGACAAGGTGCGCAAGTACGGGCTTTGAAGCGTGGCCGGGGAATCGGGAACAGTCGCGCCGGCCATGCCGCGCAATCTGTCATGTCACGACAGAACTCTGAAGCGCCCGCTGTATTCAGCGGATGCTTCAGAGCTGCGTCGAACCCCGGGGAACCACCGGGGCAGGACAATGTCTCCGTTACTGTCGTGCCTGCCTGCAAGCACCAATGTGCGTTAAACAACCAATACGCGATGGATTTATGTTTTTTCTTACAGATGGATTGGCGTTTGCGGCATATTATTGGCTTCCAGCAGATCCGAGTCTGAGATCTTCAATACGTCCAGAAAGTCGCTGATCGGCTGGAAATGAAAGAAACAACAAATTTATAAAGAAAGCCGTCCGGCCGGCGGGGGAGCGGGTCAGGACAAAGGGTCAGTCAACCATTGGCAGTGACAACCGCGCGGCGCATGTGCCTGGCGCCGCGGGCGCCGTCCCGGCGCGACTGCCTTCAGGACCACGGGTGATGGGATGAAACTGGATCCGGCACTGGCTGAAAAGCCTTATTACAGCACGCGTACAGCGGCAAAACTGCTTAACGTCTCTCTGGGCACCGTCCAGAAGATGGTCGAGCGCGGCGAACTTGGCGCCTGGAAGACCAACGGCGGCCATCGGCGCATCCACAAGGAGACCGTGCACCGCCTGCTGGCGACGCGCATCGGGCCGGAATCGGCGTCGCCGCACGGCCTGGACCTGGTGGTATTCCACCCCAACCACCAGGAAGCGCAGCGCATCCACGGCCAGCTTGCCAAGTGGGGGCTGCCGCTCAAGAGCGTGGTGGTCGACGATGTGCTGGACACCGTCATCACCTCGGTCAGCGAGCATCCGCGCGTGGTGCTGTACTACGTCGACGAACTGAACGACGCCGAGTCGGCCACCATCGAGAAGCTACAAAATTTCTTTGCCAGCCAGCACGTGATCTTCGCCGTGATCACCAACCGCCAGGCCTATGAAGGCGTGGCCGATGCCCTGCAGCACTGGGGCATCATGGTGTTCCTGAAGACGCCGTCGCTGGAAGAGGTCAAGGGCTTCCTGCGCGCCCAGCTGATGATGGGCCGCACCGCCTGAGCACGGCTGCGCCGGGGCCATGCCGGCCCCGGCATCGCTTGCAGCCTCAGGCCACTGCCGCCTGCCGCGGCGTTGCCAGCCCGGCTTCGTCGCCGTCGGCCTGCGCCATCATCCAGCCGTACAGGTTGCGCGGATCCGGCGGCATCGCCACCAGCTCAACCGCCCTGCCCGCCCGGTGCGCCTGCGCTGCGGTGTAGAGCCAGCGCAGCGCGGCGTAGTCTTCCAGCGCAAACCCAACCGAATCGAACACGGTCACCTCGTCCGCCGCCGCGCGGCCGGGCGCGTGGCCGGCCAGCACCTGCCACAGCTCGGTCACCGGCGCGTCGGCCGGCAACTGCTGGATCTCGCCTTCGATGCGCGTCTGGTCTTCGTATTCCACCACGATGCGCGCGCGGCGCAGGATATCGGGGTGCAGTTCAGTCTTGCCGGGGCAGTCGCCGCCAACCGCATTAAGGTGCATGCCGGGCCGCACCATTTCCGGCGTGAGGATGGTGGCGCGAGTCTTGTCGGCGGTGACCGTGGAGACAATGTCCGCCCCGGCCAGCGCGGCCTCGATCGATTCGGCACGCCGGATCGAAAGTCCGGGTACGCCACCAAGGTTGCGCATCAGCCGTGTGGTGGCGGCGGGATCGATGTCATAGGCGGCGATCTCGCGCACGCCCAGCATCGCCTGGAAGGCCAGCACCTGGAACTCGGCCTGCGCGCCGTTGCCGATCAGCGCCATCGTCGCCGCACCGGGCCGCGCCATGGCGCGCGCCGCCAGCGCCGAGGTGGCCGCGGTGCGCAGCGCAGTGGCCAGCGTCAGGTCGGCCAGCATCAGCGGGAAGCCGGTTTCCACCTCGGCCAGCAGGCCGCAGGCCATCACCGTCGGCATGCCATGCTGCGCATTGCGCGGATGGCCGTTGACATACTTGAACGCATACTGGATGCCGTCGCTGACCGGCATCAGCTCGATCACGCCACGCGCGGAATGGCTCGCCAGCCGCGCGGACTTGTCGAAGTCGTGCCAGCGCAGAAAGGCCTGCCGGACCTGCCCGGCCAGGTCCACGATGGCGGCCTGCGGGCCGATGGTGGCCACCAGCCGGGCCACGTCACTGGCGTCCAGGAACAGGGATCGGGCGGTGCTTTTCATGACCGTCTCCTTGGCTGTCTGTGCGATGCCTGCACTCAGGCCGCCACCGCGGCGATGCCCGGCCCGCTGCGGCGATCCAGGCGCAGCGTCATGCAATAGGCGCCGCCGCCGGACAGCATGAAGGGCGACAGGTCGACCTCATGCAGCTGGTAGCCGCGCCGGCCCAGCTCGGTGCGCAGGTGCGGCGTGGTGCGGGTCATCACCACCTGGTCGTCGAGATTGACGGCATTGACGCTGAAGTGGCGCAGGTCGTCGGCGCTGGCCTCGATGCGCAGCCGCGCCGGCACGCGCGCGCGCAATTCGCGCAACGCCGCTTCGCTGAAGGCCGGCGGGTAGTACAGCACCTCGCCGCCGGAAAGCGGGCAGAAGCAGACGTCCAGGTGGTAGCTCTGCTCGGTGGCCAGTTCCAGCGCCACCACGTCCTTGCCGAAGTAGTTCGACACCGCCACGGCTGCCTCATGCGACGAGCGCGGACCGAACCCGGCCCAGAAGTGGCCGCGGCCGGCATCCCAGATGCAGTCGCCCGCGCCTTCCTGGAAGCAGCCCTCGGGCAGCAGCGCGACTTCGTCGAGCAGGCCGCGTTCGCGCAGCTTGCCGAAGATGTCGGCGAACGGCGCTTCTTCACCACGGCGTTGCGGGTAGCGAAAGCGCGCCAGCAACGCGCGGCCATCGAGCACCACCGCGGCGTTGGCCGGGAACACCATGTCGGGCAGCCCCGGCGCGCCGGGGGCCACCTCGACCGCAAAGCCGGCCCGGCCCAGCGCCTCGCGCAGCGCGTCGAACGACTGCATCGCGCTGCGGTGCATGCCGCGCGGGTCGCGTGCCCAGGCAGCCGGGTCCATCCACGGATTGATGCTGTACGACACGTCGTAGAAGGTCGGCTCGACCAGCAGGATCGTGGGGGAGTGGGTCACGGGGGCTCCATTTTTGATGGCAGGTTTCGGGAAATCAATCGCTCGATTGAATTCTCGGGCAAGCTGGTGTTAACTAATAGCCAGCAAATTGCGCAATTTGCGCGAGGCATTTATCAAAATGCCAGCGTATGCTGGCGCTTTGAAAAGACTGTTTGCCCACCCCATGGATGCCACCGACCACCAGTTGATTTCACTCCTGCGCGACAACGCGCGCATGCCGGTCACGGCGCTGGCGCAGGCGCTGCGCGTGTCGCGCGCGACCGTGCAGAACCGCATCGACAAACTGGAACAGGAAGGGGTGATCGTTGGCTACACGGTGCGCCTGCGGCCCGAGGCCGAAGCGCACCGCATCCGCGCCTGGATGACGATTGCCGTGGAAGGCAACAAGGCCCGCACCGTGCTGCAGGCGCTGCGCGGCGAGCCCAATGTGCAAGCGCTGCATACCACCAACGGCCGCTGGGACATCATTGCCGAGCTGCGCGCCGACACACTGGAAGCGTTCGACCGCGCGCTGGACCGGATCCGGCTGATCGATGGCATCAGCGCCACCGAGACCAGCATCCTGCTGTCGACCTACAAGTAAAGGGACCCGCCCAGGTCCCGGCGCTTCCCACCACCGGCAGGCGCGCCACGCCCAGTGCCGCCATGCGCTTGTGCGGTGCATCACGCCCCACGATTGGGATGCGCTGCACCAAAGGCGGCCAAATATATCACCCCGTGATATATTACGCGCACCATTCCAAAGCGCCCCCCGTCACAAGAATGCCAACCGCCCCCGCTGTCGCTGCCCTGGCGCAGAATGCCCGTGCATGGCTGCGCACATTCGTTCCGCTACCCGTTGCCGCCAGCCGCAAGGAGCGCCTCAAAAGCTGCCTGGGCGCCCTGCTGGGCCTGCTCTGCACTGAATGGATCAGCCACCAGACCTTGGGCGGCTTCAACCCCTGGTTTGTCGCGCCGATGGGGGCCTGCGCGGTGCTGCTGTTCGCCGTGCCATCATCGCCGCTGGCACAGCCCTGGTCAGTGATTGGCGGCAACCTGATTGCCGCGGTGGTCGGCGTGGCGTGCGCGCGCTGGATCCCGGACCCTGGCCTGGCCGCAGCGGTCGCAGTGGCCGTCTCCATCGCCCTGATGTTCCAGTTCCACTGCGTGCACCCGCCCAGCGGCGCGGTGGCCATCACCGCCGTATTCGGCGGGCCGGCGGTCAGTGCGCTGGGCTTCGGCTTCGTTGCCGTGCCCGTGCTGTTCAATTCGATGCTGCTGCTGATGATGGCGCTGGCCTTCAACAACCTGTCGCGGCGGCGCTACCCGCACCGCCCGCCCGAGCCTGCCATGCAGCACGGGACCAAGGACGTGCCGCCATCCCAGCGCGTTGGCGTCACCCGCGCCGACCTCGATGCTGCGCTGAAGGTGCGCGGCGAATTCCTGGATATCGAAGAAGACGACCTCGAACAGATCCTGGTGGCCGCGCAGTTGCGCGCCTACCGGCGCCACTTCGGCAACGTGCTGTGCGGCGAGATCATGTCGCGCGACGTGGTCATGGTGACCCCGGACCAGCCTGCACATGAGGCCGGGCACCTGCTGTCGCGGCACCGTATCAAGGCCCTGCCGGTAGTGGACGCCACCCGGCGGCTGGTAGGCATCATCACCCAGAGCGATTTTTTTGCGGCGCAGCGTGATACCGGTGCGCGGCGGCTGGCTGGTACCGTGCGGGACCTGATGACACGCGCCGTTGTCACCGCCCGACCCGAGCAGCCGATGGTGGAGTTGGCCCAGGCATTCTCGGACGGCGGCTTGCACCACGCGCCGGTGATCGACGACCACCGGCGCGTGGTGGGGATGGTGACGCAGTCGGATCTGGTGGCTGCACTGCTCAAGAGTGGGGTGATGGCGGTGCCGGATTGAGGGCACCCGGACATCGCATCAACGCCTTTGGCTGCGCCCCGCGCAAGCGCAGAAGAAACCGACGATGCACTTTGAGCCCGCGCAGCAGCCGTAGGCGTCCCCGCGATGCCGCTCGCAGCAGGCGGCCTGCGCCCTGCATGGGGATCGTTCAATAGTGGGTTAACGCAGGCACTGCCCCTGACTCACATGGCGTAGCAGGGTCGAACGGGCAACCACGCCGGAACGGCAAGCACCACCGTGCGAACCACCAACACCCTGGAATTGATTGCCGGCCGCTCAGGCGACGCGTTTTTTGGTTACTTTTTGTCGCTCGGACAAAAAGTGACTCGCCAGCTACGCCGGCGAAACAGCCACGCCGACCAAGCGCCACATACCGACCGCTAGCAAAAAGCCCAGACACCCACCCGCTATCCACCGTCACAAACCTATGGCACTGTGCCCCCACGAGGGGGAACACGCCGCACGCAGCGGCCCACCGCCATAGTGACGACTAACCCACCGCCCCCCTTCCGCATCGCCCCACCCAACGTAAGCTATATTTACGCCGTTCCCGTCACACCGACGGGACCAAGGGAGATCCATCCATGAGTTCCGGCCAGTTAATTGAGAAGATCGCAGCCGTCTTCGCACTGATCGTGCTGATCGGCGGCTCGCTGCTGGTGCTCGCGCCGTTCACCACCGCGCTGCTGTGGGGCGCGATCCTGGCCTTCAGCTCGTGGTACCCCTACACGGTGCTGTCGCGCTGGCTGGGCAACCGGCGCAGCCTGGCAGCGTTGATCTGCGTGCTGCTGGCCACCGTGGTGGTGCTGGGTCCGTTCGTCTACGCCGGCGCCAGCTTCTCGGCGCACCTGGACGAGCTGTCCGCGCTGGTTGACCGCTATAGGGAACACGGCATCCCGCAGCTGCCGGCCTGGCTGAGCAGCCTTCCCTATGTCGGCTCCTACCTGCAGAACTCCTGGAACAGCGTCATCAATGCCGATTCCGAGATGGTCGCCAACCTGCGCAAGCTGATCGCCCCGGTTGGCCACATGCTGCTGGGCGCCGGGCTGTCGATCGGCGCCGGGCTGGGCCAGCTGGCGCTGTCGATCATCCTGGCGTTCTTCTTCTACACCGGCGGCGAGCTTGCCATTGCCTGGTTGCGCGCGGGCATGCACCGCATCGCCGGCGAGCGCGCCGACCACCTGCTGGAGCTGGCCGGCAGCACCGTCAAGGGCGTGGTCTACGGCGTGCTGGGCACGGCCTTCATCCAGGCCGTTCTGGCCGGCATCGGCCTGTGGATCGCGGGCGTGCCGGGCGCTGCCATCCTTGGCTTCGTGACCTTCTTCCTGTCGGTGATCCCGGTCGGCCCGCCGCTGGTGTGGCTGCCGGCCGCGCTGTGGCTGTACCACACCGGCGCCACCGGCTGGGCCATCTTCCTGGTGGTATGGGGCGTGGGCGTGGTCAGCATGGCTGACAACATCGTCAAGCCGCTGCTGATCAGCAAGGGCACCGGCATGCCTCTGATCTGGATCATGCTGGGCGTGCTCGGCGGCGCGCTGGCGTTCGGCTTCCTGGGCGTGTTCATCGGCCCGACGCTGCTGGCAGTGGCCTATGCGCTGCTGCGCGACTGGACCATCGGCTCGCAGGCAGAGGTAAAGCAAGACCTGAAGCAGAGCGAGGCACTGGCGGCCGCGCCGCCGGCGCCGGCCGTGGTCGACAACCCCGACGTCCCGCCGGCCACGACCGGCAAGCACCCCGGCTGATGGCAGGACACGACGCGCCCGGCGCGCCCGCCACCCCGGACCTCTCGCCGGCCATGCTGCACCGGCTGGTGGCATGCGAATACTGTGACGCGGTCTACGAACGCACGCCGATCTCGCCCGGCGAGCGCGCGCTGTGCCTGCGCTGCGGCGGCCAGCTCTACCGCGAAAGCCGCCGCCAGTATCAACGGCTGCTGCCGCTGGTGATCACCGCGCTGATCCTGTTCCTGGTCTCAAACGCCTACCCGATCGTCGAGATGGACCTGCAGGGGGTCCGCACCCAGACCACGCTGCTGGGCGCCGTGCAGGCCCTGTACACCGACAAGATGGGGCTGGTGGCGGCACTGGTGTTCGCCACCACCATCCTTTTTCCTCTGTCCGAAATGCTGATGATGGCCTATCTGCTGGTGCCGATGGCGCAGCATCGCATGCCCGCCGGTTTCGACCGCATCGTGCGCGGCATCCGCCAGACCCGGCCCTGGGGCATGATCGAAGTCTTCATGATCGGCGTGCTGGTCACGCTGGTGAAGCTGTCCAGCATGGCGCGCGTGCTGCCCGGCATCGCGCTGTGGTCGTTCGCGGCGCTGGTGATCGTGCTGGCGGCGATGTTGTCGTTCGATCCGCGCGACCTGTGGCGCCATCTGGAAACACCCGATGACAACGCCGCGGCCGCGGGCGAGGAAGGCCGATGACGGAACAGCCGCAACCGCCGACGCAGCGTCCCCGCCAGCCAGGCGGCCGCCTGGCCCGCCCGCGCCAGCTGGCGCGCGAGGTGGTGGCCGAACTCACCGACGACGACGAGCGCAGCCCGCTGCCGCAGGTCCCGACCGCCAGCCGGCTGGGCCTGCTGTCGTGCCACGCCTGCGACCTGGTCAGCCCGCGCACACTGGAGGGCGAGCCCTGCCCGCGCTGCGGCGCCACCCTGCACCATCGCAAGCCCGACAGCCTGGCGCGCACCTGGGCTTTCCTGCTGGCCGCCTTTATCCTCTATATTCCCGCCAACGTGCTGCCGGTAATGGTGACCCAGTCCATCCTCGGCACGCAGCAGGACACCATCCTGTCCGGCGTGATCTACCTGTGGCTGTCCGGCTCGCACATGCTGGCCGGGCTGGTGCTGATCGCCAGCATCATCGTGCCGCTGCTGAAGATGGTGATCCTCACCTTCCTGCTGCTGTCCGTGCATTTCCGCTCGACCTGGCGGATCCGGCAGCAGACCCGGCTGTACGGGCTGGTGGAGGTGATCGGCCGCTGGTCGATGCTCGATATTTTCGTGGTGGCGCTGCTGGCCTCGCTGGTGCGGGCCGGGGCGCTGGCCACCATCATCCCAGGCGGCGGCGCCATGGCCTTCGGCGCGGTCGTGGTCATGACCATGCTGGCCTCGCTCAGCTTCGATCCGCGCCTGCTGTGGGATTCGCTGGAAGACAACAATGCCCGACACTGACAACCAAGCCTCCACACCCTCGGGTTCGCCCCCGCCGGCACCACCGGGCCTGCCGCGGCCAGAACGCCGGCGCCGCGCGCGCTGGCTGCCCTCGCTGGTCTGGCTGATCCCGATCGTCGCCGCGGTGGTCGGCATCTCGCTGCTGGTGCATACGCTGACCTCGCGCGGGCCGGAGATCACGGTCACCTTCCGCACCGCCGAGGGCCTGACGCCCGGCAAGACGGCGGTGCGCTACAAGGACGTCGACATCGGGCTGGTCAAGTCGGTGCGGCTGGCACGCGACCGCTCGCACGTGGTGGCGTCGATCGACCTGACCAAGGACGCCGAGAACTTCGCCGTGGCCGACACCCGCTTCTGGGTGGTGCGCCCGCGCTTTGCGGCCAGCGGCGTGTCCGGGCTGGAGACGCTGCTGTCGGGCGCCTATATCGGCGTGGACGCGGGCAAGTCGAATGAATCCGCGCGCGACTTCAAGGGGCTGGAAGTGCCGCCGGTGGTGACCACCGATGCCTCCGGCAAGCAGTTCGTGCTGCGCGCCTCCGAGCTGGGCTCGCTCGATATCGGCTCGCCGGTCTACTACCGGCGCGTGCTGGTGGGCCAGGTGGTGGCCTACCAGCTCGACCCCAATGGACGCGACCTCACGCTGCGCGTGTTCGTCAACAAACCCTATGACAAGCTGGTTACCGCCGACACACGCTTCTGGCATGCCAGCGGCGTGGACCTGAAGCTCGATGCGGGCGGGCTCAAGCTGTCGACCCAGTCACTGGTGACGGTGCTGCTGGGCGGCGTCGCCTTCCAGGCGCCGGACCACACCACCGCCACCGACGCCGCAGCCGAGAACACGCAGTTCCTGCTGGCCAACGACCAGGCCGAGGCGATGAAGGAGCCGGAAGAACTGGCGCCCACGCTGGCGGTGCTCAATTTCGACCAGTCCGTGCGCGGGCTGTCGCCGGGTGCACCGGTGGATTTCCGCGGTGTAATCGTGGGCCAGGTGCGTTCGATCGGCATCGAGTACCAGCGCGACAAGAAAGCGTTCCGCATGCCCGTGGTGGTGGAGCTGTACCCGTCGCGCATGGGCTTCCGCGAACGCGATGTCGAAGACCGCGAGCGCGCGCGCAAGATCATCCAGGGGCTGCTGCAGCGTGGCATGCGCGCGCAGCTGCGCACCGGCAACCTGCTCACCGGCCAGCTCTACGTGGCGCTCGACTTCTTCCCGAAGGCGCCGCCGGCCAAGGTCGACCTGGACGCGCCGATCCCGGAATTCGCCACCACGCCTGGCACCTTCGACCAGCTGCAGGCGCAGGTGGGCGATATCGTCAACCGCATCGACAAGGTGCCGTTCGACCAGATCGGCCAGGACCTGCGAACCACGGTGGCCAGCCTGAACAGGACACTGGCAACCGCCGACAAGCTGGTGCAGCAGCTCAACGGCGACGTTGCGCCGCAGGTGCTGGCCGCGCTGCAGGATGCGCGCAAGACGCTGACCGCGGCCAACGGCACGCTGGCCTCGGACGCGCCGCTGCAGCAGGACACGCGCCGCATGCTGCAGGAGATGACGCGCACCGCCACGTCGCTGCGCACGCTGACCGATTACCTCGAACGCCACCCTGAAGCGCTGCTGCGCGGCAAGCCGGAGCAAGAATGATGAAGCGCCTTCCTATCACCAGCCTCCTCGCCGGCGCGCTGGCCGCGGCCGTGCTGGCCGGGTGCGCCTCGCCCGAGCCGCGCTACTACACGCTGGCGCAGGGCGCGGTCGCGCCGCTGCCGGCCACGACGACGCCGGCATCGACCAACACGCTATGGCTGGAAGTCGCGCCAGTGCGCGTGCCGGAGCGGCTCAACCGCCCGCAACTGGTGGTGCGCGATGGCGGCGACGCCGGCCTGCGCCTGCTGGACCTGGCGCGCTGGTCCGCGCCGCTGCCCGACGAGCTGCGCGACGCGCTGTCGCAGCGCCTGCAGGCCACGCTGGGCGCGGTCGACACCTACCAGCAGGGGATGTCCGACGTGCAGCCGCTGTACCGGATCACCACGGAAGTGCTGCGCCTGGATGCCGACGTGGGCCAGCGTGCCGGCGCCACCATCAACTGGACCGTGCGGCGGCTGCCTGACGGCAAGGTGGTCAGCGGCCGCACCCAGGCAGAGCTGCCGGCGCCCGGCGCAGTCGATGGCGTCGTGGCGGCGTACCGCGAGATCGTCGCCACCACGGCGGCCGATATCGCGGCCGGGGTGCTGTCGCTGCAGCGCTAGTCGTCGCCCCACGCGGCCGCGTCGCGCTCGCGGCGCGCGGCCGCTTCAGCCGCCCGCCGGTGAATCGCCTCGGCCATCGCCGCCAGGCACTCGGCCGCCCCACCCTGCACCAGCTTCGCCGCACACGCCAGCATCAGGTTCTTGCCCAGCCCGAAATCCTCCACCACGAAGCCGCGCGCATCCAGCGGCGCACCATCCTCGTCGGTGGCCACGGTGACGCGCTCGCGCAGCGTGCCCGCATCCGCGCTGTAGGCCCAGACCGGCTTCTGCAGCGCCACCGCAAAGCCCACCTCGAACGCGGTGCCGGAATCCGGCTCGCCCGGTCCGCGGAAATCGTCGAGGTTGGCCATCACCATGTCGGCGCGCCGCAGCAGCGCAAGATTGGCGTCATAGATCCAGCGCGCGGTGTCGGCGCCCGACAGGCCATCGGGCGCGGATTTGTCGAGCGGATACAGGCCGCTGAAGCCGTGCGCCGCGCACAGCGACTTGAGGTGCTCGCCCCAGGCGCGCGCATCCTTGCGAAAGACGTCGAAGCCAGCCAGGTAGATGGTTTTCATGGCACGTGAAGTGGGGCAACAGGGATCAGGATCGCAGCATAACCCGCCGCCCGCGGGCGCGATACCACCGGCCTGCATGAACATCGCGCAACTTGCGCGCGCACGCTTTGCCAGCTCCCTGCGCATGAGGGGCCCCTTGCGCTACCATTGCCCGTCCCCTCCTTGCATCCCGCATCCCATGCCTGCTCCCCAGATCCTCCAGGTCGGCCCGCTCGCGCCGCGGACCAATGCCACCCTGCAGCAACACTACGGCGCCGCCGCGCTGTGGCAGCAGGCCGATCCGATCGCGTGGGCGCGCAGCGAGGGCCAGCAGGTGCGCGTGGTGGTGACCTCGGCGCGCCACGGCTGCAGCGCGGCGCTGATCGATGCGCTGCCGCGCCTGGAAGCCATCGTCAGCTTCGGCGTGGGCTATGACGCGATCGCGCTGGATGCGGCCCGCGCGCGCGGCATCCAGGTCAGCAACACACCCGACGTGCTCAACGACTGCGTTGCCGACCTGGCCTTCGGGCTGCTGCTGGACGCGGCGCGCGGCATCGCCCATGGCGACCGCTTCGTGCGCGCCGGGCGCTGGCCGCAGGGCAGCTTCCCGCTGACCACGCGCGTGTCGGGCAAGAAGCTCGGCATCCTCGGGCTGGGCCGCATCGGCGAGATCGTGGCGCGCCGCGCGCAGGGCTTCGACATGGAGATCGCCTACAACAACCGCCGCCCGCGCGAGGGCGCGCCGTGGCGCTTCGAGCCGGACCTGAAGGCGCTGGCGACATGGGCCGACTTCCTCGTGGTGGCCACCGTCGGCGGGCCGTCGACGGCCGGGCTGGTATCGCGCGAGGTCATCGACGCCCTCGGGCCCAGGGGCATCCTGGTCAATGTGTCGCGCGGCAGCGTGATCGACGAGGCGGCAATGGTCGAGGCTCTGGTTGACGGGCGCCTGGGCGGCGCCGGCCTGGATGTGTTCCAGGACGAGCCCAACGTGCCGCCCGCACTGATGGCACTGGACAATGTCGTGCTGGCGCCGCACATGGCCAGCGGCACGCATGAAACGCGCGCCGCCATGACCGCGCTGACGCTGCAGAACCTGGATGCATTCCTGGCTGACGGCAGAGTGCTGACGCCAGTGCTGTAGACGGCTACCGCCGTGCCTATACTGGATGCACCGGCTCCAGCCCACTCTGCGGGCCGGCGTCAGGAGGCATCATGGCACGCAAGTTTATCGATTGCCGCGAGTTCCCGAGCGACACCCACTGCACGGTGGCAATGAGCGCCGACAGCGAAGACGAACTGCTCGAAGCCGCGGTCCAGCACGCGGTAGCGGTGCACCAGCATCAGGACACCCCTGAGTTGCGCACCCAGTTGAAGTCATTGTTCAAGGATGGCATGCCGCCGGCGTGAAACCGGCACGGCTGGCGCCCGGGGGCGCCGGCTCCCACCACTGGGGCTCATTCGCAGTCCCTGATACAGCACTTAAGCCACGTCGAATACCCATGACGGCCGTCATGGCGCATCATTGACGTAGCGCTATATACAGACGTATATTGCGCGTGACAGTCCACCCGCACAGGCCTTGCCACACGTGCCGGCTGGCCGATTCCCGAGGATTCCGATGTCTGCCCTCCGTTCCTGCCGCCGCGGGTTCCTGCTGGCCGCTTGCGTCGCCACGCTGGCGCTGGCCGCGCCGCCTGCCTTTGCCGCCGACCTGGTGGTGTCCGCGGCATCCAGCCTGACCAATGCCTTCAAGTCGCTGGCCGAGTCGTTCGAGCGCGCCCATCCCGGCACGCACGTGGTGCTGAACTTCGGCGCGTCCGACGTGCTGATGCAGCAGATCATCAAGGGCGCGCCGGCCGACGTGTTTGCCTCGGCCGACCAGGAGGCAATGAACAAGGCCGAGGCCGAGAAGGTGATCGCGCCGGCCTCGCGCCGCAACTTCGCCGCCAACCAGGTGGTGCTGATCGTGCCCGCGGACAGCAAGCTGGCCATCGCCTCGCTGCAGGACCTGACCCGCCCGGAAGTGAAGCGCATCGCCTACGGCAACCCGGCCTCGGTGCCGGTGGGCCGCTACACCCGCGGCGCGCTGGAAGCGGCCGGGCTGTGGGACGCCGTGGCCGCCAAGGGCGTGCCGGCGCAGAACGTGCGCCAGAGCCTGGACTACGTCGCGCGCGGCGAAGTCCAGGCCGGCTTCGTCTTTGCCACCGACGCCGCGGTGATGCCGGACAAGGTCAAGGTGGCCGTGCGCGTGCCAAGCCGCACGCCGGTGACCTACCCCATCGCCATCACCGGCCAGACGCGCCAGCAGAAGGAAGCGGCGCAGTTCGTCGACTACGTCGCCTCGCCGGAAGGCCAGGCCATCCTGTCGCGTTTCGGCTTCCAGAAGCCCTGACGGAACGCTGCGCGCACCATGGACGCCGTCTGGGTACCGCTGCTGCTGTCGCTGAAGGTGGCCGGCTGGGCCACCGCGCTGAATGCCGTGCTCGGCGTCGGCGCGGCCTGGGCGCTGGCGCGCTGGCGCTCGCCGCTGCGTGACGTGGTCGATGCGGTGCTGACGCTGCCGCTGGTGCTGCCGCCCACGGTGCTCGGCTATTACCTGCTGGTGCTGGTCGGGCGCCGTGGCGTCTTCGGTGAGTGGCTGGCGCGCCTGGGCATCGAACTGGTCTTCACCTGGCAGGGCGCGGTGCTGGCCTCCACCATCGTCGCCTTCCCGCTGGTGCTCAAGTCAGCGCGCGCCGCCTTTGAAGGCGTGGACCATCAGCTGGAAAACGCCGCCCGCGTGCTGGGCGTGCCCGAAGCCGGCATCTTCTTCCGCGTCACGCTGCCGCTGGCCGCGCGCGGCATCATCGCCGGCGTGCTGCTGGCCTTTGCCCGCGCGCTGGGCGAATTCGGCGCCACGCTGATGATCGCCGGCAACCTGCCCGGACGCACGCAAACGCTGTCAGTCGCCATCTATGAGGCGGTGCAGGCCGGCGACGACAACACCGCCAACCTGCTGGTGCTGGTGACCTCCGTCACCTGCGTGCTGCTGCTGGTGGTCGCCGGGCGCCTGGTGCCGGCCGCCGCGCGCAATCCCGCTGAACTCTATGAACGCCGGCGCCTGCGCCCGCGCATCCGCTAAGCCGGGACCCGCCATGAGCATGCACGTCAGCATCCGCAAGCAGATGGTCTCGGCCGACCGCCACTTTGCACTGGATATCGATTTCGATTCGGCCAGCCGGCGCATTGCGCTATTCGGACCCTCGGGCGCCGGCAAGAGCCTGACGCTGCGCGCCATCGCCGGCCTGCTGGCACCGGACAGCGGCCGCATCGTGCTGAACGGCCGCACGCTGTTCGATGCCGACGCCGGCATCGACGTGCGCCCGCAAGAGCGCCGGGTGGCCTACCTGTTCCAGGAATACGCGCTGTTCCCGCACCTGACCGTGGGCCAGAACATCGCTTTCGGCCTGTCGCGCGGCTGGCGCAACCCGCGCCGCGGCGCCGTGCATCCGGAAGCGCAGCGCTGGATCGACGCCTTCGGCCTGGCCGACATCGTCGGCAACTACCCGGCGGAGATCTCCGGCGGCCAGAAGCAGCGCGTGGCACTGGCGCGCGCGCTGGTGGCGCAGCCCGACATCGTCTTGCTGGATGAACCCTTCTCCGCGCTCGACCCCGCGCTGCGCGCGCGCATGCGCGCGGAGTTGCGCACGCTGCAGGCCAGCCTGGATGTGCCGATGCTGGTGATCTCGCACGATCCCGCCGATGTCGAGGCGCTGGGCGACCACGTGCTGGAAATCCGCGAGGGCCGCATCTTCGGCAGCGGCACCAGCCGCCACCATCCGCCGGTCTACGCGCCGGTGTCGGCGCACGTGGCCTGAGCCGCGCGCAGCAGGTCGACGTAAGCGCCTTCAATCAGGTTGGACGCGGGAATGCCCAGCCGCGCCAGCAATGCGTGGGCTTCGGCCACGCCGTTCTCCAGGCGCTCGTCTTCGGCCAGCACCACTTCCAATTCCAGGAAATCGCCAAGGTCCTCGACCCGGTCCAGGTGCACGCGCGTGCGGCCAGCCAGGTACAGCGTGCGCAGCTTGCGCACCCGCCCGCCCTCGCCATGCGCCGCGGCCAGCGCCGCGCGCAGGGTATCCGGCGATCGCGTCGGCGACAGGATATAGAAGCTCTCCTTCGGCCCCGCCTCGTCGGCACGCGCATAGAAGATCAGCTCGCCGCGGTCGGGCGCAATCTCGCGCAGCTTGAGCCGGCCGTTGACACAGGGGAAGAAGGTATCGTCCTGGCGGATGTATTCGGGACCGCTGTCGGCCAGCGCTGCCGCATGCGGCAACACGGCTTCGATACTGTCAATGCGGGCCTTGATCTCGACGTTTCCTGGCATGCGTCTGTCTCCTTGCAATCAGCCCAGCAGCAGCCGCGCGGCAATCACCCACATGGTGATGCCGATCACCACTTCCAGCACCTGCCACGCACGCGACCGCGCAAACACCGGCCGCAGCAGCGCCGCGCCATAGCCCAGCGAAAAGAAGAACAGGAACGACGCGGTCATGGCACCCGCGGCGAACTCGCGCGCGTTCCCTGCGAACTGCGTCGACACCGAACCGATCAGCATCACCGTATCGAGATACACATGTGGATTGAGCCAGGTGAACGCCAGGCACACCGCCAGCGCGGCCCCAAGCGGCCGCGGCGCGGCGTCGCTGGGATCCAGCACCGCGTTCGAGCGCCACGCGGCCAGGAAGCTGCGCGCGCCATACCAGATCAGGAAAGCCGCGCCGCCGTAGCGCATCGCCGCACCCAGCCAGGGCAGCTCGCGGATCATCACGGCAAAGCCGGAAACGCCCAGCAGGATCAGCAGCGCATCGGAAAGCGCGCACACCAGGCAGACCCAGAACACATGCTCGCGCCGCAACCCTTGTCGCAGCACGAAAGCATTCTGGGAACCGATGGCAAGAATCAGGGAAAGACCGAGGGAGAAGCCGGCCAGGGCGGCGTGCATTGGATGTGGAACGGCTGTTTTTTTGGGTGGCTATTATTGCACGCCGGGGGCAGCCGCCATGCCCGCCCATCTTCCCATTCCTGCCGCAGGACTACCTCACGCCACTACACCCAGGATCACGCTTGACGCCTTGAACACCGCCAGCGCAGCCACCCCCACCTGCAGCCCCAGCGCTTCCACACTGCCATTGGTCACGATCGCCGCAACCGTACCGCCGCCGTCGAGTTCGATCACCACCTCGGCATTCACCGCACCCGGCATCACGCGCGACACCACGCCCGGCAGCTGGTTGCGCGCCGACAGCCGCATCCCCGGATCGGGCAGCCCCACCAGCACCGAAGATGCCTTGATCAGCGCAAACGCCTCCGCGCCCTCGGCCAGGGCCAGCGTCTCGACGCTTTCATGCGTGATGGTGGCAACGATCTGCTGCCCGCCGGGCAGTTCCAGCACGACCTCGTCATTGACCGCGCCGCCGCGCACGCTGGCCACGCGCCCGAACAGCTTGTTGCGTGCACTGGTCTTGATCATCATTCGCCTCATCAGGTGGATATCGTCGGCCGCCCCCTCGCCCAAGAGCGACAGCTGTGCGACAAAGCGCTGGTGTTCGCCTTCCAGCGCACGATAGGTGCGGATCAGTTGCTCGCCGCGCGCGGTCAGGTGCGTGCCGCCGCCGCCCTTGCCACCGGCGGCGCGCACCACCAGCGGCTCGCCCGCGCTGTTGTTCATGGCATCGATGGCGTCCCACGCGGCCTTGTAGCTGATGCCGACCGCGCGCGCGGCTGCGGTGATCGAGCCGTGTTCGCCGATGGCGGCGAGCAGCGCGATGCGGTCCTTGCCGCCCCAGTCTTGCGAGCCGGAGCGGAACCAGATGGCTCCCTGAAGTTCAAGCATGGATGTCGGGTGCCGGTGGCCGGCACCGCAATGGAGTCCGAGACGCGGCTATGGTAATCCGAATTGCGGATCGGTCCGGCGCACTCAGTCCTGGTGCGCGGCCTCATCCCCCTTGGCTGAGTCGGCAACCTCGCGCGGATGACCCGTCCCCATCACTTCGGCGACTTCGCGATAGCGCCCCAGCCGCTCGCCTGACAGCGGGCCGCCGACCGTCATCACGCGATGCGCCGCCACCATCAGCTTGCGGCGGGTCTCGCGGTCCGGCACCAGTGCCGGCAGCGCCCGGATCGCGCGCTGCGGATCCAGCCTGACGATAAAGCTCTGCTGGCGCACCGCGGTCTTGAACGCGGCCAGGTCGGCCTGGCCGCCGGATTGCCCGGTGGCTTGCTGCTGTTCGCGCGCGATGCGACGCAGCAGGTTGAACGGCCGCTCCTCGATGGCGCTGGGGCGATCGGCAACGTAGGCCAGCACGCGCACAAAGGCCTCCAGCGTGCCACCCTGCCCGATCGCCGCCTCGGCATCATGCAGCCGGCGCGCGGCCAGCTCCTTGCGCAGCGCCACAGTCACGGGCGACTCCAGGTTGACCGGCGCCGGCGCGCGCAGCCCCACCAGCGCCGCCATCGCCGGCGAAGCGTAGATCGCCTCGAAGGCCCGCTCGTACCAGGCATCGCGCAGGTCGCGGAACTGGTCGAGCGCGCTGACGATCTGCGCCGAGGCCGCGTGCTCCAGCGTCAGCAGCGGATTGTCCGCCGATACCGGCGCGCGATGCTCGCGCACCAGCGGCGCCAGCGCGCCGATCCACGCCATCCATGGGTTCACGTCGGTCGCCAGCTCGCGCTCCAGCCGCGCGGGACGCAGCGCGCGCAGCCACTGCGCGCTCAATTCGTTGGACATGGCGCGTACCCACGGCGAGGCGAAGGTGTCGTAGATATGCTGGTTGACCTCGGCCACGCGCCGCACCACCTCGAAGGCGCGCTCGTCGTCGCGGCCGTCGTCCAGCGCCAGGATGTCGGCAATGCCGCGGCGCTCGAAGCGCATCAGGTAGCGCCCTTCGACCAGGTCGCGGTGCCGCAGGTCGGGCGCGACGTCTTCGATCTTCGCCTCGTACAGGCCCGGCGGCAGCACGTCGATCAGGTCCAGTGCGCAGAACAGTTCGCTGTGCTCGCGGTTGGCCACGCCCGCGGAGACAAAAATGCCGAGGTGGCCCACGGTCGGGTGCAGGCAGTAGACGATCACCTGGTCGTTGGCGACCAGTTCCTCATCGCTCGCGTACAGGTCCGGGATCCAGTTCAGCGCCTGCTGCGGCGGCGTAATGTTGTCCCCCCAGGAGGCAAAGATGATCACCGGCGAGCGCACGTTGCGCAGGTCCACCACGGTCTTGCCGTCGGTGCTGCGCACCTCGCCCGCGGTGAGCCGGTTGCCGACGAACAGCTTCTGCACGATCCAGTCGATCTCGGCGCGGTTCATCAGGAAGTGGCCACCCCACCAGCGCTCGAAGTCGAGGAAGCGCGGGCCTTCGGTGTCGGCCTTCGCATAGACGTCGTAGAGCTTCTCCCACAGTGTATTGGCGGGATTGAGCTGTTCGAAGTTCTCCACCAGCCAGGCGCCGTCGAAGCGGCCATTGCCCAGGTCAGCAATCAGCGAGGCCAGCCACGAACCGCCCAGCAGGCCGCCGCTGTAGCGCATCGGGTTGCGCCCGCGCACGCCGGACCAGTACGCCAGCGGCGCGCCGGCCAGCAGCAACGGGCCGGTGCGCTCCGGCGCCACCGCGGCCAGCATCATCAGCGCCCAGCCGGCCTGGCAGTTGCCGATGATGAAGGGCTTGCCCGGTGCATCCGGGTGGCGCTCGCCAACGATCTGCAGGAAGGCAGCCTCGGCGCGCGCCACCGATTCGATGGTCTGGCCCGGGCAGGGCTCGTAGAAGAAGGTGATGAAATAGCACGGATGACCGGTGCGCAGCGCGATGCCGATCTCGCTGTCGGCCTTGAAACCGCCGATGCCCGGGCCGTGGCCTGCGCGCGGGTCGATCACCACGAAGGGGCGCAGGGCGGGATCGGTCGGGCTGTCCGCCGGCGGCACGATGCGCAGCAGCGCGTAGTTGGCGGGTTCAGGCAGCTGGCGGCCATCGGCCAGCAGTTCGTGCTCGAACACCAGCACGGGCGGCATGCCCTCAAGCTCATGCTCGGCGGACTCGTTGCCGCGCTGGCGCAGGATGTCGAGCAGCAGCACGGTGCGCTGCCAGGCGTCCAGGGCGTATTCCAGCGCCGGCTGTGCCAGTGCCGCGAACGGGTTGGCGTGCGCGGACAGACTGGTAGCGGTCGAGGTGGCGCTGCTGTCCCGCGGCAGGTCGGCGCGTTCGCGTGCGGTCATTCCACTCCCCTGGTTGGCGCCCCGTCCGGCGTATCCGCGCGCTTGGCGGCGCGGCCGAAGTGACGCATGTTGCTTTGCAACAAAACCAAGCGTACCAGCCGCTGCCCTGCGGTGCAACCCAGAGACTGGTTGCGCGCAATGCCACACTGTTAGCGCGCCGCGCGGTCATCGACTGGAAAGAATCGTCGCCTATACTGGCGCAGGGCACTTTGCGCACCGCAGCAATCGCGCACCCGCGCGCGGCCGGCGGGCTGCGCACCGGGCGGCGCCTGTCGCAAGGGAAGCGGGCAATATGCTGGCCAAGCAGCTGACCTTCCTGGCCGGCGCCGAAGCCGCCGGCATCGTGCTGGGCGCGCGCGTTCCCATCATCCTCACCAGCCGGGCCGACAGTGTGCGCGCGCATCGGCAGCTGCGCCATTGCCGTGCTGCTGGCCCATGCGCGCCGCAGCGCCGCAGCCGCGGCGCAGGTCTGAGCCATGCCCGTGCAGCCCTTGCGCAACCACTTGGGAGTCCATCCAGCGTGCCCGCCATCCACCCCGCCGTGCATCCCGTCATCCTCGTTGTCAACGCCGGCTCATCCAGCGTCAAGGTCTCGGTCTACGCCGTGCCCGACGCCGCGCATGGCAATGCCGACATCAACCCGGTGCTGAGCGCGCACGGCCAGATCGAGGGCATCGGCGTGGCGCCGCGCCTGACCGCGCGCATGGTCGACGGGCGCGTGGTCGCCGACGAGACCTTCCCGCAGGCCCAGGTGGCCGACCACGACGCCGCCTTCCGCCTGGTGCGGCTGGTACTGAGCGTGGGCCTGCGCGACAACCCGCCGGTGGCGATCGGCCATCGCGTGGTGCATGGCGGTGCCGACTATGCGCAGGCCGTGCGCATCGACGACGAGGTGATCGCAAAGCTGGAAGCGCTGGTGCCGCTGGCACCGCTGCACCAGCCGCACAACCTGACTGCAATCCGCGCGGTGCGCGAGGCTGTGCCGGACCTGCTGCAGGTGGCCTGCTTCGACACCGCCTTCCATGCCGGCCACGACGTGCTGGCGCAGCTGATGGCGCTGCCCTACGCGTACTACGAGCGCGGCATCCGGCGCTATGGCTTCCACGGGCTGTCGTACGAGTACATCGCGCGCCGGCTGCGCCAGGTCGCGCCCGACCTGGCCGAGGGCCGCGTGATCGTGGCCCACCTGGGCAACGGCGCCAGCCTGTGCGCCATGCGCGACGGCCGCAGCGTGGAAAGCACCATGGGCCTGACCGCGCTCGACGGCCTGCCCATGGGCACGCGCTGCGGCTCGGTCGATCCCGGCGCGCTGCTGTGGCTGGCGCAGCAGGGCATGAAGCCGGCCGAGATCCAGACGATGCTGTACCAGGAATCCGGGCTGAAGGGACTGTCAGGCGTGAGCAGCGACATGCGCGCGCTGCTGGCCAGCGATGCGCCGCGCGCGCGGCTGGCGCTGGACTTCTACGCCTACCGCGCCGCGCAGGAGATCGGCAAGCTCGCCACCACGCTGGGCGACCTTGACGCGCTGGTGTTCACCGCGGGCATCGGCGCCAACTCGCCGCCGGTGCGCGCACGCATCTGCGAACACCTGGCGGGGCTGTTCGGCATCGCGCTCGACGGTGGCGCCAACGGCGAGAACAGCCAGCGCGTCAGCCGCGACGACAGCCGCGTGCCGGTGCTGGTGCTGCCGACCGATGAAGAAGGGATGATTGCGCTGAACACCGCCCGCATCCTGCGCGAATGCGGGCAGCTCTGAGTCAGCCTGCCAGGTAGTGCCCGCGCAGCTGCGCGACGTCCACTTCGAGCGCGTCGCGCAGGTAGTTGTCGACGCTGCCCCAGCCCGCGTCGATGGCCCGCATCGACGCATCGAGATAGCTGGCGCGGACTTCCAGCAGCGGCGTCATCACCGCGGGGGCCACGCCAAGCCCGGCCATGCGCGCCAGCGCAGTCTGGTTGAACTGCGCATTGCGCTGGTTCGACTCCAGGTAGTTGGCCAGGATATCGTCCTGCGCCACGCCCAGCGCCGCCAGCAACAGCAGTGCGGCAAAGCCGGTGCGGTCCTTGCCGGCGGTGCAGTGGAACAGCAGCGTCTTGCCGCCTTGCGCGGTACGCATGAAGCCGGCAAAGGCCTCGCGGTAGCGCACCGGGAAGTCGCCGTAGACCTCCAGCATGAAGGCATCCATCTGTGCCGGCGTGCTGGCGCGCAGGCGCGGCATCAGCACATCCATCGCCATGCTGCCCTCCAGCACCGGCGCCGCCACCCAGTGGAAGCGCTGGCCGAAGGCGGCCTCTTCAGGCGACTTCTCGCCGGGCGAACGGAAATCCACCACCATGTCGAGCCCGAGCGTCTGCAGCCGCTCCAGGTCCGCCGCGCTGGCCAGCGCGGGGTTGCCGCTGCGGTACAGGCGCCCCTGGCGCACGCGGCGTCCGCCCGCGCCGGCCAGGCCGCCCAGGTCGCGCGCATTGCTGATGGTGTCGAATGCCAGGTCATGCCGGCCCTGCACGCTGGCCGCGGCCGGAGCCTGCGGCACGACGGCATGGGCGGACAGGCATCCTGCGCGTTGAAGCCACTTGATCATTGTTCTTTCCTGATTGTCCTTGCGATGCAGGCCGATGCTGTGCCGGCGCTTCAGCGCGCGCGGTACGCCGGCACATGCCAGCGCAGGTGGCAGCCGGCGATATAGCGCCGGTCCAGCCGCGCCACCAGCTTCCACACCGTCAGCGCACTGGCATCGATATCGACCCACGCCCACGGGTGCTTCGGGTCGCCCGCTTCCACCAGTTCCACCGAACGGATCTTCGCATACCGCGCCAGCGCCTCGCGCAGTGCCGCCGCGTCCAGGCCTGCTTTCAGTCCACGTACTAAAACCTTCATGGTCGGCTCCAATTATTTCAGATCACTCCCGCTCATGCATCACCCGGCCGGGGCCATGGTGGCGCGCTTGCGCACACACCGCCGCCAGACCTTATGTGGCGAGCTTCTCACTGGTATGACGCCTGCGGCGGCGCGGGTATCCATTGATCACACGTGGACTTGATCTTGCTCATGGCGGGCGGAAATAGCTTGGAATCGCCCTCGACAGGGCCGGCTGCCGGTCGGAAAATTCCTATCATGTCGAACGCGGCGGCCACGCCAGCAGCGAGGCCGCTCCGGGCACACCGCACACGGATGCCGTCTCGCGACCGACACCTGCCTGTCCTGCCGGCCGCGCTGTGCCAGCGCCGGCGCGCCGCACTGTCTGCCGAGAGCCGTCCGAGCCAGGTGCACCCGGGTACCGAGCAGGATCACCAACCAAAAGGATGCCGGCAATGACAGATACTTCCGCCTCCCCCCCTTCCGCCCCTTCCGCCCCTTCCGCCCCTTCCGCCGCGGCTGCACAGGCTGTCGTGCCGGCGCCGAAACTCACGC
Organism: Cupriavidus necator; assembly: GCF_016127575.1. Classification (NCBI taxonomy): domain Bacteria; kingdom Pseudomonadati; phylum Pseudomonadota; class Betaproteobacteria; order Burkholderiales; family Burkholderiaceae; genus Cupriavidus; species Cupriavidus necator. Next base: position 796,384 of record NZ_CP066018.1, read on the forward strand.
TGCACTGGGGCCTGTTCGCCGCCGTTGCTGCGCTGCTGGTGGTGCTGGCGATCCCGCAGCCCGAGGGGCTGACCGTCGCCGGCCAGCGCATGCTGGCGATCCTCGCCTTCGCCATCGTGGTGTGGATCACCGAGGCGGTGTCATATGAGACCAGCGCCATCATGATCACCTCGCTGATGGCGGGGCTGATCGGCTTTGCGCCGACCGTCAACGACCCCTCGGTGCAGTACGGCACCTCGAAGGCGCTCGGCATGGCGCTGGCGGGGTTCTCCAACACCGCGCTGGCACTGGTCGCCGCGGCGCTGTTCATCTCCGCGGCGATGACCGTGACCGGGCTGGACCGGCGCATCGCGCTGGTGACGCTGTCTGCCATTGGCACCAGCACGCGCCGCATCCTGATCGGCACGATCGCCGTCACCATCGCGCTGAGCCTGGTGGTGCCCAGCGCCACCGCGCGCAGTGCCTGCGTGGTGCCGATCATGATGGGCGTGATTGCAGCGTTCGGCGTCGACAAGAAGTCCAACATCGCCGCCGGCATCATGATCACGGTGGCGCAGGCCACCAGCATCTGGAACGTCGGCATCCAGACCGCCGCGGCGCAGAACCTGCTGACGGTGGGCTTCATGGACAAGCTGCTGGGCGAGCGCATCACCTGGCTGCAATGGCTGATCGCGGGCGCGCCATGGGCCATCGCAATGTCGGTGGTGCTGTATTTCCTGGTGCGCTTGCTGCTGCCCGCCGAAACCGACGCCATCCCCGGCGGCAAGGAAGCCGTGCAGCGCGAGCTGTCGGCCCTCGGCCCCATGAGCGCGCCGCAGAAGCGGCTGGCCGCGGTATCGCTGGGCCTGCTGCTGTTCTGGGCCACCGAAGGCAAGCTGCACAGCTTCGATACCGCCACCGTGACCTTCGTCGGCCTGGTGATCCTGATGATGCCGCGCATCGGCGTGATGGACTGGAAGACCATGCAGCAACGCACGCCGTGGGGCACGCTGATCGTGTTCGGCGTCGGCATCAGCCTGGGCACGGCGCTGCTGTCCACCAACGCCGGCCAGTGGCTGGGGCAGTTCGTGGTCACGCATTCCGGACTGGCGGCGCACGGCGCGCTGCTGGTGTTTGCGATCCTGTCGGCCTTCCTGATCCTGATCCACCTGGGCTTTGCCAGCGCCACCGCGCTGACCGCGGCACTGCTGCCGATCCTGATCGCGGTGCTGCAGACACTGCCCGGCGACATCAACCGCGTGGGCATGACCATGCTGCTGGGCTTTACCGTCAGCTTCGGCTTTATCCTGCCGATCAACGCGCCGCAGAACATGGTGTGCCTGGGCACGGAAACCTTCAACGGCCGCCAGTTCGCGCGCATCGGCATCCCCGTGACGATCATCGGCTACGCCATGATGCTGCTGTTCGCAGCCACCTACTGGCGCTGGCTGGGCTGGGTCTGAGGAGGTACGAACCATGAAGATCTCCCTCACCAGCGCCCGCCAGCTTGCCCGCGACATCCTCGCCGCGCAGCAGGTGCCCGCCGACATCGCTGACGACGTGGCCGAGCACCTGGTCGAATCCGACCGCTGCGGCTATATCAGCCACGGCCTGTCGATCCTGCCCAACTACCGCACCGCCCTCGACGGCCACAGCGTCAACCCGCAAGGCCGCGCCAAATGCGTGCTGGACCAGGGCACGCTGATGGTGTTCGACGGCGACGGCGGCTTCGGCCAGCACGTGGGCAAGTCCGTGATGCAAGCAGCGATCGAGCGCGTGCGCCAGCATGGCCACTGCATCGTCACTCTGCGCCGCTCGCACCATCTCGGCCGCATGGGCCACTACGGCGAGATGGCGGCCGCCGCCGGCTTTGTGCTGCTGAGCTTCACCAACGTGATCAACCGCGCGCCGGTGGTGGCGCCGTTCGGCGGCCGCGTGGCGCGGCTCACCACCAACCCGCTGTGTTTCGCCGGCCCGATGCCCAACGGGCGGCCGCCTCTGGTGGTGGACATCGCCACCAGCGCGATTGCCATCAACAAGGCCCGTGTGCTGGCCGAGAAAGGCGAGCCGGCGCCCGAAGGCAGCATCATCGGCGCCGACGGCAACCCCACCACCGACGCGTCAACCATGTTCGGCGAACACCCCGGCGCGCTGCTGCCCTTTGGCGGCCACAAGGGCTACGCACTGGGCGTTGTGGCCGAGCTGCTGGCGGGCGTGCTGTCCGGCGGCGGTACCATCCAGCCAGACAATCCGCGCGGCGGCGTGGCCACCAACAACCTGTTCGCGGTGCTGCTCAATCCCGCGCTGGACCTGGGCCTGGACTGGCAGAGCGCCGAGGTCGAGGCGTTCGTGCGCTACCTGCACGACACACCGCCGGCGCCGGGCGTCGACCGCGTGCAGTACCCCGGCGAGTACGAGGCCGCCAACCGGGCGCAGGCCAGCGACACGCTAAACATCAACCCGGCCATCTGGCGCAATCTTGAGCGCCTGGCGCAGTCGCTCAACGTGGCCGTCCCCACGGCCTGAAGGTTCCGCCTGCGGCGGGACTCGCACCCTGCCGCACACGGCTGGCACAATACGTGCCATGAAAAGACTCTGGTCCGCCTTCATCAAGCTGCTGGTGCTCGCCGTGATCGGCGGCGCGCTGCTGGCTGCCATCGCCATCCTGGCCGCCAACCGGCAGCTGCCGTCGCTCGACGCCCTCACCGCCTTCCGCCATACGCCCGACTACGTGCCCATCGGCAAGATCCCGCGCGAGCTGACCGGCGCCGTGGTGGCGATCGAGGATGAGCGCTTCTACGTGCATGACGGCATCGACTACATCGGCGTCGTCCGTGCCGGCGTTGCCAACCTGTCGGACGAGCTGTCGCAGGGGGCATCGACCATCACCATGCAGGTGGCACGCAATTTCTACCTGTCGCGGGACAAGACCTATACCCGCAAGCTGTACGAGGTGCTGCTTTCATACCGGATTGAAAAGGCGCTGACCAAGGACGAGATCCTGGAGTTGTACATGAACAAGATCTACCTGGGCCAGGGGGCGTACGGCTTTGCCGATGCGGCGCGGACTTACTTTGGCAAGCGGCTGGATCAGTTGACGCTGGCTGAGTGTGCGATGCTTGCCGGGCTCCCCAAGGCGCCGTCGGCTAATAATCCGGTGGCGAATCCGAGGCGGGCGCGGCAGCGGCAGGTTTATATCCTGCAGCGGATGCTGGAGCTTGGACGGATCTCGCGAGGAGAGTATGACGGGGCATTGCTGGAGCCGTTGAGGCTGAGGTAAGCCGTCGGTAATGGCGCTGGCAGAAAATTCCCCCCTGGAGGAAGGATCAGAGTCCGGCCACGATTCGGCGAATGGAAGCAACGCCGTCAATCTCGATAGCGCAGTGGGCAGCGGACTGCCAAACGCTGCCAAGGCTGCCATCGCGCAATAGGCCCGGGGGCCAGTCGTCTCGCGTTGACTTTGGCCCGATAACGCCGTCGCCTGAAGCGCCAGGCCGGGATGGGCCAGCCGCCTGAGCGAACGCTGGGCACGCTCACGCCAGCCTGGCCGATGGCGGGCCCAGAGGGCATCGACCGCCGCGGCCAGGCCGGTGCGGTCCGCCGTGTGTGTGTGGCCGTGCACGATTTGCACCAAATCGGTAAGCCACTGTGCGGGCGCGGCAAGGATATGACCGGCCCATTGCGCGCTCGCGGCCTGCCAGACCACCAGCGGATAGCGGCGCCCAACCCGGTCATGCGATGCAGCCAAGACACCGAGCAGGTAGCTGCTTTCGCTGGGAAACTGCAGGCCGCACGGCCGCAGGATGAAGAGGCATGGTCCAGACGGGCGCAAGCGGGACTGAACCGAGAGACTGGGCGGGGTCAGGTGCAGCCAATGCCGGACGCCGCCGCCCGCGGAATGCGACGCCGCCCTCGCCAGGAGTTCGTCGTCCCGATGATCGAACCAGCTCCGCCACGCCTGCACCTGGTCCAGCGGCGCATTGTGGCGAACAAAGTCTCCCAGCGCTGGCAGCTTGCCGAAAATCGACGGCGCCGTGATCACCCGGATCTCCCGGGACACTGGAAGCCCTGCAGCAGCCCGGTGGTCCAGGGGTTGGCGAGGCTGCCGGTATTGATATCGAGCTTCGCCCTGCGGCCGTCGAAGTCATATTCGGCCATGAAGTGGCTGGCGCTAGCGGAGCCGGCGAGCCTGCCCTTGGCAATCACCCGCATCAGGGCCCACGGGCCGTTGGCGGCCAGCGTCGAGGTATCCGGACGAATCCGGGGGCTGGCAGTGATCTCGGCCCCTTGCCCGCCCCGCGGTCCCGGCCAGGTCACCTTGAGCGGGATGACCGGACCGTGCACGTAACGCTGGCTCTGTCCGTCGAAGTCCATGTTCAGCTCGACGATTTCGGGATCGAGTTCCACCACCTTCAGGTCGACCTTCCAGGCCATCTTCTTCGCTCCCGGATCCCGGAAGAACACTTCCCGGATTTCCCTGGCGCGCTGGAACGGCACCAGACTCGGGCCAGCCACGGGCGGCACGTCGGGGGCGGTCAGCTTGTAGCGCCAAGGCGAGATGGTGGTATCCACGTGCGGCGCCAACACCTTCTGGAAAAAGTCGTCCAACACTCCGCCCGCGGCGAAGACGCGTGCAAAGTCTTCCGGGTCCACGTCCTGCATCGACGTCGGCGTGAACGGATACTTGCCGTCGATGGCGCCGCGGCAGCTCTCGCCGATGACGGCGTCCATCTGCGCAATCAGGATATCGCCAACACCCTTGTTGACGTCCCTGGCGCCCTGCACGACCAGGTCGGTCAGCACCGCCTTGAAGGGCGCCGGCAGCTTCGCCGCCTCCATGCGCAACTGCTCGCCTGCATCCGCGGGCGGCGGCAGGTTCCGGGTGCTCAGCGCGTTATTGGCCACTACCAGACTGGTGTAGTAAGCATTGACGATGCCGGCAATCGTATCCAGTTGCGGCTTGCCGGCGGTGTCCCGCGCGCCTGGCGCCGCCGCGTCGGCCTGGCCGGTAACCACTTCGCGCAGCGCGGCGAAGCGGTTATCGACCAGCTCGCGTTCCTGACGGGCCTCGGCACGCACGCTCAGTGCGCTGGCTTTGTCGGCCTTCTTGTCCAGCGCTGACAACGCCTTCTCCGCAAGGGACTTTTCCTCGGGCTCGAGCGTGCGGCTGAGCGTCGTTTCTTGCACCGCGGCCCTGCCCAGCCGGGCAAGCGGTGAATCCGGCGCGGCAAAGTTGCGCAGGATCTCCAGGTCAAAGGCCAGGTTGCTTCCCGTCACGGTCCGGATGTCACCCAGAAACTTCTCCCAGTTCCGGGCATATTCGCTCAGGTAAAGGCGCCGGATCTCGCGCGTGAGCGGATCATTGCCCGTGAGCCGGCCGACGGCATTGTCAGCCGTTTTTTTTTGAGCGCCAGGCCCTGTTCCACGCCCCATCACCCAAATGTCGACCGCCTGCGCCCTGGCGACAAACTCCGGCAAACGGACATTGAACAGGTCGTGGTAGCCGGCATAGGTAAAAAGCCCCGGAATACCGCGCTCCAGCGGCTCGCCGCTGGCCCGGGTAAAGACCGTGCCGGCCTGGGGACCGACCGCGCGCACCAGCGTGAAATCCTGCGGTGCCTCTTCCATCATGGCCGCCTTGGCGCGGTCATACAGGCGTTCGACCGAGGTATCGCTGTCCAGGAAATCGCGCGCCGAGCGGATCAGTGCCTCGTTCTTTGCGTAGGGCGACAAGACCGGCCGGCTGCCATCGAGCAGGCTGTCCAGATGCTCCAGCACCGCCACGCGGCCACCAAAGGCATCCGCCCCGTTGCCCGTCGCCCAGTCGCTGCGCACCCAGCTACGCACGTCGGATGCGTTGAACTTGTCCTTGTCATGCAGCATCAGGTAGACCCGCAGCGTGTCGTAGGCCTGCTTGGCGTCGCGCTGACTGACCGCCGTTGACAGCACCGCTTCGACCCGGCGCACCAGGTACGGCACCAGCAGGTTGTCCTGCAACCTGGTATGGGTCAAGGTCGCGGCGCCCAGCACCGGCACCACGCTGTACAGGCCATAGCGCCAATCAGCAGAAGGATTGACCAGATCCAGGCCGGCGTAGGCAGGCAGGTCGCGGGCCGCTCCCAACACCTCCGGCATCGCATCAGGCTGCGGCTTCTTGTAAAACGCCGTTACCGTGGCGGCCAGCGCCTTGGCTTTCTCCTGCACCACCGCCAGATAGCTGCGATTGTCGCCAAAGCTCGTATAGAGCGCTCCGGCTAGCCACAGGGAAATGACCAGCACCAGCGCATGGCCAAACAGGCGCAACAGGCGGAAGCGGAACTCCCAGCGCAGGTTCGGCTTCACCAGGTGCGCCTCGGGCACGATGATGCGCTTGAAGACGTCCTGCAGGAAGTAGCTGCGGTTGCCGGTTGACTTTTCCGCGACGGCGGCGTCCTGGGCGCCAGACTTCCCGTTGCCACGCACCCGCCGGATCACGGTGCTCGCATCCGCGACGATCGCTTCCCCGGTTTGCGCCGCACTGGTGAAATACACGCCGCGCAACATGGAATTCCGCTCGGTGTCGTCATAGCGCGAGTCAAGGAATACCTGCTCCAGCATCGCGACAAGCGGCTCCGTCACGCTCGCGAACTCGTCGCTCAGCGCGTAGAGCGCCCGGCGTCGGGCCAGATCGAACTCCTCATACAGCCGTCCGACCTGCCCGGCTTCCAGCCGCTCCACCAGCGCCCACATCTCCTCACGGCACTGCGCAACAACATCGATTGCTGGCTGTCCCCGCCGCCGCTTTCCCGCAACCGGAAAGGTGAACCCCAAAGGCTGGGCACGGCCTTCGCTGGTCAGGTACTGGCAATAGTCCGTGAAGCCGGCAAGCTGATCGACCTTGGTCACCAGCACGTAGACAGGAAACTGGATGCCCAGTTCCTCGCGCAGTTCGGCCAGGCGCGCCCGAATCCTGGCCGCTTCGATCACCCGCTCCTCTTTGGAGTGCCAAAGCAGGTCCTCCACGCTGATCGTCACCAGCGCGCCGTTGATCGGGGCGCGGGCGCGATATTTTCGCAGCAGGCCGAGGAATCCCTTCCATTCTGCCGGGTCGATCGCCGAACCCGCTTCCTGCGCCGTATAGCGGCCTGCCGTGTCGATCAGAACCGCCTCATTGGTGAACCACCAATCTGCCTGCTCGGTGCCATCCCGTGCGCGAGCCGCCGCACTCATCTGACCCGCGATAGGGAATTGCAGTCCGGCGTTCAGCAACGCCGTCGTCTTGCCGGCCCCCGGCACGCCAACCATCATGTACCAGGGCAGTTCATAGAGGTAGCGGCGGCCTTCGAACAGGCGACCGACCCGGCTGCCGCTACGCATGCCCTTGAGTTGTCGCAGGGCAGTCTGAACCGCCGTGTTCAGCCTGGCGATTTCATCCTTGGCCACAACCTCCTCGCGCTTCCCGCCAAAGTTCAGCAGGCTCTCGACAAAAGTCTTGTCCGTGCGTGCGCGCTGCCAAAGCAGGTACAACACATAGCCGACGAACACGAGCACAATCGCCGCGATCAGCAGAATGCGGACTGAGCTCGGCTCCAGCGGATGGCTGGCGCCAATCGCAAGCAACGGCCCCGCATGCCAGATCAGCAGACACAGCGCGGCGAGGCCTGTCGTGGAGACCGGCCAGCCAAGCAACCAGAACAGCGTCGTTGCCAGCAACAGCACCATGAGCGTGACGCGCGCGCCGATGCCCGCCAGCGGATGCATGCTACTGAACCCGAGCAGCGGCCCGATGAACCAGATAGCTGCCGCGACCATGAGCACGGCAATGAGCGCGAGCGTCTGCCGGGAGAACAGCACAGCGCCGATACGTTTCAGAAATTCCATGCCTGACCCCGATTACGGCGTTACAACGATTTCGACCCGGCGATTCCTTGCCCGGGCGGCTGGCGTCTTGTTGTCGGTAAGCGGCTCCGAATCGCCCTTGCCAATCGCTTCGAGCCGATTCTTTGCGACGCCCTTGCTGGCCAGGTACTCTGTCACGGTCGCAGCACGCTCTTCCGACAGCACCTGGTTTGACGGGTACTTCGCCGTCTTGATGGGAACGTTGTCGCTGTGGCCGACCACGGTCACCTTGCCGGATACCTTGTTGATTTCTCCGGCAACCTTGTCCAGCAACGGCAGGACCTTGTCGCTGACCTCGGCGCGGCCACCGCCGAACATGTCATCCCCGCGGAACGTGACGGCACTGCGGGTCGCATCCTCCTGTACGCTGATAACCCCACGCGCAATCTCATCCTTGAGCAACTCGGCGAGGCGCAGCGCCTTGGGCGGCTCCGGCGGTGTTGCCTTGCCGATGGCGAGGATTTGCTGTTCGAGATCGTGGGTGCGGAACAAGAGTTGGTACTTGTACCAGGCGAACTGGCCAAAGACCGCCAGTGCCAGCACCGACGCCGTGACCCACACCGGCACTGTGCGAAGCAGGCTGAGGCGCCCGGCGTCCGCGCCGCGCCAGTGTGGCGACAGGTCGCGCGGCACGCTTTCGCGTGCCGCGCTGATCAGGTGCAACAACCGCTGCCGAATGGCGTCGAGCTGGCGATCGCCATCGGCGTGGCCAGCATAGCGGCCAAGGAAGCCGAGTGACAAGATGTGATAGATCACCTCGATCACGTCCATGTGCTCTGCGGCGGAGCTCGCCAGCCGCCCCAACAACTGGAACACCTTCTCGCCGCCATCGTTTTCGCCATGCAGCTGGATCAGCAAGCTGTTGTTCGCCCAGGTATGGCGCCCCCATGGCATGCCATTGGCAGCCTCATCCAGCGCCGTGCACAGACAATACTGTGCAGCCAGAACGTGCTCGCGCCGAATATTGGCGCGCTCGCAGACTGCCTGAAAATCTTTCGCTTCCCCCACCAGAATTCCCTTCAGTGCAGCCGCCTGATCCTGTCGCAGCGATGTCGGCATGTCGGCCAGTGCGCGCAACAGCGGCCGCGCTGCCGCAAGCAAGGGATTGGCCTTGCGGCTGATCTCTTCCACCCGCTGCTCAACGGACTTGCGCGCGTCGTTCTGGCTGCTCGCCTCCGCTGCGGCGCGTGGGCTCGCGCGATCTCCTGCCTTGGCAGGCTGTGCTGCTTGCGAGTCCAATTGGGGATCACTCGACACAAGTGGCTTGCTCATTGCCGCACTCCCCACAGTTCCATACGCAACTCAGGAAAGGTCCCCGCTACGTGCAGCGCCAGCCCACCGTACTGCGCCACCTGGTCCCAGAGCGGGTGCTGCTGGGACAGTTCAAAGTAGACATGGCCAGCATTGAACGGGATCTGCCGTGGCGGCACCGGCAATGACTGCAGCGGAATTCCAGGAAGATGGGACCGAACCAGTTCCGCCAACCGCGCAGACGGCCCCACCTTGGTCTGGGCCGGAAACTGCTGCTGCAACAGATCCGCCGGAACCTGCGCGGTCACCGCCAGCACAAAGGTCGCGAAACGGCCGATCTCGCCCGGATCGAGCACCGCCGTTCGGATCCCATGTGACTGCTCCGTGATTTCAATCCGCTGCGCAGCGCGTTCCAGCACCACATTGAGCAGGAAGCGCAGGTCGTCAACCAATGGCTTCAGGCAAAGATGCGGAGCATCGTGCCGATAAGCCGCATGCTCAGCCGGCCGACGGGTCTGGGTGCGCACGAACGTCGACAGTTCCCCCGACAATGCCGCCAGGTGCAGGTACAACACCTCTGGCGACGCGGCCTTGGCCTTCAGCAGGTGGGTCAGAATCGGCTCGTACCGGTTCAGCAATTGGAGGATCAGGTATTCCGATACTTCGGCAGCATCCCCGCCCCGCATAGTGGCAGCAGACAGGCGCTCGGCCATCGCATCGGCCCTGAGATGCAGGAGGCCGTGGATTTCGGTAAGCCATGTTTGAAGCAATGCACTGGCCGTGTAGACATTGACCGGCGGAATCAGCGCTGCATCCAGTCTGGCACTGCCATCGGCGCGGATTTCCGTCACTCTTGTCAACGGCAGGCCAAGCCAGGACTCGGAGAGTTCCTTCTCCGGCAAAAGCCGAAGACGCAAGTCTGCCAACTGCACCAGTTTTGGTCCCTGTGCGATCGAATTCGCATCCAGCAATTCCTGCTCAAAGGCACGGTATCGCGCCAGGGAATCCGTGGCATCATCGAAATTCGTTTCTTCCGCATTTGGCGTGCGGATCGGCACCGCCAGACAGATGATCTGATTCAGGTGCTCGGCCTGAAGCGCAAGCGGCGCCGGCACTGCCGTATGTGCCGGAGCGTCAAAGGGCGTACCGTCCTGGAAGATTCCAGCGGCACTGGAGACCACCAGCTTACCCAGCGAGAGCGCTTCAGCATCGATCGAGAAATGGTGAAAGCCCCAGAAGAACGGGCTGAGCGCGGCGCTACGCTTGTGCGCGTAGTGTTCCAGATAGCGCTCCTGCTGCTGAAAGAGTTGCGGGCGCAGGAACAGTCCCTCGCTCCAGACGACCTTGTTGTACCAGCTCATGGATTCAATCAGGTTTGGAAATTGTGATGGTCTGCTGGTCCAACGAGACTTGCAGCTTGACCTTGCGTGCCGGAATTGCCATGCGGTACCACGCAGCGTCCGGCGCCGGTGGCAGTTTGTAGACAGATCTCCAGGTGGCTTTGCCAAGCTCCCTGTACCCGACCAGAATGCCGATGGCTTGCGTGTCCGGATTGAGCTTGCGCTCGATGTCGCGCGACTCGCCGGGCCGGAGGATGAACTCGTCTCGTGCCAGCAGATCCTGCGTCAGCAGCGTCTTGTCCGACTTCTCCAGCGAGTAGTAGTCCGCATTCTCAAACGCGCTGTCGGTCTTGAGTTCGTAGACCCGAACCAGGACCGGAGAGGGCCTGCCCTTGTCGTCAGGGTTGACGGTATCTTTGGCGGATACAGCCAGATCCAGCTTCATCTGCTCGCGCTGGGCCGGTGCTGTGGAGCAGGCCGAGCCGAGGACCGATGCTGCGAATAGGCCAAGCAGCGACACGCTTCTCGCCATCCTGTGCCGTATCAAGAGAGCCTTGCGAGTCATGAGCCCACCCGCGCCGACACCGAGCCAATCAGTACCGCGCCGCAATCCGTCATATCACCGCTGACCGCACCTGGCACGCCATCGACCTTGTACAGGCCTCTTACCTGCGAAATGCGGCTTATCCCATGCAAGGGACAACTGACTGCATCCCCCTGACGTGCGATAGGGCGACCGTTGATCTTGCGGTTGGGCGAGCCTGCCAGCACGACGCCGCCATGCGTGTGACCATCGCCAACGACAACAATGGAATCTGCCATTGATATATCTGCTCCCAGGTAAATGGCGTACATACTGCAATGGGCCGGTGCAACTCTTCCGATGAGCGGGCCAGCAGGAGCGCCCCGACGAAATCCTCGTTGGTGGCAAAGCGTGTTCATCCAATTGACCATTGTTCTCATCCCCTCAACGCCCATCCGTCTGCTTGCCGAACCACGGGTAGTAGGCAGTTGTCCTGCCCCGAGCCCGCGGCCATTCCTTGGGAGGTTCGCGCTTGGTCCAGCCTGGCGGTGGCGCCACCAGCACCGTCCACGCATCGTTGGGATCCACCACGCTGGTCACGACTGCGCTATGCCCGGTCTGGTCCGCATACGCGACCGCATAGGCAATGTTCAGCCCCGCGCTGGCCGCGCGGGCCGGGCCCACCATATGTTCCGAGACGCTGCGGAAGTCTTTCAACTGGTCCAGGTCCGGCCACTGCTGGTGCACCGCCGCACGCAGGGGCGCAAGCACTGTGGTCACATTGGGCGCGCGCCGGTCCATGTCGTGGTAGACGCGGTCGACCGGATGCTCCTGCGGCACTTGCGCTTGCACGGCTTGCAGCAGGCCCTGCCACGCGCCACCAGGGGTAGCTGCCTTCGCTCCGACGCCGCCCTCGTGCTGTTGCGGGGTGTACAGCGCCGCCAGCGGCGCATAGCCCCAGTCCGCGCTGGGATGTCCCAGGATCAGCAGCACCGAATTTTCGTTGGTCTGCTCGCCTTTCGGGTAGTTGGGCGCGTCCATGGTGTACACCCACACCGTCTTCTTCGGGTTGGCGTTCAGGTAGGCAATCGCCGCCTGCAGGTCATAGAAGCCCACGGCTTCCTCGCCCGCCATCACCGTGACATTGGCCAGCTTTGGTTCGGGGAAGATCTTCAGGCTCATCGCCTCGGCCGCGCTATAGATTTCCATAAAGAACAGCCGGCGCGCTGCGTTAAGCGTGAAGGTGGGCAGGCCAATCACCATGTCGCTATCATGGGACAGCCCCCGTACCGGACTGCCCCTGTCGTCGTAAATCTTCACGAAGAGGTCATACATGCGCGCCTCGGCGTGCTCCTCATTCTCCGCCAGTATTGAGGGGGCCGGCATGCCAAGCCGGATATGTTGAGCGAGTTCGTCTAGGCCGTTCAGATACCGATTCGACTCCTTGATATAGGTCGGTGTATTGATCCACGCCTGCGACATCCCGGCAAATACTCGGATGTCGGCAAAGTCCGGCCGTCGCGTGCCGTTCCGGATCGAGTAGAAGTAATTCGCGTTGACCGCCGTGTGGTAGCCCAGTGGATAGAGCGGCTCACGGATCAGGGCATCAAGGGCTTTCCAATAGACCGGATTGGGATTGTCATTCTTCCAGACCGGGTTGACCCCGCGGACGAGCAATCCCGGCGCGTCACCGAGCTTCAGATGCGGGCTGTCCGTATCAGAGGGGTTGCGGTCCGCCATTCCCTGCGCCCACAACAGGTTCCAATGGGTCGGGTAGTCCTTCCACATCAGCGGATTCATCCACTGCACCCCAAGTACATACGCTGCCGGCGCGTTGGGGCCGCTCGCGAGTGTGCGCGCAGCAAGTGGATACGGCGACGGATCTCGGTGATAGTTGGACATGGGCTTTCCCGATGAACAGGCCGACAGGAGCGCCGCGACGGTGGCGCCCACCATGACAGCAATCGCGCGCCGTACGGCTACCTTGTTCATGCGAGTGGCCATGGTTCTTTCATCCCCTCAACGCCCATCCGTCTGCTTGCCGAACCACGGGTAGTAGGCAGTTGTCCTGCCCCGCGCCCGCGGCCATTCCTTGGGAGGTTCGCGCTTGGTCCAGCCTGGCGGTGGCGCCACCAGCACCGTCCACGCATCGTTGGGTTCCGCCACGCTGGTCACGACTGCGCTATGCCCGGTCTGGTCCGCATACGCCACCGCATAGGCAATGTTCAGCCCCGCGCTGGCCGCGCGCGCCGGGCCCACCATATGTTCCGAGACGCTGCGGAAGTCTTTCAACTGGTCCAGGTCCGGCCACTGCTGGTGCACCGCCGCACGCAGGGGCGCAAGCACTGTGGTCACATTGGGCGCGCGCCGGTCCATGTCGTGGTAGACGCGGTCGACCGGATGCTCCTGCGGCACTTGCGCTTGCACGGCTTGCAGCAGGCCCTGCCACGCGCCACCAGGGGTAGCTGACTTCGCTCCGATGCCGCCCTCGTGCTGCTGCGGGGTGTACAGCGCCGCCAGCGGCGCATAGCCCCAATCCGCGCTGGGATGTCCCAGGATCAGCAGCACCGAATTTTCGTTGGTCTGCTCGCCTTTCGGGTAGTTGGGCGCGTCCATGGTGTACACCCACACCGTCTTCTTCGGGTTGGCGTTCAGGTAGGCAATCGCCGCCTGCAGGTCATAGAAGCCCACGGCTTCCTCGCCCGCCATCACCGTGACATTGGCCAGCTTTGGTTCGGGGAAGATCTTCAGGCTCATCGCCTCGGCCGCGCTATAGATTTCCATAAAGAACAGCCGGCGCGCTGCGTTAAGCGTGAAGGTTGGCAGGCCGATTACCATGTCCGAGTCATAAGGGAGCCCCCTTCTGGGCTGACCGTCATAACCGGCATAGTTCTTCACAAAATAGTCCGCCATACGCTCATCGGCATGCTCTTCGTTCTCTGCCAGAATCGACGGTGCCGGCATTCCCCAATCGATCTGCTCTGCCAATCGGTCCCGGCCATTCATGTATCGATTGGACTCCTTGATATAGGTGGGTGTATTGATCCATGTCTGCGGCATGCCGGCGAACACTCGGATGTCGGCAAAATCCGGCCGTCGCGTGCCGTTTCGGATCGAATAGAAGTAGTTCGCGTTGGCCGCGGTGTGGTAGCCCAGTGGATAGAGCGGCTCACGGATCAAGGCGTTAAGCGCTTTCCAGTAGACCGGGTTGGGATTGTCGTTCTTCCAGACTGGGTTGACGCCGCGGACAAGCAGCCCCGGCGCATCACCGAGCTTCAGATGCGGGCTGTCCGTATCGGACGGATTGCGGTGCGCCAGTCCCTGCGCCCACAGCAAATTCCAGTGGGTCGGGTAGTCCTTCCACATCAGGGGATTCATCCATTGCACGCCAAGCACATATGCGACTGGGGCGTCAGGGCCGCTCGCGGGCACGCGCGCAGCAATTGGATACGGCGACGGATCTCGGTGGTAGGTAGACATGGGTTTTCCCAATGAACAGGCTGACAGCAGCGCCGCAGTGACGGCTCCCGCGATGGCCACGGCTAGCCGGTTGGTGTGCTGTTTGAATCGGTCAGTGGTGTTCACCGAGCCCTCCCTGCAGAACTTGCCCGCCGAAGGCTGGGTCACGCTCGGTGGGTCGGTGATGCTTGTTTGCGGAAGGTGTCTGTGAGATGCGGTTGTCCGAGCGCTCATCATCCATACCAAGCGCTCTCGGAACATCAGCTTTGTAATCCTTTTGACTCTCCAGCCGATCTCCATTTATCCGACCAGAACCGTAGTACCAACTCCATTCCTTCATCTGATCGTCTTCCCGGTCACAGCGCCTCCAGTCCGCCAGTTGCCTCAGCCACTTCATCTCCGCCTCCGGCATCATGCAGATGCCCACATCAACGTCATAGGCGAGCACCTTCTCGCAGTGCACCGGATTGGTCAGGATGGTCGAGTGGTTCGTAGCATTCAGATCCACCGCGTATTTCAGGAAATACCCGCGCTTGTCTGCATCGAACTCGCGGAATTCCGCATACTCGTCCCCCGCAAGGTCCCCGCCATCCTTCATCTGCTCAATGGCCGCCTCATAGGGATCGTCAGCCTTGCGTCGGGCAAGCTGACGCACGCTGGCATTGTGTTCATAGCGCAGCGCCGCTTCGTCGCTGTAGTCCGCCGCGCCCTGCCCCGCGCTCCGGTACTTGTCGTAGATGTCGTCGCTCCTGCCTGCCGGATTGAGCGCATCCGTGTGCGACTCGGGTCCCTGGTTGAAGATCCCTTCCACTGTCCCGGCTTTCGCGCTTTGCCCACCATCGTCAGGCGCCCGTTTGTCGGGGTGATACAGGTGGATGGCCCGCGGCGCGATGGCCTCCTTCACTGCCGGGGCATTGATCGGCACGGTCCAGCCGTCCGGTGGGTCGGCGTTCACGGGCACATAGTTGACATGCCCGAACGTCGTCACCCTTAGCAGGGCGAAGGCCATTTCATAGATTCCACCGAGCGCGGTCGCACCAAGCTTTTCTCCGAAGCCGCGCTGGTCGTCCTGCCATACCCGCGTCAGATGAAAGCGCAGTGGCAATGGCTTGCGGTACCAGAATGCCTTCCCATCGCCCTGGATCGGATCGACCTTCGACGGGTTACCTTTGTCGTAATAGACGAAGTTGCTTGGCTTGGCACCAACTTCGAATGGCATCTGGCCATACTTGCCCGGATTGCCCTGGGCCCACACACGCTGGAACAAGACTTCGGCATGATGCGCGAAAGCATAGGGGCGATCGCCGCGCGCCTTGGCCGACTCCAGCATGTCGTGATCGGTACCGGCCAGCACCTCCTTCGACAGGCCCAGCCACCCCATCCCCTGCACGGTGCTTACTGAAATCACTTGATCGTGGGGATTGCTATAGAGGAAAACGTGCTTGCGTGTCTGACGTTCCTTGCTGTCCTTCCCGGCAGTCCAGGGGGCTTCCCCTTGCTTGGGACGCCGGGTGGGCGTCAGGGCGTTGACGCAGTCGTCGCTGGCATGATCAAAGCTGGAGGCACCGACAATCTCAAAGAAGCGATCCAGCGTCTTGCGCCGCGCAAAAACGGTGACGCGGCCCAGGTCCGTGTCGGCGTTGTACTGCCCGAAGTTATCGAAGAAGTTCGGCAGGACGCTGTATGGCGGATTGGCGAGTACATAGGTGTCCGCCACGCCATCCCCGCCGAAGTCATGTTTGCCAATAAATGCCGAGGCCATGCCGACCATATTGCCCTGGCTGTGACAGACCACCGTGACCGGACACGCCTTGCCATAGGCGTCAATATGCTTGACCCGGACTTGCGCCACCAGTGCGGCCAGGCGCCGGGCGGCATGCGCTCCATAGTGGCGTGGGGGGCAGCCGTAGATCAGCCGGCTTGTCTCCGTATTCAGGTCCTGCGCCTGTAACCCGGCAAACAGGTCGGTGACCGTGCCCGTGGTCCACAGATCCGGCAGGGCAGAGCATCCGTTGGCGAAGGGACCGCCGCCCCAGGCATCCTCTTCGTCAAGCAAGATGTTTGGCCCAACCGTCGCCAGGTCCTCCTTGGCAGCTTTATAGCCCCAGCGGAATCGGATAATGGGGCTCTGGTCGCCATCGGCAACGAAGTTCGTCGCATTGACTTCCCGGGACAGGTAGCCTTTGGGTGTCAGCTCCGACAGATACTGCGCTGGCCGTAGCGCCCCCATGTCGTACGTATCGCCCGTTTCCCCGCGCTGCTGGCGCTGATTCAAGCCTTTGCACAAGCCTTCTTCAGCGCTGGCGAACCATTCGCCGTTCGAGTTCACGCCGTGCACGAAGATGATGATGCCGGGCAGCGTCTTCAGGTCGAGCTTTCGGAGCGCCTTACTTGGAACGTGAATGTCGTCGGCGCTGGCAATCGGGTTGACCCCTTGTCTGGATACTATGGGTGCACTCATATCTGGTTCCGTGACAATCGATGCGAAGCAGACTCAGTACAGCTTGGGCGCAAATATCTTTACGCTCACCGCCTCGATCAGATCCGAAGCCGACTGCGCGGTTTCGCCAGCGGCATTGGTTACACCTTCCACCACACTGCCGTCCGCCTTGACAATCTGGTAGGGTGCATTGGGGACCGGTCGCTCGAGCTCGCCTGCCTTCAGCAGGAACTTTCGGCCCGCGTCACCCTGGCTAAACTGCGGCAACGGTCCGTTCAGGCTGGACGGCCCTACGATGTCGAAATCCGACGTATGCAGCAGGATCCCGCCAGGACCATAGATATCCACCTTGCCTCCGCCAATGCGGATGCCGGCACCGTCCGCTGTCATCAAGCTCAGGCTCTTGCCCGCGTTCAGAACGATGTTGCCATCGGTTGCGGTCACCACTACGTTCTGTCTGGCATTCGCTTCGATGTTGGATTTCTGCGCCTGCAGAAGCAGATTGCCCTGATGCGCAATGCCGCGCAGCTCACCGCTGTGCGCGAAGAACCCGATTCCCTGCCCCGCATTGACAACGAACTGCTGCCCTGCGGTCATTTGCTGGTTCAACCGTGAGACGGTGTCGATATGCTTGCCGGCATACGTCGTCAATATCTTGGGCGTGGCCAGTGCCATGCCCGCCGGCGCATAGGCACCGATCAGCGGCTGACCTCCCTCACCAGGCACGTCCTTGTGGTTGTTGGCGCCAGCGTCCCACTCCCTGACGGCCCGCGTGAGTTCGGCCTGCGGGTCCGTATCGGCAGCCAGCCCTTCATGGGCATGGCCATAGTCCCCCAACGCCTTCGCCGCCTCCAGCGCCGCCTCCATGCAGCGGATAAACTCGTCGCGCGACAGGTGCCCGCCCATGGCGCCTACCTGCCCTTCCGCGGTAACGAACAAGCCCTTCCCACCGCGTATGGCACCCTGCCCATCGGTGCGCAGGTCGAAGCCTTCACCACGCCGGTCCTTGCGCCCGGCGTGGTCCGGCACCCCGGTCAGATAGCCCAGGTTCAGTTGCGATGCCTGGTGATCCGAGGACAGCTGCGCCTGGATCTGATCCTTCGTATCGTCCATCAGCAGGTGATTGTGGCGCCCGCCAAACAACTCCTTGCTGCGAATCCCCGACAAGGCATGCTGCCCCGGCAGCGCCCACGGCGGCAGATTGAGCTGATTCGGCGCCCGCCCGACAATCACGGGACAGTCCGGATCGCCGTTGATGAACGCCACAATGACCTCCTGCCCGATACGCGGAATGTGCATCGCGCCGAACTGGTCGCCCGACCAGCCGTTGACCACCCGAATCCACGGTGACGAGTTCTCGTCGTACTTCCCGTAGCGATCCCATTCGAATTGAATGATCACGTTGCCGTGATCGTTGCACCAGATCTCCTGGTTCTTCGGGCCGGTCACCACGGCCCGCTGCACGCCGGCCACGTATGGCTTGCCGACCGTGCGCGGCGGGCGAAAGACTTCATCAGTGGGGTGCGCTTCAAACGCAACGCGGCACGAAAACTGTTGCCCGCTGCCGGATTCGCCGCCGACATCCTCCAGCTCCAGCGTCGCACCGATCACCAGATACTCGCGGTTCATCGCCGGGTTGCCGTGATTGCTCACCAGGTAGGTGCAGCCCGCCACCACTCCGCGCAGCGCACCCACGCCCCGCGCACGCCGGCCACGCGAGCGGCGCTCCTCCATGCGGATCCTCGCCCGCATCTCGCCCACCGCCGGATCGACATAGTCGCCCGGGTGCTCGTAGCGCTCGAAGTCGGCGAAGCTGGTATTGCGCGGCTGGCTGTTGTCGGTGGTCAGATTCGCGCGCGGCTTGCGTGGATCGTAGTCGTTCAACGTCACCTTGCCCGTGCGCAGCCGGTTGACCGGATCGAAGCGGACCAGATGTTCCTGGTCGATCTTGAAGCCACGCGGATAGAGTGGCAGCGTGCGATAGGCCTCGCTGGGAAACGCGCGGTACGCGCCCGATTCGGCGGCCAGGATCAGCCGATGGTGTCCGCCGTCATGCTCGAAGAAGTATGTAATGCCATACTCTTCGGTCAGGCGCTGGATGAAATGCGCATCGGTCTCGCCATGCTGCACCTCCCAGGCAAGCTTCGGATAGACCGATGTATCGAGGCGCTTCTCCACCGAGAACGGGTAGTCCGCAAGCACCTCGTCAAGAATCTCAATCACCGTCTTCTTCTGGAAGGGCTTGAAGTCCGACGTCTGCGTCGCGAGCCACAGCCAGGGACGCAGCGTGAACCGGTACAAGCGATTCTCCGCAACGCCGCCGACATGCTCGATATCTGAGATGACGCCGGTGATCTCGCGGTGCCCTGCGCCCACGCCACCCAGCAGCCCTGTGCCCATGCCATCGAGCTCGATCGTGACGGTCATCTCGCGGCCGATCATCGCATCGGGATCTGCCTCCGCAAGATACTGTTCCGCGGCAGGCGAGACCGCACGCAGGTCTACCTTGTAGGTGAAGAGTTCGCTCAATCCCTCATGACCTGAGAGCCTCACGAATTCCAGCTGGGGCTGTCCCAGCAAATCAGGAATGGCTGCGCTGGAAACGCTAACGGTGCGAGAACACGAAGCAAAAGCAGCTAGCCGATTCATGGGATGGGTTCTGGTTTCCCTGCTCACCTCCTCTCTCCCTCCACCGCACCTGGCCGGGGCCGGATCGAATTCGCCACCTTGTCCCAAATCCTCAGCACCTCATCGTCATCCATCGATGAGTCGACATAAGCGCCACCAGGAATCTGTCCGCCGGTCATTAACGTAAGATGCATCTGCGGCTGCATGTACTGCGGCGTATCCCGCTTGGTCTCCGCCTTCAAACCCTGCCGCCTGTATCCCTCTTCCTTGAAGGTCTCCACAAGCTCATCTGCTTCCATGCCGGCAACGGTTCGCTTGCCCTTGCGTAGGGTGTGGAATGCGAGCCGATATGCCAGCGGGGCGCCTTCCAATCGCTTTTCCAGTCGCGCGATCATGCCCTCGTCCTGCGTGACAAGCGCGCGCGAATGGATGTCAAAGAGAAGATCCTTATGGAGTTCACTTTGAAAACTGAACATCGCCGTCTCTTCGTCGTGGATGTCGTTCAGCACTACGCCTTTGACACAGAAGCCGGGACCGGCAGCCTCCGGGTCGGTATAGGCGCGAGTGTGGACTGCGAGGTTTCGCAACCGCGCTTCTACCGCTTCCGCCGGCTCGCTATCGGGGTAGCTCTTTTCCTCAAAGATGACGTATCGCAAGTCTCCCGCCAGGAGGTGGATTTCGCTTCTAAAGTATTTACCTTGCTGCGCATTGTCGTAGCGACGAATCAGATAGCCTCCTTCACCTTCACCTAACGGTGTACTGGACACCAACATCGGGGCATGTGTAACTTCATTGCGTGCATCCCTTAGTTCTTGCATTCGCTTACTCACCGCCCGCTCAAAATCTTCGCGCAGGATGACCGGCTCTGCCTCCACCGGACGTTGCTTGGGCACCTTGACATAGATGCGCTTGAAGTCCTTATCTTTGCCATAGAGCAACTCGGCATCGCCGGGACTGTCCATCGAATCCGGTACCGAATTGAACTCTTCTGGCAGGTCAATTAGGAAACGGCCAATGCAATGCGTCTTGTATGGCTGGTGGATATCCATGGGCGGAAAGGGATTTGTGGCCGCTCGTTGACAGCCAGTCGTTAGAAGTGCGGCCAGAAACAGGCCAGCCATGTTCAGTTTGGCGGCCATATCAAGTTCCCCGGGGGCGTCCTGACTTGTGCCGTCAGCTTGACAATGCTATACAGCGTCACGAACTGAGCCATCTCATTCCAGCTGGGGCTGTCCCAGCAGGTCGGGAATCGCCGCGCTGGAAACGCTAACGGTGCGATTCCGCCCAACGGCCAGGCTCTTCAGATTGTTTAGCGCACTCATGAGGTCATCTCTTTAACGGCCGCTCGGAGTCTGGCCGTTGTCATCCGCATGGATTCCGCACTCGGTCAATGCCAGCGTCCTTGGCCTCGCCAGCTTCCACTCGGGTAGCCGGCGAGACCGGTCATGACAATCAGGCTTCCTTATTGCCCTTGATGTCGTAGCCCGCGGTCACAGCACCACCGCTGCCGCCCTGGGCGTTCTGCACCACATACTCCTGCTTCACCCTGGAGAACGACAGCGCCACCTTCTCGCGCATGCGCACTTCGTCATCCACCGAGCCCTTGGGGCTCACCTTGGTGACGATCACGTCGGTCATGGTGAGCTTCAGGTATTCGAGCGGATTGCCGCCGGCCTTGCGCACCACCAGCACGGCCTCGTTGATGTGCTTGCCGGTCAGGCAGTACTTCATCAGGTTGGGCGAGGCGCGGTCGATGAAGTGCTCGAAGGACAGGTCCGACACGGTCGCCTTGCCGGCGCCGCCGCCGCTGCCCGCGTGCATGGTGGACTGCTGCTCGATGCTCCAGTCCCAGGCCAGCACTTCGACTTCGTTCTTGTGCGACGAATCCTGCGACTCGCCATCGATGCCATTGATCTTCAGGAAAATGTCCTGTGCCATTGCAAAACTCCTTGACGTTAAGACAGGTACTGCAGACAAGAGCCACAGCCAGGGCCGCGCCCCAATCAGGTCAGGGGCGCGATACCTCGGCGTGGAACTACCGGTACGTTTCAACGCCTGAGCGACGCTCAGGCGGCGTCCTTGACCGACGGCAGGCGCGCCACAAGCCGCAGCGGAACGGTCAGGCCCTCGAGCTGGAAGTGCGGACGCAGGAAGAACTTGGCGCTGTAGTAGCCGGGGTTGCCTTCCAGTTCCTCGACGACCACCTCGGCTGCAGCCAGCGGTCGGCGTGCCTTGGTCTCCTGCGACGAGTTGGCCGGGTCGGCATCAACGTAATTCATGATCCATTCGTTGAGCCAGCGCTGCATGTCCTCGCGTTCCTTGAAGGCGCCGATCTTGTCGCGCACGATGCACTTCAGGTAATGGGCAAAGCGCGAGCAGGCGAACAGGTACGGCAGGCGTGCCGACAGGTTGGCATTGGCGGTCGCATCAGCGTCGTAGTACTCGGCTGGCTTCTGCATCGACTGGGCACCGATAAAAGCTGCGTAGTCGGTGTTCTTGCGGTGCACCAGCGAGATAAAGCCGTTCTTCGACAGTTCGGCTTCACGGCGGTCCGAGATGGCGATTTCGGTCGGGCACTTTATGTCAATGCCGCCATCGTCGGTCGGGAAGGTGTGGCACGGCAGGTTCTCGACCACGCCGCCGCTTTCGACGCCGCGGATCAGCGTGCACCAGCCATAGAGCTTGAACGAACGGTTGATGTTGACCGCCATGGCGTAGGCAGCATTGCTCCACACGTACTTGCGGTGATCCGCACCGTCGGTGTCTTCCTCGAAGTCAAATTCATCGACCGGATTGGTCTTGATGCCGTAGGGAAGGCGCGACAGGAAACGCGGCATGGCGAGGCCGACATAGCGGGCATCTTCCGAGTTGCGCAGGCTGTTCCACGGCGCGTATTCCAGGTTCTGGAATATCTTGGACAGATCGCGCGGATTGGCGAGTTCCTGCCACGAATCCATCTGCAGCACCGACGGCGAGGCGCCTGCAATGAACGGGGCGTGAGCCGCTGCCGAGATCTTGGCAAGCGAGCCAAGGAGTTCGACGTCGGGCGGTGTGTGATCGAAGTAGTAGTCGGCTACCAGGCAGCCGTAGGGTTCACCACCAAGCTGGCCGTACTCTTCTTCATAGATGCGCTTGAAGAACGGGCTTTGGTCCCAGCCGATGCCCTTGTAGCGGCGCAGGGTCCGGCGCAGCTCTTCCTTGGACACATCCATCACGCGGATGCGCAGCTTGTCGTCGGTTTCGGTGTTTGAGACCAGGTGGTGCAGGCCGCGCCAGGCGGACTCCAGCTTCTGGAAGTCCTCATGGTGCAGGATCAGGTTGATCTGCTCGGAGAGCTTCTTGTCGATGGCGCCGATGATGGCTTCGATGCTCTTGTAGGCATCATCGCTCATGGTGAACGAGCTGGCGAGCGCCTGCTCGGCCAGGGTCTTGACGGCGAGGTCGACGGCCTCGCGGGCCTGTTCGGTCTTGGGCGAGAATTCGCGGCTGATCAGCGCGGCGAAGTCGGAATGGTCAGCGCTCGCGAGCGCTTGGTGTTGTGCTGGTTGGGCGGTGGCCATGGAATCCTTGCTTGATGAGGTGGTTCAGGAAGGCAAGTAGCCGATCCATTCAGGACTGCGGCGACTGAGGTTCGTCGTCGCCGGCCCTGGGCTTGGGCGCCTTGGCAAGCGACTGCAGCAGCGCGGGATCCTGCAGCAACTGGTTGATCAGCGATTCGGCGCCCGACTTGCCATCCATGTAGGTCTGCAGGTTGGCGAGCTGGGTGCGGGCTTCGAGCAATTGCCTGAGCGCATCAACCTTGCCGGCTACCGCCGCGGGCGAGAAATCCTCGATGCTCTCGAATGTCATGTCGACCATGAGCTGGCCGTCGCCGGACAGCGTGTTGGGCACCGCAAACGCCACGCGCGGCTTCATGGCCTTCATGCGCTCGTCGAAGTTGTCGATATCGATCTCAAGAAACTTGCGATCGGCAACCGCCGGCAGCGGCTCGGCCGGCCTGCCCGACAGGTCGGCCAGCACGCCCATCACGAAGGGCAGCTCGATACGCTTCTCCGAGCCATAGACTTCGACGTCGTACTCGATCTGTACGCGCGGCGCGCGGTTGCGCGCGATGAATTTCTGCGAACTGTTCACAACAGACATGGATCTCCCCTGCGGGTTACATGGACATGCCGGTCGGCGTCAAGCCGAGCCGGCCTCGGGACACTCCGGCACAACGGCATCGTGGCCAACGCGGTATTCGGTGTGGTAGGCGAGCCCGGCAGGCGCGCTGTCGGCGACGCGGATCGCGATCACGGCGAGCTCGCGCTTCTCGGACAGGGCCAACAGCCACAGGCGCGCCAGTTGCGGCTGGATGACCTGCTCAATGAAGCCGATCAGCTGCCGGGCGCCGGTCTCGCCGACCGGACAGCGCGCCACGATGAACTCGACCACCGGGTCGTCGTAAGTCAGCACAATGCCGTGCTGATGCTGCATGCGCACCGCCACGCGATCGAGATGCAGGCGCACGATGCGGCCCAGGTTTTCAGCCGCCAGCGGCAGATATGGCACGACTACCAGCCGCCCGAGGAACGCCGCCGGGAACACCTTGCGCAGCTCGGGCATCAGCGCGTCGCGCAGTGCAGCGGGCTCCGGCATCAGCGCCGGGTCTTCACAGAGATTCGCCAGCAGATCGGAGCCGGCATTGCTGGTGAGCAGCAGGATGGTGTTCCTGAAGTCGATATGGCGCCCCTCGCCATCCTCCATGTAGCCCTTGTCGAAGACCTGGTAGAAGACTTCGTGGATATCGGCATGGGCCTTCTCGACCTCGTCGAGCAACACCACGCTGTAGGGCCGGCGGCGCACCGCTTCGGTCAGTACGCCCCCTTCGCCGTAGCCGACATAACCCGGCGGCGCGCCCTTGAGCGTCGAGACGGTATGCGGCTCCTGGAATTCCGAGAGGTTGATGGTGATGAGGTTTTGCTCACCGCCGTACAGGGCGTCGGCCAACGCCAGCGCAGTCTCGGTCTTGCCAACGCCCGACGGGCCTGCCAGCAGGAAGACTCCGACCGGCTTGTTGGGGTCAGTCAGTTGTGCACGGGCGGTCGTGACGCGCTCCCCGAGCTGGGTTAGCGCATGGCCTTGCCCGATCACGCGTTCGCCAAGTGTCTGCGGCAGCTGCATCACGGTTGCCACCTCGTCCGCGACCATGCGCCCAACCGGGATACCGGTCCAGTCGGCGACGATTGCGGCGACCACGCGTTCATCCACTTCCGTGTACACAAGCGGCGCATCCGCTTGCGCGGCATGAAGATGGCCCTCGAGCTCATCCAGGGTTCGTCGCGCCGGCGCGGCCACAGTCGATTCATCCGACGCGGACTGCACCAGTGCGTATCGGCGGGCGACCAGGTCGGTCGCCAGACCGCGCACCCGGTCCCAGCGCGCCGAGGCCAAAGCCAGGTCGGCTTCGAACTGCTCGCGCCGAGCCCGTGCGAGCGCAATCCGCGCAGCGTCCGGCCGGCCAAAGCCGGCTTCCCGGGCCAATAGTGCGCACTCGGCGTCGGCCGCGGCGAGTTCGTGGCGCAGATGTTCGACTTCTGCCGGGGGCGCATGCAATGACAGGGCTACGCGCGCACAAGCGGTGTCGAGCAGGCTGATCGCCTTGTCGGGCAACTGCCGCGACGGGATAAAGCGATGCGATAGCCTGACGGCGGCGCGCACCCCCTCGTCGCGGATCAGTACCTGGTGATGCGCCTCGAACGTCCGGACCAGACCCCGCACCATGGCAACCGCCCTGGCTTCGTCCGGTTCCATGACCTGCAGGACCTGGAAGCGGCGGGTGAGCGCCGGGTCCTTCTCGATGTGGCGCTTGTATTCGCTCCAGGTGGTGGCGCCGATCGTGCGCAGTGTCCCACGCGCCAGCGCCGGCTTGAGCAGGTTCGCGGCATCGCCGGTGCCGGCCTGGCCACCGGCGCCAACCAGTGTGTGGACCTCATCGACGAACAGGATCACGGGCGTCGGGGATTTGGCAGCTTCCTCAAGCACGCCCTTCAACCGCGCTTCGAACTCGCCTTTCATGCTGGCGCCCGCTAGCAGCGCACCCACGTCGAGGCTCAGCAGCCTGATGTCCTTCAGGCTGGGCGGCACCTCACCCGCGGCAATGGCCTGTGCCAGCCCCTCGATGACGGCGGTCTTGCCGACACCCGCCTCTCCGGTCAGGAGCGGATTGTTCTGACGGCGGCGCAGCAGGATGTCCGTCATGGTGCGGATCTCATGCTCGCGACCGATCACCGGATCCAGCCGGCCCGCGCGTGCCTCCTCGGTCAGGTCGCGGCAGTACCTGCCCAGGGCGGGCTTGCCGGCACTGGCAGGTGCCGTCGCGCCACTGGCTTCACCCGGTGTGGCCGGCGCCAGGCCACTGCCGTCATAAGCCGCTTCACGGCTCTCAGGCGATTGCGCGATGAGCGCCGGTGCCATTTCCACCAGGTCATCGGGCCGCACCTTCGCGAACTGGCTTGAGATGCCCAGCACCGTACGGCGCAACTCCGGCGTCTTGAGCAGCGCAGCGAGCAGATAAGCGCCGCGCACGTGGTCATCGGAAAAAGCAAGCGTCGCATAGACCCACGCTCGCTCGATCGCCGACTCAAGCTGGAACGAAAAGTCACTGATCGAGGTGGCGCCGGCAGGCAACGCGGCCAGCGCGCGGGTCAGGTCGGCTTCAAGCACGGACAGGTCGGCGCCGGCATGGCGCAGCATCCGCTGCAGGTCGCCATCCGGGGCTTGCAGCAGTTGGTGGAGCCAATGCACAAGCTCCACGTACGGGTTGCCGCGGAGCTTGCAAAAGGCCGTCGCGCTTTCGATCGCCTTGAATAGCGTGAGATTGAGTCGGCCAAATAAAGCCTGACGCGAAATATCCATTCGATGCCTTTGCCGTTCGCCCCTTGGATAAGAGGACTACCATTGCACGGAGATTTTGTTATTTGGCTTTTTTAGGATATGACCAAAACAATACGCTAGCAAATGTCTCGTCCGCGACCAGGCCTCTGGCGCATCGGCACCAAAAATCTATATAACTCATTGATTTTATGTACTTTATTCACTCCATCGCGCGGTTATCACGTTTTCTTCTGGCCGACAATGACCCAACACCATGTCCCCATGGAATATTACAAATTTTGACAATCCATCCGAGATATACATAATTTTTATCCAATGTCCATAGGATCACCCTTAAATCTCTATGATCACTTTTTAATTCTGATTTTCCGGATATTAAATAGGAAAATTCCATTCCATTTAGAATTTCGTTACACCAGGATTTGCGATTATCATCAGACGCTTTCGAAAACCAATAACCTCAGGTGGCCGGGCTATGAGCGACTGGCAGAACCGCACTGCGGAAATCCACGCCGTCAACGCCAGACTCGATGGCGACAGCAATGCGCCCTGGCCTTGGGATGCGCTCGGCGGGACGCAGCCAGACGGTGCCGATCCGTTCTCGCTGGTGAAGCCAGCCGGTGGTGCGGGGACAACGGCGGCGGCTGGCCCTGAGCCGGCCGACGTGCTCGATCAGCTCAAACGCGAGGCCGAGGCGGCGCTAAGGGACCCGAACTACGTCAGTGCACATGCCAGCTCCAACGCAGCGTCGACAGCTCCGATCCCGGCGGAGGGCGAACCGAAGCCGCTGCAAACGCTCGCGCGCGAAGCGAACCATGCCGATAGCTTGATGGACATGCTGGACACGGCAGGCCATATTGATTCGCTGATCGGCTCCCGGGAATCCCTGGAAGAGCACGAACTCTTTTCAACCCCGGCTGCGCCGGACGTGCTGTGGCTGTTCGCTGGCGACATTGCGCCCACGCGGCGCCGCGATGTCACGGCCCTGCTTACCCGTCGCGAACACCATCTGGTGTCGATGGACAGCGCCTACCGTCCCGCGCCGGCGCTGCCGCCTGATCCTGGCCATGACGCTTGAAGCGCACACCCCTCGTCAGGCACCCGGCACGGGGCTGTCATCAATCCTTCGCCGAAGCGGCTCGGTCAAAGGCGCGCTGGCCCAGACGGAGGCGCAGGTCCGCGAGGAACCTGGCTCTTTCGCTTTCCGTTGGCAGCTATTCCAGTGGCTCTGCGTGGTCGGTGACTGGTCCAGGGCCCTCAAGCAATTGCAGGTCGCCACGCAGCTTGCGCCCGGCTTCGCGCAAACCGCGCATGTGTACCGCGACCTGATCCGTGCGGAGGTGTTTCGTGGCGAGGTATTCGCCGGCCAGCGCACCCCCGGCTCGCTGCTGCCGGCCCCGGCGTGGGTGGCAAAGCTCCACACGGCTCTGGCGGAAAACAAGGCCGGCGAATGCTCAGCCGCGGACGCCAGCCGGCACCTGGCCCTGTCGCAGGTGCCAGCCTCAGCCGGCGCGCACGACGGCGTGCGCTTTGCCTGGATTACCGACACAGACACACGGCTGGGACCGACCTGCGAGATCGTGACCGCGGGGCGCTACGCCTGGCTGCCCTTTGCGCAGATGCGCAAGATCGAGTTGGGCAAGGCGTCCGGGTTGCTGGATCTGTTATGGCGCCCGGCCACGGTGACACTCGCCGACGGCGTGGTCAGCCGTGGCTTCCTGCCGGTGCGCTACCCAGGCTCCGAACAAGGCAGCGACGGGATTCGGCTGGCTCGCGAAACCAGCTGGAGTGAAGCGGGTGAGACAGGTGTCATCGGTTTCGGCCAGAAGACCTGGATGACAGACACGGGAGATGTCGCCATGCTGGATGTGACAACGCTCACCCTGGACGCGGAGCATGGCTGAACACCGCCCGCCGCGCCGCCCGAATTCGCAACTGCTGCCGACGTTGCTGGACCGGCTGCGCGACGACGCGCCCCAGCGCCAGACGGAAAGCGCGGACGAATACACCGTCACGCGTGCCCAGATGCGCGAGATCATCCAACGCGACCTCACCTATCTGCTCAACACCACCAATCGCGAGGATGAAATCGATCGCAAGCGCTATCCCGCTGCTGCCGCATCGACCATCAACTACGGCGTGTCCCCGGTCGCCGGCAGTTATCTGGCCGAACACAAGTGGAGCGATATCGTCACCATCGTCAGGCGTGCGATCCTGGACTTCGAACCCCGGCTCATCCCCGGCTCGCTGGAAGTGAAGCCGCTACTGAAAGAAGATGCGCCACAACGCTATAACACCCTGGTGTTCGAGATCAAAGGCCTGATCCATATGAACCCGTATCCGATGGCGTTCACTGCCCAAAGCTCGCTCGACCTGGAAACCAGCCGGATGAGTGTCCAATCGATCCACGCCAGCTGACACCATGGATCCGCAACTGCTCGATTACTACAATCGCGAGCTCGTCTATATGCGCGAGCTGGCCGGGGAATTCGCCAAACAGCACCCGAAGGTCGCGAAACGGCTGGGCATGCAGGGCATCGAGGTGGCCGACCCCTACGTCGAGCGCCTGATCGAGGCGTTCTGCTTCCTGTCAGCGCGTACCGAGATCAAGCTGGACGCAGAGTTCCCACGCTTCACCCAGCGGCTGCTGGAGGTGATCTACCCCAACTATGTGGCGCCGACGCCATCGATTGCGGTCGCGCAGTTCCGACCCAGCCAGAACGAGGGCGATTTTGCGCATGGCGTGGAGGTTCCGCGCGGCACGGAGGTCAACGCGGCGGCGGCGCCTGGAGAGAAGACGGCCTGCCAGTTCAGGACCACGCAGCCGTTGACACTGTGGCCGGTTGAGATCACCGAAGCGCGGCTCACTGGCATTCCGCCCGATGTCAGGGGGCCGGAGCGCTATGTGCCCGCCCATGTGACAGTACAGGGTGCACTGCGGTTGCGCCTGCGCTGTACGCGAGGCGCGACCTTCGACCAGCTGCCCGGCCTGGACCACCTGCCGGTCTATCTGCGCGGCGATGACCTGATCGCCTCACAACTGTTCGAACTGTTGCACAGCGCCGGTGTGGCGACGCTGATCGGACACCCCGGGGCCATGAGCGAGCGCCCCTGCGCAGTGGCGCAGGATGCTGTCAGTTACGTGGGAATGGGACCGGGCGAAGGCGCGCTGCCTTTGCAGTGGAACAGCTTCCACGGGCACAACCTGTTGCATGAGTACTTCGCTTGCCCACAGCGCTTCTATTTCTTCGGCCTCAACAAGCTCGCTCAGGGCCTGAGCCGGATCCGCGGCAAGGAAGCCGAGATCGTCGTGCTGCTGTCAAAGCCGCCCCGGGATCTGACCAGCAAGGTCGACCGCGAACAGTTCGCGCTGTTTTGCACACCGGTGGTCAATCTGTTTCCAAAGCGCACCGATCGCATCGAGGTCACGCCGGGCCGCGCCGAGTTTCACCTGGTCGCCGACCGGCAGCATCCGCTTGACTACGAAATCCACACCGTCAGGCAGCTCTGCGCACAAAGGTCCGAGCACAGCGCAGGCATCGACTTCCAGCCGCTCTTTACCACCCTGAATAGTGATGAAGGCAACCACGGCCGCTACTTTTCCCTGCGGCGCGAGCGTCGGCTGATCTCTGAGCAGGCTCGCAAGTACGGCACACGCACGGCATACGTCGGCACCGAGCTGTTCGTGTCGCTGGTGGACCAGAACGAAGCTCCCTACCCGGACGCCTTGCGCTACCTGTCAGTGGAATCGCTGGTTACAAATCGCGATCTGCCCAATCTTGTACCGCGCAATGGCCGGCACGACCTGACCCCGGCAGCTTCCATCCCCGTGGACGGGATCGGCCTGATCCGCGCGCCGTCGGCACCACGGCCGCCCTATGCGGACGGAGAAATGGCCTGGCGCCTGATACGGCTGCTGGGCTTCAACTACTTGTCGCTGACCGACCTGGAGCATCGCTCAGGCGGCCAGGGCCTGCGTGACATGCTGCGGCTTTTCGTGGCGAACGACGACCTCGCGCACCAGGGGCAAATCCAGAGCCTGATCGGCGCGAACGTGAAGCCAGTCATGCGCCGGCTGCCAGGCAACGGGCCCTTGATCTACGGCCGCGGCATCCAGTGCCAGCTCACGGTGGACGAAGGCGGCTTCTCCGGCATCAGCCCATATCTGTTCGGCGTGGTGCTGGAGCATTTCCTGGCGCGCCACGTCTCGGTCAATGTCTTCACGCAAACCGAACTGCACTCCATGCAACGCGGCCTGGTGCATCGTTGGCCCGTGCGCATGGGCGGCCGCAGCGCCGTGTAGCCATGTTCAAAGGCAACGACGACAATGTGCCGCCCTCGCCGGCGGCGACGGCCGCGCCCGGAAACTATGCCGGCCAGGCGCCGTGGAAGCTGAGCTTCCTGGGGCTCCTGCGGCATCTGTCCGCCCGGCACCCTGACTTGCCCCCGATCGGGCAGGCAAGCCGGCCACGCGACGAGCCTTTCCGGGCTGGCCAGCAGGCCGCGCTCACCTTCGCGCCCCGGGAGATCGCGCAGGTGCAGCCGCTGGCCGGCCGGCTCAAGGTGCAATTGTTTGGCTTGGGCATGCTGGGGCCGAACGGGGCGCTGCCGATTCACCTGACGGAAGTTGTACGCGAGCGTAGCGAAGCACACCGGGACAACACCACCGCCGACTTCCTGGATCTTTTCCACCATCGCGCCTTCACGCAGTTCTACCGCGCGTGGGCAAGCGCCCAAGCCACCGCGGGCCTCGATCGGCGCGACGGCGAGGTGTTCTCCCGCTATGTCGGCTGGCTGGCGGGCAATGAAGCCGACGAAATCGCGCACAGCACCCTGCCGCCGCACGCCCGGCTCGCTGCGAGTGCGCACCAGGTGCGCGAAGCGCGCGATCCCGACGGCATCGCGGCCACGCTTTCTCACTTCTTTGGTGTGCCCGTCAGGCTTGAAGAGTATGTATTGCACTGGATCGCCGTCGATCCGGCCGAGCGCAGCCGCCTGGGACACCCGGGCGCCCCAGGCGTCATGGGGCAAGGCGCCATGCTTGGCGAAATGGTGCCGGACCGCCAACACAAGTTCCGCCTGGTGATCGGCCCGCTCGGGTTGCAGCAATACTTGAACTTCACGCCGAACGGCAGGGATCTTCCGACGCTCATCGAATGGGTGCGCGCCTTCGTCGGCTTCGAGTTCGTCTGGGAAGCCGAGCTGCAGGTGATCCCGGACTCGGCGCCGCCTGCCATCCTGGGCTCGCAGGAACGCCTGGGCTGGTCCACATGGCTGGGCGAACCGGATCGAAGCCGCGCCATCACCGGCATGGTGTTCGAGCCCGAACACTATGCAACACACTGACCATGAATGCCAAAGCCAAGGCCGTACCGGTGCCAAGACCCGACTTTCCCTTCCCGGAACTGCTGGAACCTGTCGCACCCGACAGGCCATGCGGTGACGACCTGGAGTACGACCCTGAGTTCGTCGTGCTGCTGGCCAAGGCGGCGCCGAAGCCCGACGCGCAGTACGGCAACTTCGTCAGCGAGCCCGAAGCCATCAACTGGGCGGATCTGGAGCGCGACTGCCGGCGCCTGCTGCTGCGCACGCGCGACATCCGCATCCTGGCGCTGCTGCTGCGCTGCCGTACCCGGCTAGGCCAGGCAAGCGGTCTGCGCGACGGACTCGCGGCCATGGCGCGGCTGCTGGCAAAATGGCCCGATGCCATCCATCCGCAGTTATGCGTCGATGGCGAAACCGATCCCGCGATGCGCGCCAATGCGCTCGCCGCGCTGACCGACCCGGAGGGGCTGATGCGGGACGTGCGGGAGTTGACGATCACAGGCAACGCGGCGCTCCGGCTGCAGATCCGGGATGTCGAGCGCTCGCTCGGCGTGCCGCGGCCCGCGGACGCCCTGGCGCCGGAATCGGTGCGGCAGCAAATGCAGGATCTGCGCCAGCAGAACAGCCCCGCCCTCACGGCACTCGACGAGGCCGCAGGCCAGGCAGCGGCCATTGACGGTTGGGCAAAAGCCAACCTCCGGCAGGACAGCCCCGACTTGAGCCCTCTGCTCAAGCTGCTTGGCATGATGACGAGCACTGTCGCGACCGCCCCGGCACCGCCGGTCGCTGCATCCACCGCCGCGCCAGTCGCTTCTCCTTCATGCGGCGATGCTGCCGGCGGTCTTTCCCCTGCCGCAACCGCCGTGCACTCAGGCGCCTGCAAACCGCGGGATCGCGATGCCGCCCTGGCCACCATCCGCACCGCGCGTCAATGGTTCGAGTTCCACGAACCCAGCAGCCCGGTGGCACTGCTGCTCAGGCAAGCCGAGCGGCTGACCGGCAAGCGCTTCGATGAAGTGTTCCAGGCGATCCCTGCGGATCTGGTGGAGCGCTGGGCGCAGGACACATAGCGGCAACCGGCCTGCAAGCTACTCCAGCATCGCCCGATGCCGCCCCAGCGCCTCGCGCACGATGTCCAGCAGCCCGCTCCCTGCCTCGGCATCCACATGCCCCAGCAAGGCCTTGCGCATGCGCGGCTCCCAAAACCGCTTGATATGCCCTGCAATATCAGAGACGGCCTCTTCCCGATCCGGCATGGCCTCGAAGAAGCTGCCGATCTGGTTGGCCATGGTGATGAGGTTGTCGATCTTCATGCCAGGCTCGCTTCGTGCTGCAGGCGTTGGGGATGGGCATAGACCACGTGCGCGCCGGCGCGCACGAAGCCGGCCAGGGTGATGCTGGCTTGTTCGGCAAGCCGCACGGCCAGCGCCGTCGGTGCGGACACTGCGGCGAGCACGCCGGCGCCGATGGCGGCGGTCTTCAGCACCATTTCATAGCTGGCGCGGCTGGTCACCAGCACCGCGCCGCTGGAGATGTCCTCGCCGCTGCTGGCGAGCGCGCCCGCCAGCTTGTCCAGCGCGTTGTGGCGGCCCACGTCTTCACGCACCAGTGATACATGGCCATCGGCACGCAGCCATGCGGCAGCGTGCGTCGCACCCGTGTGTTGCTGCAGTTCCTGCCGCAGTTGCAGTTGCACGAACGCGGCCTGGATCACGTCGGTATGGAAGCTGGCATCGCTGCGCACCGGTGCCGGCAGGCGCATCACCTGTTCCAGCGATTCGGTGCCGCACAGCCCGCAGCCGGTGCGCCCGGCCAGCGAGCGGCGGCGGTCCTTGAGCCGCATGAAGGCTTCCGATGCGATCTCCAGCTGCACGGCGATGCCGTGCTCGCGCGTGTCGATCTCGATGTCATAGACGTCGCTGGCACGGGTAACGATGCCTTCGCTCAGGCTGAAGCCGAGTGCGAAGTCCTCCAGGTCGGCCGGCGTCGCCAGCATCACCGCGTGCGAGATGCCGTTGTACACCAGCGCGACCGGCACTTCCTCGGCCACTTCATCGGGGCTCAGCATCAGCTCGCCGCGGCGCCAGCGGCTGACGGCGAAGGTGCTGTGAGTGGGCGGCTCGGCGTCTCCGGCCGCGGCCGGATGCACCTCCGGTGACTGCATGCAGCGCATCATGGTGCGGCCCTCCGCTCAGCGTACGGCCTGCGCCGGGTCGGCGCTGGCGGCTTCCAGCAGTTGCAGCTGCTGGGCGTTGAACTCCTGGTACTCCCGCTGCCACGCCGACGGCTGCGCCACCGGCAGCACCTGCACCGCGGTCACCTTGTACTCCGGGCAGTTGGTGGCCCAGTCGGAGTTGTCGGTGGTGATCACGTTGGCGCCGGATTCCGGGAAGTGGAAGGTGGTGTAGACCACGCCCGGCTGCATGCGCTCGCTGACGATCGCGCGCAGCACCGTGTCGCCGGCACGGCTCTGCACCCCGACCCAGTCGCCGTCCTTGATGCCGCGCTCCTCGGCATCGTGCGGATGGATCTCGAGCCGGTCCTCGGCATGCCAGTAGACGTTGTCGGTACGGCGCGTCTGCGCGCCGACGTTGTATTGCGACAGGATGCGGCCGGTGGTCAGGATCAGCGGGAAGGCGCGCGTGATCTTCTCGGTGGTGGGCACGTACTTGGTGATGATGAACTTGCCCTTGCCGCGCACGAAGGTGTCGATATGCATGGTCGGCGTGCCTTCCGGCGCGTCGGCGTTGCACGGCCACTGGATGCTGCCGAGCTGGTCCAGGCGCTTGTAGCTGACACCGGCGAAGGTCGGCGTCAGGCGCGCGATCTCGTCCATGATCTCCGACGGATGCTTGTAGTCCATCGGGTAGCCCAGCGCATTGGCCAGCAGGATGGTGGCTTCCCAGTCGGCATAGCGCGCCTTGGGCGGCATCACCTTGCGCACGCGCGAGATGCGGCGCTCGGCGTTGGTGAAGGTGCCGTCCTTTTCCAGGAAGGACGAGCCCGGCAGGAACACGTGCGCGTACTTGGCGGTCTCGTTCAGGAAGATGTCCTGCACCACGATGCATTCCATCGATGACAGCGCCTCGGACACGTGCTGCGTGTTCGGGTCGGACTGGACAATGTCCTCGCCCTGGCAGTAGAGGCCCTTGAAGCTGCCGGCCAGCGCGGCTTCAAACATATTGGGGATGCGCAGGCCCGGCTCGGGGCTGATCTCGACATTCCACGCGGCTTCGAACAGACCGCGCGTGGTCGAGTCCGACACGTGGCGATAGCCCGGCAGCTCATGCGGGAACGAACCGATGTCGCACGAGCCCTGCACATTGTTCTGCCCGCGCAGCGGGTTCACACCCACGCCTTCGCGGCCGATATTGCCGGTGGCCATGGCGAGGTTGGCAATGCCCATCACGGTGGTTGAGCCTTGCGCATGCTCGGTCACGCCCAGGCCGTAGTAGATCGCAGCGTTGCCGCCGGTGGCATACAGGCGTGCGGCACCGCGCAGCTGTTCCGCCGGAATGCCGGTCACGCTTTCCATCGCCTCCGGCGAGTTCTCCGGCAGCGAGACGAAATCGCGCCATTGCTGGAAGGCGCGGTCCTCGCAGCGCTCGGCGATGAAAGCTTCGTTGAGCAGGCCTTCGGTGACGATCACGTGGGCCAGCGAGGTCACCAGCGCCACGTTGGTGCCCGGGCGCAGTTGCAGGTGATAGTCGGCACGGATATGCGGGGAGTCGACCAGGTCGATGCGGCGCGGATCGACCACGATCAGCCTGGCGCCGGCGCGCAGGCGCTTCTTCATGCGCGACGCAAAGACCGGGTGGCCGTCGGTCGGGTTGGCACCGATCACCATGATCACGTCGGCCTTCTCCACCGACTTGAAGGTCTGCGTGCCGGCCGATTCGCCCAGGGTCTGCTTCAGGCCGTAGCCGGTCGGCGAATGGCACACGCGCGCGCAGGTGTCGACGTTGTTGTTGCCGAAGGCTGCGCGCACCAGCTTCTGCACCAGGTAGCCCTCTTCATTGGTGCAGCGCGACGACACGATGCCGCCGATGGAGTCCTTGCCGTGCTCGGCCTGGATACGCTTGAACTGCGACGCGGCATAGTCGATCGCCTCTTCCCACGACACCTCGCGCCACGGATCGGTGATCTTGGCGCGGATCATCGGCTTGAGGATGCGGTCCTTGTGCGTGGCGTAGCCCCAGGCAAAGCGGCCCTTGACGCAGGCGTGGCCTTCATTGGCCTTGCCGTCCTTGTACGGCACCATGCGCACCACTTCATTGCCCTTCATCTCGGCCTTGAACGAACAGCCCACGCCGCAATAGGCACAGGTGGTCACGGTGCTGTGCGAGGGCTGGCCGAACTTGATCACCGAGGTCTCGGTCAGCGTCGCGGTCGGGCACGCCTGCACGCAGGCGCCGCACGAGACGCAGTCCGATTCCATGAACGACTGGCTGGTTCCGGGCGAGACGCGGGAATCGAAGCCGCGGCCGCTGATGGTCAGGGCGAAGGTGCCCTGCGTTTCCTCGCAGGCGCGCACGCAGCGGTTGCAGACGATGCACTTGGAGGGGTCGTAGGTGAAGTAAGGATTGGATTCGTCCTTCTTCATCTGCGTGTGGGTCGCGATCGGCGCAGCTTCCGGGCCGCCGTCGTTGTAGCGCACTTCACGCAGGCCGACCACGCCGGCCATGTCCTGCAGCTCGCAGTTGCCGTTGGTCGGGCAGGTCAGGCAATCGAGCGGGTGGTCGGAGATATACAGCTCCATCACGCCGCGGCGCAGGTCGGCCAGCTTGTCGCTCTGGGTCTTGACCTTCATGCCGGCTTCGACCGGCGTGGTGCACGATGCCGGATAGCCGCGGCGCCCTTCGATCTCGACCAGGCACAGCCGGCACGAGCCGAAGGCTTCGAGGCTGTCGGTGGCGCACAGCTTGGGGACGGCGATCTGCGCTTCCATCGCGGCGCGCATCACCGAGGTGCCGGCGGGCACGGTGACGCTGACGCCATCGACCTCCAGGGTGACCAGTTCGGTGGATGGGCTGGCGGGCGTGCCGAAATCGATCTCGTTGCGGGCGTTCATGGCGGTTTGTCTCCCGTGTCTCTGCTGGACCTGGCTCAGGCGGCCTTGGCTGGGTTGGAGGCGAGGCCGAAGTCCTCGGGGAATTCATTCAGCGCGGACAGCACCGGGTACGGGGTCATGCCGCCCATCGCGCACAGCGAGCCGTTGAGCATGGTGTCGCACAGGTCGCGCACCAGGGCGACGTGCTTGACCGGCTGCTCGCCGGCGATGATGCGGTCCATCACTTCGACGCCGCGGGTCGAGCCGATCCGGCACGGGGTGCACTTGCCGCACGATTCGATCGCGCAGAACTCCATCGCGTAGCGGGCCTGCTTTGCCATGTCGACGGTTTCATCGAACACCACGATGCCGCCGTGGCCGACCACGCCGCCGAACGCGGCATAGGCTTCATAGTCCAGCGGCACGTCGAAGCGCGACTCGGGCAGGTAGGCGCCCAGCGGCCCGCCCACCTGCACCGCGCGGATGGCGCGGCCGCTGCGCGTGCCGCCGCCGTAGTCGACCAGCAGCTCGCGCAGCGTCACGCCGAACGCCTTTTCCACCAGTCCGCCCTGCTTGATGTTGCCGGCAAGCTGGAACGGCAGCGTGCCGCGCGAACGGCCCATGCCGTAGTCGCGGTAGTACTGCGCGCCGCGCGCCAGGATCACCGGCACGGTGGCCAGCGAGATCACGTTGTTGATCACCGTGGGCTTGCCGAACAGCCCCTGCAGCGCCGGCAGCGGCGGCTTGGCGCGCACCACGCCGCGCCGTCCTTCCAGGCTTTCCAGCAGCGCGGTTTCCTCGCCGCAGACATAGGCGCCGGCGCCCTTGCGCACTTCGAGGTGGAAGCGCTTGCCGCTGCCGCGGATGTCGTCGCCGAGCCAGCCGGCGGCGTTGGCGATACCAATCGCGCTTTCCAGCACGGCAATCGCGTGCGGGTATTCGGAACGGCAGTAGATGTAGCCCTGCTCCGCACCCACCGCAAGCGCGGCAATGGTCATGCCTTCGATCAGCATGAACGGGTCGTCTTCCATCACCATGCGATCGGAGAACGTGCCCGAGTCGCCCTCGTCGGCATTGCAGACGATGTACTTGACCGCGGACTGCGCGCCCAGCACGGTCTTCCACTTGATGCCGGTCGGGAACGCCGCGCCGCCGCGGCCGCGCAGGCCGGAGTCGGTGACCTCCTGCACGATCTCGGCGGGCTGCATCGCCAGCGCGCGCTCCAGGCCGGCAAAGCCCTCATGCGCGCGGTAGTCGTCCAGCGACAGCGGATCGGTGATGCCGACGCGGGCGAAGGTCAGGCGCTCCTGCTGCTTCAGGAAGGGGATCTCTTCGGTGACGCCCTGCGACAGCGCGTGCTCGCCGCCTTGCAGCAAGCCGGCGTCGAACAGCCCCGGCACGTCTGCGGCGCTGACCGGGCCATAGGCCACGCGGCCGGCTCCGGTCTGCACCTCGACCAGCGGCTCCAGCCAGAACATGCCGCGCGAGCCATTGCGCACAATGCGCACGTGCTCGTTGCGCGCCGCGGCTTCACGCGCGATGGCGCGGGCGACGTCGTCGGCGCCCAGTGCCAGCGCGGTGGAATCGCGCGGCACGAAGATGGTGGTGATCGTGATCATGCCTGTGCCTCCGCGGCTTCCGTGGTCTTTTCCGCGGACGACTCGCGCAGCGAGCGCACCAGCGCGTCGAAGCGCCTGGCATCGACATAGCCGTGCAGCTGCTCGCCGACCATCACGGCGGGGCCGCAGGCGCACTGGCCCAGGCAATAAACCGGCTCCAGCGTCACCTGCCCGTCCGCGGTGGTTTCATGAAAGCCACAGCCAAGTGCGCGCTGCGCATGCTCGGCCAGCGCTTCGGCGCCGACCGACTGGCAGGCTTCGGCGCGGCAGACCTGCACCACGTGGCGCCCGGCCGGCTGCTGGCGGAAATGGTGGTAGAAGGTGATCACGCCGTGCACCTCGGCGCGCGACAGGTTCAGCGCGCGGGCAATGACGGGCACGGCGGCGTCGGGGATATAGCCCTGTGTGTCCTGGATCTCATGCAGGATCGGCAGCAAGGCGCCCGGTATGTCCTGGCGCGCGGCCACGATGGCGGCGATGCGCGTGGCATCGGCGGATGCCGGTGCGTGGGGGGAAATTTCTGGCATAGCGTCTCCTGTGAGGCATTGCGCAGATCGGCAGCGCGGCCTCTTATATGCTATTTTTTTCCTATTTACGGGCTGTGACGTCGCCGTTTTTTCCCGTTTGAAGGACTATATGAGAGTGACAGCGGCCCTTCAATAAGCTATTTTCTACATATGATTCGCATCTCGATCCACCCGCACCTGCAGATCCGGGACGACGCCAGCCCCGGTGGCGAGGCCCTGGACGTGTCCCGCCTGGTGGCCCTGCTCGGCCATATCGAGGAATCCGGCAGCATCAGCCACTCGGCGCAGGCGGTATCGCTGTCCTACCGCTACGCCTGGGGCATCCTGCGCGATGCCGAGGCGCTGTTCGGCGGCCCGCTGATCGACAAGACCCGCGGGCGCGGCAGCGCGCTGACGCCGCTGGCGCAGCAGTTGGTGTGGGCCAGCAAGCGGATCGGCGCGCGGCTGTCGCCGACGCTGGACAGCCTGGCGTCCGAGCTGGAGATCGAGTTGAAGAAGCTGATGGACCAGCCCGAAGCCACGGCGCGGCTGCATGCCAGCCACGGCTTCGCGGTGGCGGCGCTGCGCGACTTCCTCGACGAGCAGCAGGTGCGGCACGACCTGAAGTACTGCGGCAGCGTCGAGGCCGTGGCGGCACTGGCCGAAGGCGCCTGCGATATCGCCGGCTTCCATGTGCCGGTGGGCGAGTTCGAGCACGGCATGTGGCGGCATTTCACCACCTGGCTCAAGCCGGACACCCACTGCCTGGTGCACCTGGCGGTGCGCAGCCAGGGACTGTTCGTGCGGCCGGACAACCCGCTTGGCATCCACACGCTGGAAGACCTGACCCGGCGCGAGGTGCGCTTCGTCAACCGCCAGGTGGGCTCGGGCACGCGCCTGCTGCTGGACCTGATGCTGGCCGCGCGCGGCATCGACACGGCCCGCATCGAGGGCTACAGCAACGGTGAATTCACCCACGCCGCGGTGGCCGCGTATATCGGCAGCGGCATGGCCGACGTGGGCTTTGGCGTGGAAACCGCGGCGCGGCGCTTCGGGCTGGCGTTCGTGCCGGTGATCAAGGAGCGCTACTTCTTTGCGATCGAGCGCGCCAAGCTGCGCAGCGCGGCACTGGCCGGCGCGGTGGACGCGCTTACCAGCGAAGCCTTCCGCCAGCGCGTCAATGCACTGCCCGGCTACGACGGCACGCTGACCGGCACCGTGCTGACGCTGGAAGAAGCGTTCCCGGATTACGCTGAGGCGCGCTAGCGCTCCAGCAACGAGAGGCGGTCAGGATGACCGGCCCATTGCTCATGGCCGGGGATCGGCCCTTTGGCCTTGAGCAACGGCAGCCAGTCAGCGCGCCGCGACAGTTCGGCATTGAGGGCAATGAAATGGCGCTGGTCCTCGGGCAGGTCATGCTCCGAGTAGATCGCGCCGACCGGGCACAGCGGCACGCACATCGAGCAATCGATGCACTGGTCGGGGTCGATGGCGAGGAAGTTGGGCCCTTCGTGGAAGCACGACATCGGGCAGACTTCGACGCAATCGGTATGGCGGCACTGGATGCAGGCATCCGTCACGACAAAGGTCATGGGGCAGTTGCGGTACGGCGGGTGATGACCGCGTGATGGTAACGCCCCGCCCGCGGGCGCGGGACGCGCCGCATTGTGCGACTCCTTCAAATCCGCTGAAGAGCCGCGCCCGGCCTGGCCCGGGCGCAGGCGCGTCAAGCGGTCTCGCGCATCAGTTCTTCCTTGCGCGCCGCCATGGCCTGTGCCACGTCGCGCAGGTTGACCTTTTCCTTGATCGCGTTCTTGAACAGCTCGCCCTCCTCTTCCTCGATATGGTGGGCAACGTATTCTGACAGCACCGTGTAGTTGGCCTCGAGCTTGTCGCCGGCCGGATCCTCCTCGATCGCAGCGATCAGGTCCTTCGCCACCTGGTGCTCGACCTCGGCTTCGTCCAGCAGGTCGTCGATCTCGTCGCTGACGCCGCGCAGCGCCGGATAGAAGATCTCCTCCTCGATGGTGGCGTGCACCGTGAGCTGGTGGCACACGTCCAGCGCGATCGCCTGCTTCTCGTCGCGATCTTCAGTGTCCTTGAACGCCTTGAACTGCTTCTTGACAGCGCGATGGTCGTCCATCAATGCGCCGAGGGCCTGGGCCTGGTCTGCGGGAATCTTCGACTTGTCCACGGCTTTCTCCTGGTGGGATTTGCCGGCGCTCCGGCTTTGCGCTGGGGAGAACGCAGATTCCGTGCCCGCCCCAGCGCAGGCAGCGCACCTGCCAGTCGTTGCAATTCCTGCGCGAAGCCTTGTAATTGTGCCCGCAGCGCCGCGTCGGTCGGACCAGGCTTGCCGCGGCTTCATTTGCCTGCATACCGTGCCTTGGGAGCCCCCTCACCTTTGCCCTGTGCGGGGCAAGCGCGGCATGAAATTTGCGGCGTGGCGCAGTAAGCCGAAACAGGAGTATCCCTGTCCGAAATGCAACCGATACCGGACGGCGCGTCCGCGCCGTTCATCACCACCATGCCGACCTCATTCCTCTACTCCAATTGTGCCGATGGCCAGCCGGCCATGATGGACGAATTACAAACCGCGCGCGAGGCCGGCTATGGCGTAGATGCGCGCCATGCCTTCTGGGAAGAAGAGCCCGCGTCAGTGCCCGCGCTGCAGCGCCCGCGCCTGCGCGCGCTGCAGCACCAGGTGCAGCCGGCCGACTCGGTCGTGTCACTGCGGCTGTGCAGCCTGGGCTGGAGCGTGCCCGAGGTGCTGGCCACCATCCGGCGCTTCCGCCTGCTGGGGGTGGCGTTGTATTGCGTGCAGCTGTCCCGTGACGACCTGGCCAACACCACGCCGCCGGAGGCGGTCGAGGTGCTGCGTGCGGTCGCCGCGCTGGAAGGCGCCGCCCGCAGCGTGCGCGTGCGCGAGAGCCTGGCCGCGGCCAAGGCCATGGGACGTCAGGTGGGCCGCCCGCCCAAGCACACGCCTGAACAGCGCCATGCGATCCTGAACGCGCTGGCCGCGGGCAATTCAGTGAGCGAGACCGCGCGGCGCTTCAGCACTTCACGCCAGACCGTGCTGCGCATCCGCGCCGCCGAGCCAGGCGCCCAGCCCCATGCGGCATCCGCGGCCATGGCCGACGCTGAAGAATCGGCGACCGAAGCTGCCACCGGATGAGACCGACAGCAGCACAGCGCGCCGTGCCCCCATGCCCGAGCACAGGAAGCTGCCCGTCAGCCGCGATGAACTGAACCAATGCCGGCGTTGCCCGTTGTGGCGCAATGCCACCCAGGGCGTGCCCGGCGCCGGCGCCGCCCATGCGCGCATCATGCTGGTTGGCGAGCAACCGGGGGCGCAGGAAGACCTGCAGGGCTCCCCCTTCGTCGGCCCGGCCGGGCACCTCCTGGACGAAGCACTGGCCAGCGCGGGGCTGGACCGCGACAAGCTCTTCATGACCAATGCGGTCAAGCACTTCAAGTTCGAATGGCGCGGCAAGCGCCGGCTGCACAAGTCGCCGGCACAGCAGGAGATCGAGGCCTGCAGCCTGTGGCTGGAGCGCGAACTGGAGAAGGTCGGGCCCAGGGTCGTGGTCGCGCTTGGCGCCACCGCGGCTCGTGCGGTGCTGGGCCGCAAGAGCGTGTCCCTGGCTGGAATGATGGAGACGCCAGTCGAGCACGAGGGACGGCTTGTCATCGCCACCTACCACCCGTCGTTCGCCTTGCGCCAGCGCACCGACGAGGCGCGAGCCGCCACCTTCGACCGCATCGTGCGCAGCCTGCGCGCCGCCGCGCGGCTGGCGCGCGGCGGCGCGGAAGGCTGAAGCATCAGGCCACTCCCTGAAGGGAGAAGATTCCATCGGCCGGCAGGATACCGTCACGACAAAGTACCGAAGTCTTGCAAGTTCTCGATACCGAAATGTTATCGAGTCGCGAGAAAAATGGTAATGGATTAATCGCTGGGCGCTTCTTAAAGTTGCACGGACAGAAGGCGATCGCCCTCTCGTTCTCCCAACTTCATTGCACCAAGGAATCAGCATGGATCCCACTCCTCAGGAAATGGAAGCCACCCGCATCGCGCGCTGGGGCAAGGTCAAACCTTACGGTGAGACCTTCATCGAAAGCCGCCTGCCCGGCATGAAGAAGAACATCTACAAGATCATGAACCGCGGCGTGCTCGAGAACAAAGGCGTCGAGCCGGCGATTCCGGGTAACCACCGCTTCGGCGTGACCTTTATCGAAATCCCGGTCGGGCAAGGCGCCAGCCTGCACGCGCACAAGACCGAGGAAGTGTTCTGCCCGTTGAATGGCCAGATGGAAGTCATCTGGGGCGAGAAGGGCCAGTACTCGCTGATGCTGAACCAGTGGGATGTGATCTCCTGCCCGATCGGCGTGATGAGAGGGTTCCGCAACCCTAACGACCACGCCCTGGTCGTGTACTCGGTGGTCGGCGGCACCGACGAGGAGTGCGGCCGCATTGCCTGGCACCCGGACGTAGTGAAGGCAGCCGAGGCCACCGGTCTCGTCTACGGCAAGGACGGCTACATCACGGAAACGGAAGCGGACAAGGCGGAACACCGCGCCGCAGACTGAAGACGGCCGCCGGGTCGCTCAGGGTGCTAGCGCCCAGTAGCCTTCGGCGCTAGCCCGGGCTGCCGCAGATTCCGACCTTGGCCGAGTCCGGCTTTGCGGGCTATCGTTCCGAGACCATACAGGCGCTGTTTGCTCCGGCAGGCGCACCCGAGCCGCCACCTGTACGTCCGTCGCATCCTGCCGAGCAGCGAAGTGCGGCAACAGTCGCGCGATCTCGGCTTCGAGGCCGTGGCTGTGCCAGCCCACAGAACTCGCTGCCCGGGTCGCGGAAAATGTCCCGCTCCGGGCCGAAGTCGCGAACAAGGCACGTATCCAGAGCGACTGAGACCGGGCGCCAATGTCCGTCTCCTCGCCAGGCAACATCCACTCTTTCAATCATCAGGAGCCGACCATCATGACATCTGCCTCCGCAGAAAGCGCGCTCGCGCCATCCGCATCGAACGCGCAATCGATTCCAGCCACCCCCGAGGCACTGCTGAAGGCCGTGCTCAAAGCGAATTCCGGGACACACGACCCGCGCACCAGGACCATTCTTGATGCGCTTATCCGGCATGCGCACGCCTTCGCGTCAGAGGTCCAACTGACCTATGAGGAACTCCACCATGGCCTGGACTTCATGGTCCGCATCGGCCAGGCCACCGGACCGAAAAAACACGAGGGCATCTTGCTGGCGGATATTCTCGGGCTTGCCACGCTGGTGCTTCTGATGGATGCCAAGGCCGTGCTTGCAGCCGGCGGCACCGAGCCCGCGCTGATCGGCCCGTTCTGGCGTGCGAACCAGCCGGTTCGCGCCAACGGCGCGCACATCGCAACCCCGGACACCACGGGCGATCCGCTGTTCGTGCAGGGACGCGTCGTGTCGATCGACGGCACGCCGATCGCCGGCGCGCGCGTCGAGACATGGCAGGCAGCGCCAAGCGGCCTGTACGAGAACCAGGACGAACACCAGGAGGACATGAACCTGCGTGGCGCGTTCGAGACCGATGCCGACGGGCGCTTCTGGTTCGAGAGCGTGCGGCCCTCAGGCTATGGCGTCCCGATCGACGGCCCCTGCGGCGACCTCCTGGCCCTGCAGAACCGCGACCACATGCGCCCGGCCCATCTTCACTTCATCGCCATCGCACCAGGGCACAAGGTACTGACCACGCAGATCTTCGATGCCCTGGATCCCTTTGCCTTCAGCGACGCGGCGTTTGGCGCCGTCGGCTCGCTGCTGCGCGATTTTGAGCCGGTCGATGGCGGCGGCTTCCGTCTCGATGTCGAACTGAAACTCGAACCGGGGGAGACGCGCCTGCCCAAGC
This sequence comes from Cupriavidus necator, assembly GCF_016127575.1. Lineage (NCBI taxonomy): Bacteria > Pseudomonadati > Pseudomonadota > Betaproteobacteria > Burkholderiales > Burkholderiaceae > Cupriavidus > Cupriavidus necator. Next base: position 841,149 of record NZ_CP066018.1, read on the forward strand.
CGCCCTTGCCCTGAACCTCTTTCGACTCACGGAGATGTTGAACCTGCCCGCCCGGCGCCCTGCAACTTGGCGCCGAAGCCGCGGACCCTGACGTGCTCGCTCCGTAGTTCATTCAGGTCACGCGACCGCCAGCATTGGATGTCCACGCAATCGTGGCAGTGCTGGCGGTCGCCAGTCCGGCGCCATGCGCGGACGCGGCGATCCGGCCGGGCTTGTTCTTCCGGCGTCATGACCAAACGGCATCGCTCGATGCCGCTTGGCAAGAACCCCTGCCGACTCAGGGCACCAGCACGAAACGCTGGCGCGCGCCCCTGGCCTGCGCGGCCCACACTTGCCCGACATCCTCCAGCGGCGCGGAGACGATATCGATTTCCATGCGCCCTGCCGCGGTATGCCGGCATAGCTCGGCATAGGCCTGCGCCTGGACCGCGACGGGCGCATGGTAGTAGGCAAAGCCCATGATGTCGAAACACGCCTTGCGCGCCGCGGCGCCGGCAAAGGCAATGGTGGGCGCCACCGTGGTGCCGATATGGACCAGCCGCCCGCCGTGGCCAAGCGCCAGCAGCGCGGCCTCTGCCGGCGCGCCGCACAGGTAATCCAGCACGATGTCGACGTTGCCGTCGGCCGCGTTGCGATAGGCATCCAGCAAGTCGCCGGGCTGGTCGAGCGGCACCACCGCATCCGCGCCAAGCCGGCGTGCGCGCTGCAGCGCCTGCACATTGCGCCCTGCCGCGATCACGCGGCCGGCACCCAGCAGCTTTGCCGCGGCCACCGCCAGCAATCCCGAGATACCGGTCGCGCCGAGCACGAGCACGGTCTCGCCCGGCTGCATGCGCGCCCGCCACGACAGCGGCAGCCATGCCGCCAGGCCGGCGTTGCCGAGCGCGGCGGCGCGCTCGTCATCGATGCCGTCCGGCACCGGGAAGGTCAGCGCCGGATCCACCAGCGCGCGCTGCGCCATCGAGCCGAACGGCGCGACCGGTGCGTTGACGTTGAAGTAGACCCGTTGTCCATCCGCAAGCCGCCCCACGCCCTCGCGCCCGACGACAAAGCTGCCCGCCGCCGGCTTGATGTAATGCCGGCCCTCGGCAATGGCCATATCCAGCCGTGACAGCGCCGCGGCGCCTACGTCAACTACCACCTGCCCGCCCGCCGGGGTGGGATCGTCAAACTCCTGGTACACCGGCGCCCTGCCGGCGAGCGAAACCGCTCCTTTCATGTGCTTCTCCTTGTCCTTGATGTCCTTCTGGTCCGGGTCGATCTGCGACTTGGCATCGCCTAGTCAGCAGATTACAATGCAATCGATTGCACAACAAACGCGAAGCTGGCCGGCATCGAGGCCGATTCTAGGAATGGCCGCAGCCCGGCGTCCAATCCACTTTTTGGCGGCATCCCGATAACCAGAAGGTATGGCAAGCAGCCTGCCGCACATGGCACGACAGCGATGAGCAAACCCACCATCAAGCAGATCGCCGAGGCATTGGACGTCCATCCTTCGACCGTGTCGCGCGTGCTCAACCCCGAGACCCGCCACCGCATCGGCGACGAACTGGTGGCGCGCGTGCTCAAGGCGGCACAGGACCTGCACTACTCGCCCAACCGCATCGCGGCGGCACTGCGCACGCGGCGCTCAGGCACCATCGGCGTGGTGGTGCCTGACATCGGCAGCCCGGTGTTCCCGCCGATCGTACTGGGCATCGAGAACGCCCTGTCCCGGCATCGCTATATTCCGATCGTGGCCAATGCCGGCGGCGACAAGGCGCGCCAGACCTTTATCGTCGACCAGCTGCTGGCGCGCCAGGTGGACGGCCTGATCCTGGCCACCGCCGAGCGCAACGACCCCGTGGTGGCGCACTGCCTGGCGCAGGGCGTGCCCATTGTGATGGTCAACCGCAGCGACGATGCGGGGCGCGTGTCGAGCGTGGTCGGCGACAGCCGCCAGGCGATGGCGCTGGCAGTCGGCCACCTGCATGCGCTGGGCCACCGCCGCATCGGGCATGTTGCCGGGCCATCCAGCCTGTCGACCGGGCATGAACGCGAGGCGGGCTTCCTGCAGGCAGTGGCTGACCTGGGCCTGTCCGCGTCCCAATGCCCGGTGGAGCGTGCGCCGGCTTATACGGAAGACGCCGGCCAGGCCGCGTGCGCGCAGCTGCTGTCGCGGCGGCAGCGCATCACCGCGGTCGTGGCCGCCAATGATTTCCTTGCGCTCGGCTGCTATGCGGCCGTGCGCGCGGCGGGCGGCAGCTGTCCGTCGGACCTGTCCGTGGTCGGTCACAACGACATGCTGCTGATGCACGCGGTGTCGCCGGCACTGACCACCATCCGCGTGCCGTTCTACGAGATGGGCACGCGCGCGGCGGCGCTGATGCTGGGCGCGCTCGACGGCAGCATCGCCACCACGGCGCGGACCCTGCTGACTCCCGAGCTGGTGGTGCGGGCATCAACCCGGCCCCTGTAAGGCGGCCGCCATATGGCTCCGCTTCTTTGTGCCTTATCGTGCAATCGATTGCACGATAAGGCACCTACCCTGAGGCATGACGATGGATCTCCGACAGCTTCGCTATTTCAAGGTGCTGGCCACGCTGCAGCACTTCGGCCGCGCCTCGGCTGCGCTGCACATCGCGCAGCCCGCGCTGAGCCGGCAGATCCGGCTGCTCGAGGAAGAGCTGGGCGTGCGGCTGCTGGAACGCCATGTGCGCGGCGCCACGCCCACGCCGGAAGGCCTGGTGTTGCTGGACCGCGCGTCCTTCCTGCTGCGCTATGCCGACCAGGTCAAGGTCGACATCGCCGACCTGGCGGCCTCGCCGCGCGGGCTGGTGGCGCTGGGACTGACCCCGGCGCTGGCGCCGCTGCTGTTCATCCCGCTGGCCGAGGCGCTGCGCCAGCGCTATCCGGAAATCCGGCTGCGACTGGTCGAGAACTTTGCGCCCGCGCTACAGGATGCGTTGCTGCAAGGCACGCTCGACGTCGGGCTGCTGAGCGGGCCGGTGTCGAGCCCCGGGGTCTCGGTAGTGCCGCTGGTTGCCGAAAGCCTGTGCGCGATCGGCCCCTGGGGCGCTGCGTCGCTGGGGGATGGGCCTGTGGACATTGAACAGCTGCAGGGCCTGCCTCTGATCCTGACTGGGGTGTCCAAGTCAGGCGTGCGCCTGGCGCTGGAAGCGCTGGCGGCGCGCCAGCGGGTGGAGCTGCAAGTCACGATGGAGGTCGAATCAATCGAGGTGGCCAGGCGCCTGGTGGTGCGCGGGTTCGGCTGGACCGTGCACTTTGCCGCGGCGATACGCGACGAGCTGCAGGCGCAGCGTCTGCAGGCCTTGCCGATTCGTGGGCTGGAGTTGCATCGGATGATCGGCTATGCGGCCGCGCGGCCGCCGTCGCGGGCGACGCTGGCTGTGATGGAAACGCTCAGGGATGTTGCCAGGGAATTGGCGGTTGATGGGAACTGGCCTAATAGTCGGTTGTTGGGGGAGGTTTTGGATAGTTAGCGGACGCGCTTGGCGGGCGCGGCTGTTGGGCAGTCCACCTCGTCATGCAGCCGCGCTACGGCGCTTGTATTTTGGGGGAACCCGTGGCCACCACGCCATTGTGGTCGGTCATATCGCCCGTTTGGGTGGGCGGCGCGTTGACTCGAAAACGCACGCCTTCCAGTAGCTTGTCCCAAAGGACAATGGCTTCCTCGTCGCTCAGCGATGCCTTGTCCGCAGCGACGACCTCTGTTCGCATATTCGCGTGGATCCAAGCTGGGTGCAGCGTAGAACGTTCCCTACTAAAGTATTGGGCACCACTCCCGAGATTAGCTTCCGCCGGGACCTCCATCGCATAGCGCCCAAAGCAAACCTGCTTGGTCTTGGCAAAGAGGGTCTGCAAGCGCGGTGACATCGCTACGGATTCCAACTTTCCGTTCTCCGGCGCGGCATACGATTGGCCGCCCACCATCAGCAGGGCAGTCATGCTGATGATGGCCAAGGCGCGGTGGATCATTGCTCCTCCCATGTTGTAGTGCTTGTGCGATCTGTCATGTCACCGACCGTGATGATGCGGCGGGGGCTCATGTGCTGGCCTCGCCCATCCACGTCCAGACAACCAGCGCTTCGTCGGACGGCAAAAGCCCGAAGCGGATCATCGGCATCCCTTTTTGCCGCAGGATGCCGGACTTGCTGGCCACCCAATCCGCCTGAGGGTGTTCGGGCGGAAGCGAGGCGCGCCAGATGCCGGACAGCGGGGTGGTTTCGCCCGACCGAACCGTGACCGGATCACCGGTCTGCGTCGGCGGTGCGTTCACGCGGAAACGCACACCATCCAGCAGCCTGTCCCAGAGGGCTACAGCTTCTTCGTCCGTCAGCGATGCCTGATCCGCAGCGCCGATGCGATTGGCCGCCACCTTGGTGTACATCTTGGCGCCGATCACTGCCGGATGCAGCGTCGTTCGCTCCCTGCCAACAGCTTCCCACTCGAAGTCATGTGTGCCATCCGCACGGCGGACCAGCGATTCTTCCCCTTGCCAGACGCCGACCGTGCGCTTGCCCTCGCGCAGGGTCGTCAATTTCGGGTAGCGGCTACCCAGGTACTTCCTTTGCTCGGCAATCGAAGTCAGCAGACCAGGTTCGCCGTCCACGCTGGCCAGCTTGTTGGAGTCCACGGAAAAGCTCACATCGGGCAGGCTGGGCAGCCGAATGCCTGCGCCAAAGATTTCCTGATAGCTGCCGGACGCGTCCGCGACGAAGCCGTGGTCGATGCAGACGCCGGGGGCCGTGGGGATTTCTGCGTTGTCGCGTGCACGCAGCGCTCGAATCAGTTCGGGGTTCTTTCGTCCGCCCGACCACTCATACAGATGCGGCCCTGCCGTGACAAAGGTGTAGGTCCCTTCGGCCCCATATTGCTTGGCGACATCGCTTGGGAACCAGCGAACTTGTACACTGTGTTCCGTTGGCCCCCGCCCGAAGTAAGTGATTTCAGCCGTCTTGTCTTTTGCGAGTTGCGCCGCGCGATATGTTTCCGCCATTTCCATCAGCCTGCCTGCCGCGCCGACATGGGTCACAATTTCGCCGGGGAAATCCTGGAAGCCCCACAGTAGTTTGGCTTCCGCCGGGACTTCCATCACATAGCGGCCAAAGCACACTGGTTTGGTCTTGGCGAAGAGAGTCTGCAAGCGCGGCGACAGTGCAACGGGTTCCGACATCTTGTTCTCCGGATACGCAAACGATTGGCAACCCGCGAGCAGCAGGCCAGCCAAGATCGTGGTGAAGCCGCAGCGGGTCATATGCCCCACCATGGCGCAGTGTTGGCAATCTTGATGATCGAATACAGCGCGCTCGCCAGCACCTGGTCATTCTGATAGCTGCCCTGATGCTCGTAGCCGGTTTGCCGGAATAGCGTACCGCGCACGGCTTCGGCGGACGCCTTGGCAGGCACCGTCTGGTCCCCGGCATCTGTCGGCGGCTCCAGGCGCAGGGTGAGCGTCTGATTGCCTCTGGTGCGCACCACGATGCGGCCCTCGGCATCCTCGCTCTCGATGGTCCACGTGAGTGGGTCGCCATGCGGTGCCAGATCGGCAGTGTCCGCCCGCCAAGTCACGCTGCCGTAGCATTTCTGCGAACTGTCCTCGCCGTAGCTCGCATAGGTCGTGGGGTGATACAGGTCCTTGATCTTCTTGTGGAATTTCTGCGCTTCGGCGATTTTCCACTTAGCGGCCGTATCTGCATCCATATCGACGTAAGGCTTGTTAGCCGGATTGATCCAATCCGGATTCAGCAGCCGCCACCAGCACTTCGGATTGCGCGTGTAGATGTCGTAGACCGGATCGCCCACCGCCATCGGCGGCGCCGGCTTGTCCACGCCCAGCTTCTGATGCAAGTCCAGATCGCTCAGATACGCCTTCAGCGGTGCATCCGATGCAATCGGCAGCGCCATGGCCTGTCGGTAGTCGCCGGTCTGCAGACGCAACCATCCTCGCGGATAGGAGGCGGTCGGCAGCAGCTCCAGCGGCCCCGAGGCATTGGCAAATACCGCCGTCACTTCCTTGCCTGTTCTGCCCATGACATTGCGGGCAATGTTCCCAACCAGATTGTCCTGCACGTCGGACCCTGTGCGCACGCGCTTGTAGGCCGCCCCGGCGCCGAGCGCAGGCTGGACGCTATGGTAGACGCCGAGAATCTTGTCCTGCGCGTTGCCGTAGTCCGGATGCAGCAGGGCGCGGGCCACCAGGCCACCCATCGAGTGCGTGACGACGATCACCTTTTTGCACTGCCGCCCGTTGGCCTTGTACATCCCGATGATTTCGTCGATGCGCCTGGCCAGCTTCTTTGCGGACGTGCCATTGCTTTCCAGCCAGTTGTAGCCCATCGCGTAGACCGGATACCAGCAGTTCGCCACGCGCAGGACATCGGCCTCGGTCAGCGCATCGCCGGCGCCGCCCCAATAGGCGGGGTTGACGCCCAGCACTTCCACCTTCTTGCCCTTCTTCCAGGCCGGCGAGAGCTCCCCGGCCACCAGCATGTCGTTCAGGTGAGCCTCCATCAGCTTGATCACCTCGCCGTAGGTCTCGAACATGACTTCGCTCCAGCCGCGCCAGCGGGCCTTCTGCGCGGCGGTGGCCTCGTGCTTGCCACGCTTGGCCTTCCACTGCTCGGCGGCAGGCGGCAACGGCGCGCTCATCAGCAAGCCGATGTCGGGCAGCCCATCGGGGACGTTGGCGTGCCGCTTGTCGGAATTGACCGTTTCCTCGCCGGTCATGTCGAACTTTCCGGCGTCCTCGGTGATCTCGTAACGGTCCACTTCGGTTTCATCGGGATCGAAGTTCATTTGCCGGCGACCCGGAGAGTCGTTGCGGCGGGCAAGCGTGTCCCCAGTGTCATCCGGCCGCCAGGCAATGTTGTCGTCGCGCTTGAGATCTTCCTGCCGCTTCCGGCTCATGCGAAGGTGGCTCCCCATGATGCCCGGCAGGAAGATGACCGGAATCACCTTGTCAGGCGGCACCGGCAGACTGGCGCGGCGCGTGTCGGTCGAAGGTGTGAGTGCAACGACGGCTCCGGCGTGTCCGCCGATCTCTTCGCCGGTTTTCAGATGGATGCGATCAGTGGCCACTTGCGGACTCCAGAATCTGAATCATGATGTTTTCAGCGCCCTGGCTTTGCTGGAACTTGGTCAGCCCATCGGGGCCGGTGAGGCCCTCGATCACGTTGCCGTCGGATTGCGTCAGCCGGAATTTCCAGTTCCTGGCGGGCGAGCCGTCGGGCAGATGCAAGTACACCTCCTGATCGAAATCGCTCTGTGGTAGCGCCAGGGCGCTGGGGTTCATGCCATCCGGGCCATCGACACTGAAATCGGTCGCGTGAATCTGCCTTACCCCGCCCATGCCCTCGACGATCTGCGAGGGAGTCACGCGCATATAGGTCTGCCCGACCTTGAACAGAATGCCCTGGTCGGCCTCGAAAACGATGTCGCCAAGCGCGCGGAAATGAATGTTGCGTTTGGCGGTGCCCTTGATGTCGCCATCCTGCGCTTCGAGCGCAATGTGGTCCGTGGCGGCCACCAGCCGTATGCCGAGGCTGTGCGCGAACAGCGCAATCCGTCGCGCCGCGCTGGCAAAGATGCCGCCGCTGCTGACGATGGATGCATGCTTGCCAGTCGTGACAGCCAGATGCTCGCCGCTGTGCAATTGGGTGGATTTGGCGGTCGTCGCGGCCAATCCTGCTGCCGACGCAAGGACGAGATGAGGCGCGGTCAACTCGCCATTGACCTCGCCCGAACCGCGGATTTCTTCATCTTGGGCCTTGAGCGCCTTGGCGACGTCCTGCTGTTCCTCATCCTGCGCGTGATGGTGCTGCGCGAGCTGGCCCATGGTGTCGTGGGCATGCTGGGCCTGCTGCAGCCGGTCAACCGTCTCGCCCATGTCCTTATGGTGCGCCCTGGCATCGGGTCGGGGCTCGGTGCTGATCAGCAGGCCATCGCCGCCGCGCACGGCACCGTGCCCATCGGTGCGCAATTCGAAGCCGTTGCCCCGATGATCCTGGCGACCCCGGTTGTCCTCGATGCGGCTCAGGTAGCCCAGGCTCAGTTGCGAGCGCTGGTAGTCCGAGGACAGCTGGGACTGGATTTGCCCCTTGGTATCGTCGAACACCAGATGACCGCTGCTGGAGCCGTCATGCTCACGGCTGCGAATGCCGGTCAGCGCATGCTGATGCGGTAGCTGCCACGGCGGCATGTTGAGGCTGTTCGGCACCGCGCCCATCACGATGGGCTTGTCCGGATCACCGCCGTCCAGGAACATCACCAGCACTTCGCTGCCGATGCGCGGGATGCTGACCTGGCCGTACTGCGAACCCGCCCATGGCGTCGCCACGCGTACCCAGCAGGACATCCTGTTGAAGCGGTCCCACGGAAACTGCACGCGCACGCGCCCGAAGCGGTCGGGCCATACGATATGGCCTTCGGGGCCAACTACCGTCGCGCTTTGCGGGCCAGTGACCACTGGCCACGGGATGCTCAGTGCCGGACGGAAGACCTCATGGGTGGGGTGACACTCGAATTCCACCCGGCAGTGCCACCGCTGGCCTTCACCAGAGGCTTCGGCCACGTCTTCCAGCCTGAGGCTGGTGTTGAGCACCACGTATTCGCGGTTGGCGGCGTGCTGGGGGTGTCCCTTGACGTGCATGGTGCAGCCGGGCACCACGGCACGCAGGTTGCCGGCGCCAAAGCAGCGCAGGCCGCGCGAACGGATCTCCTCCATGCGGATGCGGGCGATCATGTCGCCTTCGTCCCACGGGCGGTTGTCCGTGGCGGGCTGGGCGTGCTCGCTGGGGAAGTCGTACACCTCCTGATGCAGCGCGCCAGTGTTCAGGCCCGTGTCCCGCGGGTCCGAACTGCTGGCGCTCAGGTTGCCGCGTGGCTGGGTGAAGCTGTAGGCATTGGTCGTGTACTTGCCTGCGACCACGGCATCGACAACCGAGAAGGCATCGAGGTGTTCCTGATCGACCCGGGCGCCAGGCGGATGGATTTCCAGCGCCTGGTACGCCTCGCTCGGCATGCTGAAATAGCCACCGACGTGATCGACCAGAACCAGGCGGTGCTTGCCGTCAGAATGTTCGAAGAACCACGATATTCCCCAGTGCTGCATGAGGCGGGCGATGAAGGTGTAGTCGCTCTCGTCGCACTGGGTGCGGTAGACCCGCCTGGGGTATTTCGCCACGTCGAGCCTGCGCTCAACCGGAAAGGAGTACGCAGACAGGACCTCTTCGATGATCTCGATGTCGGTGCGGTTCTCGAAGACGCGGCTGTTCCGGTTCTGCGAGGCGATCCACAGCCAGGGGCGCAGCGTCAGTCCGTAGACGAAGTGCCGCCCTTCGGCGCGCAGGTAGCGGGCACGATCGACAATGCCGCTGATCTCGCGAGTGCCTGCGCCAATGCGTCCCGCCAACCCCGTACCCATGCCGTCGAGTTCGATATGCACGGTCAGCTCGCGCCCGCTCATCTCGCGCAAGTCGAAGTTGCCTTCCGGGCCGTGGAAGTTGTAGGCCTTGTCCGGCGTCTTCAGTTCGATGTCGTATTCGAACAGGCCGCAGACGCCTTCCTTGCCCTCCAGGCGCACGAAGGTGAAGGGGGATTGCCCGAGAATATCCGGCAATGCGGGGCCGGAGACCGTGACGGTGCGGGCGGGAAAAGGCAGGTTGTCGCGAATACCCATGCGAGCGGCCTCCTGAGAGAGGATTACCGCATGGCACCCGTATTACGCGCGAAGCACCTTCTGCGGAGCGCAGGCGATGTTATCCGCAAAACGTGCGTTACACGTGTCAAAGATTGCAACGTTTATCGAAAAGCCAGCAAATTAGGACGATTCCTAGCCATCATGCAGCGCATTCCGCTGCCGCCTGCAGACCTGTCTGCCTCGGCACGACACCCGACCGCATGGCGCCAAGGCAGACAGCCCGCTAAAAGACGTGCTTGACCCCCACCATCGCCCCGAACTGCGACCCACCCGCCCTGGGATTGGACCCCGCCGCCCCGGCACTGACTGACTGGGCAAGCTGCCCACCGTTATCGATGAATCCAGCCGTGGCATAGACCGAAGTCCGCTTGGAAAAGGCATAGGCACCGCGCAGCGCATACAGCATGGCCTTGTTGGCGCTGTCATGGAACTTGAGGTAATAGACCTGCCCGGCCAGCGTGAAGGCCGGCGTGATGTCGTAGGCCATGCCGCCATACCAGAGCTCGCTGCGCGGCGTCGCGCTGCCTTCGTTGTCGCGGCGGATCACGCCCACGCCCAGCTTGGCGCGCGACAGCAGTACATAGCCGCTCAGCGACAGGCGGTCGTCGGTCAGCGACTTGTTGCCAAGCCCGCCGAATGCGCCGGGCCCGCCGCGCAGCGAGTCATAGGCAGCGGTGACGCCCCAGCCCTTGTGCTCATACCGGATCAGCGCCGACCATTCCCGGCAGGCAGACTTGCTGGCAGGGTTCTCGCCCGCGCAATTGGTGCCGGCCGGGCTGGGGCCGGCGTTGATCGCATCGCGCCCGAAGCTGTAGGTGGCACCGACGGTCAGCCCGCCGAAGGTGCCCTTGTAAGCCACCGCATTGTCGGCACGCGTATTCGGCAGGTAGCTGTCGAGCGACGCCGCGCCGTACACGTTGGGGCCGAGGATGTCCGAGTCCAGGTTGGCCCAGAACAGCATGGTGTACTGCCGCCCCAGCGACAGCTGGCCCCACTTGCCACTCAGCCCCACCAGCGCCTGCCGCCCGAACAGCCGTCCGCCCTGGTTGGCACCGCCGGTATCGGGGGCGAAGCCGGACTCCAGCACGAACACGCTCTTGAGCCCGCCGCCCAGGTCCTCGGTGCCGCGCAGGCCCCAGCGCGACGGCACGGTGCCGGTGAGGGTCGGCATGCGCACCAGGCTGTCGCCGCCCGCGCCGACCTTGTTCACGTATTCCACGCCGGTATCGATCACGCCGTACATCGTCACGGACTGCGCCGCGGCCAGCGTCGGGCTAAGCGCAAGCAGCGCGGCCCCCATGGTTCCGATCTTCATTTGCTGTCTCCTCCGTGGGTCTTTCTTGTCGTTGTGGTGGTACGCGGCCGCCGCCCTATGCAGCCGTGGTGTTGTAGCGCTGATGGATGTTGTTGAGGCTCCGGTAGGCACCGGCAAACTCCCGCAGCTCCAGCGACAAGGCCAGGTAGCGGCGCCGGTATGGCTCGGCGAAATGCGCGGTCAAGGTATCGAACAAGGCGCTGACGGTACGGTCGAGCACGTCCTGCGAGCGCCCCCGCGCGACGGCCAGCGTCACGTGCACGAAGGCATCGTCGCTGCTGCCGTCGGCCATGCGGTAGGACTCCAGGCATAGCGCGCGCGCACGGATGCCGCCCACCGGAAACGCGCCGTCCTGCGCGATCAGGACCGCGCTCAGTCCGGCCAGCAAGGCATCGATGCGCACGACCGGCGCGAGGTTGTGGGTGTATTCGACGATCAGGTGCGGCATGGCGTATTCCCTCCTGTGCGCTTGCGGCGCCGATGGCTAGCGCGCCTTGCGCGCGGCAAAGCCGCCGTCGGCATGGACCACCTTGCCGTCGACCATCGTCAGCACCGAACGGATGCGGTGGATGTCTTCAACGGGGACGGTCAGGTAGGGCTTGTCGAGCACCGCCAGGTCGGCCAGCTTGCCGGCCTCCAGCGTGCCGCGCGAAGCCTCGTCGAATGAAATCCACGCGGCATTGGCGGTGTACAGCCGCAGCGCCTCCAGCCGCGACAGCCGGAAGTCCTCCTTGCGCCTGACTTCCTTGCCGATCGAATAGCCGCCGACGTGGAACTCCAGCGCGCGCCAGACGCCGGGGATGCCGATGCGCGTGGCATCCGTGCCGCCCGCCACCTTCAGCCCGTGCTGCAGGGCCAGGCGCACGGGCGGCGCGGCCTCGGCCACATGGTGGTCGTTGGCGTGGCCGATGGCGCCGGCCTCGAAGTACGGCCCCATCTGCACCGTGTAGGAAAGCCCAAGCGCCTTCATGCGCCGGAACGTCTCCGGCTTGCCGGTATTCAGGTGGGCCATGGCCCAGCGCAGCTTGCCCAGGTCATGGCACTTGCCCACTTCCTCGAAGACATCGAGGATCGCGCTGGCGGCATCGTCGGTATAGGCATGGATCTCGACCGGATAGCCGCGGCTGGCGGCGAACGTTGCCACCTTGAGCAGTTCCTCGCGGTCCTTCGCCGACGGCTGGAAGCCAGGTCCCATCTTCACGCCGTCGTCCATGCCGAACACCAGCATCTCGCCCGGGCCGAGGAAGCGCAGCTTGCCGTCGCCCAGGCGCGGCGGCAGGTAGGCCAGCGTATTGCGGAACCATTCGGCCTCGTTGCCAGCGACCATGGTCGGGATGCGGTAGCCGACCCGCAGCGACAGGCTGTCCTCGCGCCACAACGCGTACAGCGGATCGTAGGCCGGGCCCGGTCCCGCGGTAGGGTCGATCAGCGCGGTGACGCCGAGGCTGTTAAGGCGGCTGAAAAAGGATTGCAGGCTAGCCCTGGCGTCGACCTGGCTCTGCGCCAGGATGCGGCCGAACAGCGCCGACAGCGGCCGGATCGCGCCGAAGATCCGGCCGGTGGGGCGCCCTTCGCTGTCGCGCTCCACGCGGATGCCCGGCGGCAGCGCATCCGGCTGGTCGAGCTTGAGCGCTTCGATCGCCCTGGCGTTGACCAGTGCATAGTCGTACAGGTACTGCACATAGGCCGGATTGTCAGGCAGCAGCGCGGTCAGCTCGGCAGGGGTCGGCGCGCGCTTCTCGGTGAACTGGTCGGGGTGCCAGGAACCTGTCACGGCCACCCATTTGCCGGGGCCACGCGACAGCGCGGTCTTTCGCAGCAGCCCCAGCCCCGCGGCCAGGCTGGTGGTCTCGCCTTCATACCAGTAGGTCTCGAAGGCATAGCTCTGGCCGCCGCGAATGGCGTGGATATGGGTGTCGATCAGGCCGGGGATGACCGTGCGCCCGCCCAGGTCGATCACCTCCGTGCGCGGGCCGGCCAGGCGCCGGATGTCCCGGCTGGTCCCCACCGCGGCAATGCGGTCGCCGCGGATGGCCAGGGCCTGCGCCACTGTGTCCGTGGCGTTCATGGTGAGTACCGTGCCATTGACCAGGATCCGGTCGGCATACGCGCCGGCTTGCGCCTGCGCTCCCGAAGCCGCCACCAGGCAGCCGACGGCCATGGCATGCGCCAGGGCCCGTGCAATGCAACGCATATCGATGTTCCCTTCGTGCAGGAGAGGTGGCGCCCGGCCCCCCGGGCGCCGTGGCGGCGTTACTGGCCCGGCTGTGCGCCCGAGCGCTTGACGATGGGCTCGAGCTTGGCGATGTCGGCGGCGATCAGCTTGTCGAAGGCAGCCGGCGTCGAGGGCTTGGCCTCGGCGCCTTGCGCAATGAGCTTCTCCTTGGTCGCCGGCGCGCTGAGCGCTTGCTGCATCGCCGTGTTCAGGCGGGCGACGACATCCTTGGGCGTGCCTGCGGGCGCCAGCACGCCGAACCAGGCATCGAAGACATAGCCCGGCACGCCCGCTTCGGCGATGGTGGGCACGTCCGGCAGCGACGGCACCCGCGCCGCCGTGGCCACGCCCAGGATGCGCAGCTTGCCGTCCTTGACGAACTGCAGCGCAGTGATGGACGGCGCGAAGAACATGTCGACGCGCCCGCTCATCACATCGGTGATCGCCGCCGGCGCGCCCTTGTACGGGATATGCCGGGTCTGCACGCCCGCGGTCACGTTGAACAGCTCGCCGCTCAGGTGCGAAGAGCTGCCACTGCCCGCCGAGCTGTAGGTGACGGAATCGGGCCTGGCGCGCGCAGCCGCCAGCAGGTCCTTGAGCGTGCGGTAGGGGCTGGAGGCGCTGACCACCAGCAGGTAGGGCATGGTCGCCACCGTGGAGATGCCCTTCAGGTCGCGGGTGGTGTCGTACGGCAGCTTGGGATAGAGCGTGGGATTGACCGCATGCCCGGCGGAGGTCAGCAGCAGCGTGTAGCCGTCCGCGGGCGCCTTGGCCACCACCGCGGTGCCGATGGTCCCACCCGCGCCGGGGCGGTTGTCCACCACGATCTGCATGTTCGAGCTGGTGCCGATCTCGGCGCTGACGATGCGTGCGAGCAGGTCGGTGGCGCTGCCGGCAGCAAACGGCACGATCATGCGGATCGGCTTGTCGGGATACGCTTCGGCTTGCGCCGCGCCGTGCAGCAGCGGCAGGCAGAGCGCCGTCGCAAGCGCCGCGCGCAGGATGTTCTGGAATTTCATTGGGGTACTCCTGGAATCGTGGGGGATGGCCTGACGTGCGCCGTGCTCAGAAGACGTGGCGCATGCCCAGCGCAACGGTCTGCGGATCGGCGCCGGCGGAAATGCCCAGCTCATTGATCGCAAAGTCGTAGGTGGCATTCTTCTTGTTGAAGATGCGGCTGTAGAAGCCAAACACCGAGGTGCGCTTGGACAGCGGGTACTCATAGCCCAGGGTGGCCTGGACCGCGCCGGTATCCGCTCCGCTGCGGAAGAAGCCGACAGTCTCGGTGGCGTTGCCACGGCCGTTGCCGGCCACGCCGACGCCGGCGCGCAGGCTGCCCGTCCATAGCTTCTGCACCACAGACGCGTAGTAGGCATCGCGCTTCAGGTCGCCGGTGGCGGTGCGGTAGTGCAGCCGCTCATAGATGGCCGAGACCTTGGTGGTCGGGAACTGGTACGACAGCCCGATCTTCATACCTTCGTCGTCGCGTCCCGCGGTCTGGTAGTTGTTGTGGCGCTCATAGGCCAACACGACATTGAGCGGGCCGTTGTCATAGGCCCCCGCGAACGACCACAGGCTCGGGTTGCGCGGCACCGTAATGCGCTCTTCGTTGATACCCCAGGTCACGCCGCCGCTGAAGCCGTTCCACTTCGGGCTGCGGTAATGGACACTGTTCTTCTGGCGGCGATCGAAGGAGCTGGTGTCCTGGACATTGTCGGAGGTCGGGGTCGAGCCATTGCCGATCAGCGCCATGTAGCCAGCCGTGGTCGGATAGAACGGATCGTAGGACGAGGTGGCTTCCAGGTAGGGCGTGGTCCAGTTGCCCATGAAAAAGCTGCCAGCTGAGCCGGCCAATCCAATGCGGGTGTTGCGGCTGGCCAGTTGTCCGCTGCCCGTATCCAATGAGATATTGCTCTCGATCTGCCAGATCGCCTTGAGGCTGCCATACAGCGATTCCTCGCCGCGCATGCCGAAGACCGAGCGGTTGTTGGTCAGCCGGCCGGTGCCGCCCAGCTTGGTGCCGTCGGAAGCCGTCGACGCATCGGAATACTCCATCGATGTATTCAGCCGGCCATAGAGCGTGACATTGCTCTGTGCGAAGGCGCCGGTGCAGCAGGCCGCAAGCGCCGCAAAGGCGGCACCCGCAAGGGGGTTCTTCATATTGTCTCCAGTGTCTTGCGCCTGTCCGAACCGATACGGGGATGCCTGCCCCGCCCTGTGCACGAAACCGCGGGCAACAACGACCCCTGCCCCATTTACGGCATCAGCATCTGGTGGATTCTTGGTGGCGCTCTTTTAGTGCGGCGGATTTACGCGACCATTCAGCGTGAGGTGATTCTAGAAATGGCGAATCACAGCGTCCATTCGCATTTTCTTTTCGTCACCATACCGATTTGTTATTGGAATACCGGGCCCGCGCCACGCCTTGCCAGTGCCGCAAAAGCCGACGCTGTCGGGCTTGAGCATAGGTACTTGGGGACGTGCCTGGTAGCCGGTGTGGCTGTACCACTGCGTTCCAGGCATAGGACGCTGGACGCCGGAAGCCGTGCGCTATGCCGCGCACTCCCGGGCGCGGCCGCAGGCAGCCATGACCGCTCGTCGCGCTCAATAGCTTGTGGATGTGTCGCATGGCACCCGCCGCATCAGAACGTATAGCCGAGCGCCAGGTAGAGAAAGCGCGTGTTGTGTCCGCCAACGGCTTTCAGCGTGCGGCTCTCATCCACATACACGGCGCCGCCATTGACCAGCACATGCCGGCTCGCCTGCCATGCAACATCCACAGAGAGCTGGCTGCTGCTGTACTGGCCGGAGCGGCCCGCGGTGCCGGGAACCGGGATGCCCGCCGAGGTGTAGACCGCGTCGTGCGTGGTTGCCCGCCAGATGAAGTCACAGGCGAAGGTCAGCTTGATGCCGGCCGCGGGAACCAGCGTCAGCGACGGCTGGATATCCAGCACGTTGGAGGCGCCGATCAGGCCGGCTTGATTGAAGTAGGCCTCTTGCGTTACTGGCCTGCCTTTACGGTCGTGTAGCTCGTGATCAGATTTCGATAATCAGGGATGTGATTCGAAAATAGCGTTCCAAGTCCCTCGATATCATTCCTCCAGTCGCGGTGCAGTTCGCAGGCGATACCAAACCACGTCATCAACTGTGCCCCAGCCTCTGCCATCCTGTTCCACGCCGAGTGGCGCGTTACTTCATTGAACGTACCCGATGCATCCGTGGCGACGAACACATCATAGCCTTCGGCCATCGCGGAAAGCGCTGGAAAGGCAACGCAGACCTCAGTGACCACGCCGGCAATTATCAACTGCTTCCTTCCCGTGGCCTTCACTGCTTTGACAAAGTCCTCGTTGTCCCACGCATTGATTTGTCCTGGCCGAGGAATGAAAGGTGCATCGGGAAAAATCTGCTTCAACTCCGGGACCAGAGGGCCATTTGGTCCATCCTCGAAACTGGTGGTCAGAACGGTGGGGAGCTTGAAATACTTGGCAAGGTCTGCAACGGCCAGAACATTGTTCTTGAACTTGTCTGGCTCGATATCGCGAACGAGGGAGAGAAGACCGGCCTGATGATCGACCAAGAGAACGGCTGCATCATTCTTGTCCAACCGCTTGTAGGGCTTGCTCATGGCAATCTCCTTTGTAGCAGGATTGAGCCAAATTCGGCACTTTCTGTGGGTGACGGCGACTCACCGCCGACTCCTATTCTTGTCGATCGAACCAGAATTTGAAAGCCGGGGCGGCCGTGGATCTTTCCTCCGACTAACGGGGTATGATCATTTGTCCGTAGAGACGGCATGAACGGTCGTTGAATCGACACCCAGTCGATGGCGGAGATGGGTCGCAAACGGAAGTCTGTGGTTGCGGCAGGCCAGCGTTACATGCTCGCCCTTTCCGCCTCAGTCAGGCCAATCCTGACTTGCGAGTTTTCGGGCTTGGCGTCGGTCACCCCATCAATGCCTCGTTGGTCATGAGCACGATTTTGCCGGCCACGCCTTTCTCACCGAGCAACTCGTGCGCAAGTTTTGCCTCGCTAAGAGAGAATTTCCGAGCAATCAGCGGCTTGATTCTCTCTTGTTGAAGTAGGTCCAGCAGAACAGTCAAGTCCTGCCGGAACAATGCCGGTTTCATCCGCTTGAGCCATTGAATGCTGTAGGGGACCACCCGCTTCCGGCCCGGGAGGAGCCAGCCTCCAACAATGCACACACCGAAAATCGCAAGTCGCTGGAAGCGGTTACGACGCCCCGAGCGACCTGATGCCAGGCGTCCCCCACGTAGCGAGGCAGTAAGGCCATAGGCTACGACTTTCCCGCGGGGATGGAGAGCGTCGCGGGAACGCCAGATGTTGCTGCCGCCGATCCCGTCGAAGACGACGTCTACGCCGTCACCCGTCAGGCGGCGTATCTCTTCCACGAAATCAAGCCTTTGATAGTCAATGGGTATGCCGCCCAGGCCAGAAACCGCCATCGCATCTTGCGATGAACAGGTCCCGTACATTTGCAGCCCGGCGAGGCGCCCAAGCTGCAATAGTGCCGAGCCAACTCCGCCCGCCGCACCGTGAATCAAGACCTGCTGACCCGGCTCGACTTTGGCGCAGCGATGCAACATCTGGTACGCAGTAACGTAGTTCAGTACGAGGCTGACAGCCTCGGCCACGTCCACTCCCGGAGGCACGGGAACCAGTTCGCGCTGAGCCAGACAGACGAACTCGGCGTATGCGCCGCTGATCGGCAAGGCTGCAATGATCTGACCGGGTTCAACCCCGGAGACCCCACTGCCTAGTTTGTCCACCATGCCGACCAGATCCCAACCGGGCGTAAAAGGCAGCGGGGGCGTTTCGGGGTGAAAGCCCTCGCGCATCATTAGGTCCGGTTGGCCCACACCGGCTGCCAGCACCCTCACCCGCACTTCGCCGACCTTGGGTTCGGGGCATTCCTCCTCCACTACGTGAAGCGCATCGGGCCCGCCGTAGTTGGTGACTATGATGCGCCTGTGTTTCATAGCGTTGGAGAGTATCCGTCTCGTACCACAACAACGTCGCAGATCGGCGACACTAGCGACAAAGCCTTGAGACTAGCGGCTCGTATGTACGCAGCCTCTGCATTAAAACTAGGTGCTATCTCGCCAGCGCGGTTGACCTAAGTCAACGGGGTTGGCCTTGACGATTCAGCCTACAGAATGCATTCCATCCGACGCACCAAAGAGCATCACTGATCTATCGACGGACCAAGAATCTGCGTGCCGTTCAATTGTTTGTCGGCCATACCACTTGAGAGCACAGCGCGCTATCTTGGAGTGAGGTGCGTGGCCGGATAGCGGTCGCTTGCCGGCCTAGTAACTGCCAGTTTCTGCCATCCAACAGGTGGCACCCAACGGCGGAAGCTCCTTCTAATGTGGCCACTCGCGCGACCGCCCTGAGTTCGTCCCCAAAGCGTACGCCGCCAATACCGTTGAGGCGGGCGACTTGCGTGGACAAGCAAGAATTCAGGGCAAGCCAGGCCAATTCTGTCCTAATGGGTTTTTCAAAACGGTGCGAAGCGCCGTTCCCGACCTTGAAACGGTCGGTGATCCGCAGCAATTGGAACGCGCCGATGTCGGAGCGGGGACATCCAGGACTCGCTTTCTCTTGATCCGGCGCAAAGCAGCCACGGCCCTTCATGACTATTCACTATCCAAGTGCCAACCTTTCGGGGGAGCCGGCCATGTACCCGATTGTCGAAACGCGTCTTGGCAAGGTGCGAGGCCTCCGCTGCGATGGCGTGTACGCGTTCAAGGGCATCCCATATGCTGGCCCACCGTTCGGCATGAACAGGCTGCGGCCGCCGCAATCCGCAGCACCCTGGCGTGGCGTGCGGGATGCGCTCTCGTTTGGGCCGAAATCGCCACAGATTGCGTACCCGCCCGGCATCGCGGAGGCACTCGGAGAACTCGTTGGCGGCGGCGAGGATTGCCTCGGCGACGGTCTCGCCAATCTCGGACTACTTGACCAGATCGCCGCGCTCGAGTGGGTGCAGCAGAACATTGATGCATTTGGCGGGGACCCAGGTCAGGTCACTATTTTTGGGCAGTCGGCCGGCGGGATGAGCGTCGCAACCCTCCTTACCGTGCCACGCGCGCAAGGGTTGTTTCGGCGGGCAATCGTGGAAAGCGGAAACACACCCCATGTCACTTCGGCCAACACGGCGAAACGCATTGGCCACAGGCTGGCGGCGCTCCTGAAGGTCGATCCCACCAGGGAGGCGATTGCCTCAACCACGCCCGCGCAGGTTCTGCAGGCACAGGCGCAATTGCGCGAGGAACTGACTGCCGATCCGGACCCGGCTTTCTGGGGGGAGGTTGCGCTTAGCAGCCTCCCGTGGGCGCCTACGGTCGATGGAGCAATTCTTCCTGCCCCCCCAATCGACGCCATTCGCGCGGGCGTGGCCGCGAACACAGCACTGTTGGTCGGTTCGAATACCAAGGAGACCCGGCTCTTCCTGGTCCCCAGCGGAGCCATAGATCGCATTACCGAGGCCTCCGTCCTGGCGCTGGTGGCCGCGTACGGCCTGTCGGCCGGAGGCCTGAGCGGCTACCGCGCAGCACATCCCACGGCCACCGCTGGTGAGCTGTTCTCGGAAATCCAGACGGATTGGTACTGGCGCATCCCTGCCGTTCGACTCGCAGACGCCCACGCGGCGAATGCCCGGATTTCGACGTACATGTATGAGTTCGCGTGGCGTTCGCCTCAGTTGGGAGGTCGTCTGGGCGCGGCGCATGGGGTGGAGATACCATTCATCTTCGATACTTTGGGCCCCGGAGCAGAGGCGCTGGTCGGCCCAACACCGCCACAGTCGCTCGCCGACGCGATGCACCGGGCCTGGGTTGCGTTCGCCGTCAACGGCGATTGCGGCTGGCCCACCTACGATCCGGTCCACAGGTCAACGATGCGCTTCGACACGCCGTCTGCCGTGGTAGACGACCCGTTGGCCGTGAGGCTTGCCCTCTGGCACGGCGTGCCTTAGTGCGTCGTACCGCTGGCCTTCCGAACAGCTCCACCCGCAACATGTCCAAGCGCATCGTGATCATCCAGGGGCATCCAGACCCATCGGGCCAGCGCTTGCTGCATGCGCTGGCGGACGCCTACGCTCAAGGCGCGACCACGGCAGGACACGGCGTACGGCGCATCGAGGTGGCGAAGCTCGACTTCCCGCTGCTTCGCACGCAGGCTGAGTTCGAGACTGGCACACTGCCTCCTGCATTGGAGCAGCCAAGGGAGGACATGCGCTGGGCGGAGCATTGGGTTTTCCTGTTTCCGCTATGGCACGGAACCATGCCGGCGCTATTCAAGGGTTTTCTCGAACACATCTTTCGGCCCGGATTTGCCATGGATTACAAGGAGAAAGGGTTCCCCAGACGACTGCTCGCCGGCCGCTCGGCACGCATCATCGTGACCATGGGAATGCCGGCGCTGCTGTATCGCTGGTACTTTGGCGCATACGGAGTCCGCGGCTTCGAGCGCAGTATGCTGAGTTTCGCCGGGATCAAGCCGATCCGCGAGAACCTGTATGGGCTTACCTTTGCCAACGAGAGGACACGTACCCGGTGGCTGGAAAACATGCGTGCACATGGTGCGCACGGGAACTGACCGGAACTCGGCAGACACATGCGCGCTCCTGGGCGGTTGCCGTCGTTGTGGTGGCTCCCTGCCACCGTCCGTTCATCGGCCAAACAGGCCCTTCGCCTTCGGGAGTCTGAATGGCTCAGAAGGGTCGGTGGCCTAAACCGCTCGCGCGGTAACCCTCCGGCCATCAAGAGACGGTCGCCAACCGAAGCCCAAGGGCTGTTGTGCGGCCATCACGGTCACTGATAACCCACGGCTGAGATGCCGAGTATGGCGGCTTCGCGAAGCGATGGGCGAGGACTCGCCGCTTAGGGAGGATTTGTTGGTTGTGACGAACTTCTACCGACTGATGCCGTCAACGACTGATGCTAGCCCCCTTTGGAGCAGGGACCAGTCCATACCGATGACGACCGCGCGGTAGCCGCGTGCGATCATGGCATTTGCCAGGTCGGTAGTCGGCGCGACGCCGCCGAGCAAAACCCGGCTCTTTAGAATTGGGGTCTCAAGTTGTGCGATTACCGCTTGCACCTCGGGGAGGTCCGTCCGCCCCCGGTATCCCATGCTGGTGGCAAGGTCCCCGGGACCGATGAAAACAAGGTCAAGTCCGGGCGTTGCGACAATGTCTTCAATATTGCCAATGGCATCGACGTGTTCAATCGTGCCAATGGCAAGCACCTCGCCATCTGCGCAATCCAGATATTCGCGCATGGTTAGACCCCATCGCGGCGGGGCATAGAACGGGCCCCAGAAGCGATCTCCTTCGGGCGGGTAGCGGACAGCCCGCACTGCCGCCTCTGCAGCGGCCCGGGTCGTCGTCATCGGAAAGCAGACCCCCAAAGCGCCGAGGTCAAGAGGGACCTTGGCCTGCCACGCATTGGTTGCCGCAACCCGGACCAGCGGCACGAGCGGGGTGCCGGAAGTCGCGCAAATCATCGCGTGAGCAGTGCCGGCATCGATTGCGCCGTGCTCCATGTCGATGAGGACCCAATCGAGACCGGCATGAGCCATGATCTGGATGGTCTGAACCGAAGGTATGGTCGCGATGGCGCCAAGCGTTGCTTGGCCATTTCGCCACATCGATTTCAGCCGGTTGATTCCTTTGGCGGCAGGGACGGTAGTTGTCATGATGGCTCCTGGGCACGGGCGCCATCGTAGTCTATGCATCTCGTGCCGGCCTTGCCAAGGAGACCTGTTGGGTCAAAAGCTGATGTAGAGGAAAGCTGCAGTTTCCGCGAAAGGGTGGCGTCGGATATGGGCCCGCAGATTCTGCCGTTCAGCGCGTTGCCTCGAACGCCTCTTTGGGGTCGCCTTCTGTCCTATGTGGATCGGTGCAGGACGAGCACTCGGCTGTGTTCAGCGTCGGGCCGTAGTCGGCCAATTTGAGTCAGTCATCCCAACATTTTGGGTGACCGCGTCGGCCGATTCACGGCCCTTCGCGAATTACCAAGCTTCGGCCGGTGTCGGGCCATGATGTGACATTCGTCCACGCCAGCGCGTCGAACGTCCAAGCGTCGCTTCTCGCTTCCAGGCGGCCGTAGTGGGTGCGGCGAGTCAACCCGGTTCCTGGACCGGCACGCCCGTCAACTGTTGAGTCGCACGCCCGCTACAGACCACCCACAGTCGGCAGGAATGATGGCGCCGGTAACATAGGCTGCAGCCTCGAAGGCCGGAAACAAGCGTTTGCCTGATAAAGATAGTGAACCTCGGACGAGACAGTATGGCGCGAGTCATGTCATGCCGTGCCCTCAACACACGCGCAGGCCGGTCGCAGCCCGCCTACAGCACCGTACCCCCCGGCGCCGGCGGCACCGCAGCCGCCTGCCACCCCCCGCCCAAGGCCTTGAATGCCGCGATGGCCGCGCGGGCTGACTGCGCTTCGGCCTGCGCCTTCGCATCGGATGTCTTCAGCAGGTTCTCGTCGGCGAGCAGCACCTCGATCAGGCGGACAACGCCCTTCTCGTAGGCCGCGAACGACGAATTCCGCGCCTGCCGGAGCGCCTGTTCCCCACGTTCAAGGGCATTGGTCTGTTCCTCGCGCTTGACCAGCGCCGTGAAGGCATTCTCGACATCCTCCGACGCATGCAGCACGGCCAGTCGATAGCCCGCCAGCGCCTCGGCCTCCTGCCCCTTCGCTTGGTCGATCTGCGCCCCGATGCGCCCGAAGTCGAACAGTCGCCAGCGCAGCCCGGCCACGCCGGCAGCCTGGTTGGCACTGGCCGAGAACAGGTTGCCGCTGGCCACGGTCGTCGCGCTGCCCAGCAGCCCGCTGAGCGAGACCTTCGGGTAGTACTCGGCGATGGCCGCGCCGATGCGGGCATTCGACGCCGCCAGCCGGCGTTCCGCCACGATCAGGTCGGGGCGCCGCCGCAGCAAGTCGGCGGGCGTGCCGGTGGCTTCGATCCGCGGCGCGGCCGGGATCGCCTTGATGTCGGCGAGTTCGGCGCGGTAGGTGCCCGGCTGGCTGCCGAGCAGCACGTCCATCGCGTTCAGCGCGGCGTCGAGTCCGGCTTCGAGTTCCGGAATGGTGGCCTCCACCTGCGCGAGGGCACCTTCCGCCTGCTGCACCTCCAGCGCGGCGGCCAGTCCCTTGGCGTAGAGCAGCCTGACGGTCGAGACCAGCTTCTGCTGCGTATCCACCTGCTGCCGCGCGATCGACAGCCGGGCCTGCAGGCCACGGATGGTCACGTAGGTGTCGGCGGCCTGTGCCGCCACCTCCACGCGGGTGGCAGCCAGCCCGGCCTCCGACGCCTGATACTCCGCCTGCGACGCCTCGCGCTCCCGCCGCAGGCCGCCGAAGATGTCGATCTCCCAACTTGCGGTGAGGTCGGCCTCGTACAGGCTGCCATGCCGGTCGAAGTTTGGCGTTGCATTCAGCACCCGGCCCAGCGGCGTCTCCAGGGACTGGTACTGCTTCGCGGCCTGGGCGCTGACGGCGCCCGAGGGCAGTAGCGCGGCCGTGGCGAAGCGCAGTCCGGCCCCGGCCTGCGTGACCCGGGCGGAGGCGACCGCCAGGTTGAGGTTCTGGTCGAGCGCCAGCCGCACGAAGCGCGTCAGTTGGGGGTCGCCAAACCCTTCCCACCAGACTTCGAGATCCGCCCGGGTGGCGGCCCGGCGCTGCTCCACGTCGCGTTGCCCGAGGAAGCGGTCGGCGGTGGGCACCTCGGGCTTGCGGTAGTCGGGGCCGACGGCACAGCCGGCGAGCGCCGCCAGAGCAGTCACGGCGGCAACGAGGCCGGACAGGTGAGTGAGCGATCGGGAACGGGAAGGGAGGCGTCGGGAATGCATGGGCTGCCGGAATAACATGGTCGAACTTTTTTCGTGACTTGTGACCATAATACAAACTGGTCACTCTTTGTCAATGACGATTCAACGTGTAAGCTCACGACATGACCGATACCCAACCCACCACTCCCCAGCCGCGCGGTCCCGTGGACCACGGCGTGCGCAACCAAATCGTGGAGGCGGCCACCGAGCACTTCAGCCTCTACGGATATGAAAAGACCACGGTGTCCGACCTGGCCAAGGCCATCGGATTCTCGAAGGCCTACGTCTACAAGTTCTTCGACTCTAAGCAGGCAATCGGCGAGGTCATCTGCTGCAACTGCCTCAACCAGATGCGGCAGGCCGTGGACGAGGCGGTGGCCGGCGCCGACTCGGCCTCCGAGCGGCTGCGACGCCTCTTCGGCACGCTGGCGGAGGCTGGCAGCCGGCTTTTCTTCCAGGACCGCAAGCTGTACGCCATTGCCGTGGTGGCCTGCGAGGAACAGTGGGCTTCGGCCCGCGCCTACGATGCCCATATGCAGCAACTGATCCTGCAGATCGTGCGCGAGGGGCGCGAGTCGGGTGAGTTCGAGCGCAAGACGCCGCTCGACGAAACGGCTCACGCCATCTACCTCGTGATGAAGCCCTACCTCGACCCGCTACAGCTCCAGCACAACCTTGACTTCGTCGAAGTGGCGCCGGCGCAGCTCAGCAGCCTGATCCTGCGCAGCCTGGCACCCTGATCCCTCCGAGTGTGCGCAGGTCCTCGGGCGCGAAAATGAGAGTGACCATTGACTAAATTGGTCACTGTTACTACAGTGAAGGCCATCTGTATGGAGGGCCCTCATGCTTCAGCGCCGATTTTCCGCATCCACCGTCACCCACGCCGCCACCAGTGCTCCTGCCTTCGCGGCCATGTGCCTCCTACCGCTCGCACTTGCGGCATGTAGCGGCAAGCCACAGCCCGATCCCCGCGTGCAAGCGCCACTGGTGAGGGTGGAAAATGTGCAGGACGCGTCAGCCGCCCGGCGCGCCTTCACCGGCATCGTCGCCGCACGGGTGCAGAGCGACCTGGGCTTCCGCGTGTCGGGCAAGGTGCTGGAGCGCCTGGTCGACACTGGCCAATCCGTGAAGCGCGGCCAGCCGCTAATGCGGCTCGACCCCGTCGACCTGAAGCTGGCAGCACGCGCGCGGCAGGAAGCCGTGGCCGCCGCCAAGGCGCGCGCCACGCAACTGGCGGCTGACGAGGAGCGCTACCGCGACCTCGTGGCGGCCGGGGCGGTATCGGCATCTGCCTATGACCAGATCAAGGCCTCCGCCGATTCGGCGCGGGCGCAGCTCAGGGCGGAAGAGGCACAGGCCGACGTGGCGCGCAACGCGTCCGACTACGCCGTGCTACTGGCCGATGCCGACGGCGTCGTGGTCGAGACCCTCGCCGAACCCGGGCAGGTCGTGAATGCCGGCCAGGTGGTGGCGCGGCTGGCCCGCGCCGGACAACGCGAGGCCATCATCCACCTGCCCGAAACCCTGCGCCCGCCGGTAGGCTCCACAGCCCGCGCGACACTCTACGGCAAGGACGGCATGGCAGTCACCGCGACCCTGCGGCAGCTTTCCGACGCCGCCGACCGCCAGACCCGCACCTATGAGGCGCGCTACGTGCTTGGCGGCGCACTGACCGATGCGCCGCTCGGCGCCACCGTCACGCTGCAGGTGGCCGATCCACAGGAAGCGTCGCAATCCGGCCTGCAGGTTCCCATCGGCGCGCTCCACGATCCGGGCAAGGGCCCCGGCGTCTGGGTGCTCACCGGCACCCCGGCGCACGTGACGTGGCGGCCGGTCACCGTGCGCGCCATCAGCGACGATGCCGCGAAGGTCGAGGGCCAGATCCAGCCCGGCGACCGCGTGGTGGCGCTGGGGGCGCACCTGCTGAACGAAGGGCAGCAGGTCAGGTTGGCGTCGGAGGTGAAGGTGGCCGAAGCCGCCACCGATGGTAAAGGCCGCAACCCCGTCAACGGCGTGCGGGAGCAGCAATGAGTGGCTTCAATCTCTCGGCACTCGCCGTGCGCGAGCGTGCCGTCACCCTCTTCCTGATCATCCTCATCTCGGTCGCCGGCTTCGTCGCCTTCTTCCAACTCGGCCGCGCGGAGGACCCGCCATTCACCGTCAAGTCGATGATCTTCATCACGGCATGGCCCGGCGCGACGGCGCAGGAAATGCAGGACCAGGTCGCTGAAAAGCTGGAAAAGCGCATGCAGGAACTGCGCTACTACGACCGCACGGAAACCTACACGCGGCCCGGACTGGCGTTCACCACCGTCACGCTGCTCGACAGCACGCCGCCAAAGGAAGTCCCCGAGGAGTTCTACCAGGCCCGCAAGAAGCTCGGCGACGAGGCGCGTTCCCTGCCGGCCGGCGTCATCGGCCCGCTCATCAACGACGAATACTCCGACGTGACCTTCGGCCTCTTCGCGCTGAAGGCCAGGGGCGAGCCGCAGCGGCTGCTGGTACGCGAGGCGGAGACCATCCGCCAGCGCCTCCTGCATGTGGCCGGCGTGAAGAAGGTCAACATCATCGGCGAGCAGGCGGAGCGCATCTACTTGTCGTTCTCGCACGACCGGCTGGCCACGCTCGGCGTGACGCCGCAGGACATCTTCGCCGCGCTCAACAGCCAGAATGTGCTCACCCCCGCGGGTTCCATCGACACTGACGGGCCGCAGGTCTTCGTGCGGCTCGACGGCGCGTTCGACAAGCTGCAACGCATCCGCGACACCCCCGTGGTGGCACACGGCCGCACGCTGAAGCTGTCTGACATCGCCACCGTCGAACGCGGCTACCAGGACCCGGCCACCTTCGTCGTGCGCAACAAGGGCGAGCCGGCGCTGCTGCTCGGCATCGTGATGCGCGACGGTTGGAACGGCCTCGACCTCGGCAAGTCGCTCGAAGCGGAAGTAGCGAAGGTCAACGCCGAGCTGCCGCTGGGCATGGAACTGAGCAAGGTCACCGACCAGGCCGTCAACATCAAGTCGGCCGTCGAGGAGTTTATGGTCAAGTTCTTCGCCGCGCTGATCGTGGTGCTGGTGGTGAGCTTCGTCAGCATGGGCTGGCGGGTGGGTATCGTGGTCGCGGCGGCCGTGCCGCTGACGCTGGCCGCCGTCTTCGTGGTCATGGCCGCGACCGGAAAGAGCTTCGACCGCATCACGCTGGGCTCCCTGATATTGGCCCTCGGACTGCTGGTGGACGACGCCATCATCGCCATCGAAATGATGGTGGTGAAGATGGAGGAAGGGTATGGACGGATCGCGGCGTCGGCCTATGCCTGGAGCCATACAGCCGCGCCGATGCTGTCTGGCACGCTCGTCACCGCCGTGGGCTTCATGCCGAACGGCTTTGCAAAGTCTTCCGCAGGCGAGTACACCGGCAACCAGTTCTGGATCGTGGGGATCGCGTTGATCGCGTCGTGGATCGTCGCGGTCGTTTTCACGCCCTATCTCGGCGTGAAGCTGCTGCCCGAGATGACGAAGGTGGAAGGCGGCCATGGCGCCATCTACGCCACGCCGAACTACCAGCGCTTTCGTGGGCTGCTGGGGCGGGTCATCGGGCGGAAATGGCTCGTGGCGGCAATCGTCGTCGGACTGTTCGCCACGAGCGTGGTCGGCATGGGCGCCGTGCGCAAGCAGTTCTTCCCGACCTCTGACCGTCCCGAGGTGCTGGTGGAGGTGCAGATGCCCTATGGCACGTCCATCGAACAGACCAGCGCCGCGGCGGAGAAGGTGGAAGCGTGGCTCGACAAACAGCCAGAAGCGAAGATCGTGACGTCCTATATCGGCCAGGGGGCTCCGCGCTTCTACCTGGCGATGTCGCCGGAACTACCCGACCCGTCCTTCGCCAAGATCGTGGTGCGCACCGACAACCAGGAAGAACGCGACGTGCTCAAGGGCCGGCTCCGCCAGGCCATCGCCGAAGGCCTTTCGCCGGGCGCGCGGGTGCGCGTGACGCAACTGGTGTTCGGGCCCTACTCGCCCTTCCCGGTCGCGTTCCGCGTCATGGGCCCGGACCCCGACAAGCTGCGCGCCATCGCGGAGCAGGTAGAGGGCGTGATGGACGCCAGCCCGCTGATGCGCACCGTCAACACCGACTGGGGCCCGCGGGTGCCGGGGCTGCACTTTACGCTCCAGCAGGACCGGCTGCAGGCGGTCGGCCTGACCTCCCACGACGTGGCGCAGCAGCTTGAATTTCTGCTGACCGGCGTGCCGGTGACCGAGGTGCGCGAGGACATCCGCTCGGTGCAGGTGGTGGCGCGCGCCGCGGGCGACATCCGCCTCGACCCGGAGCGCATCGCCGGCTTCACGCTGATCGGCGCCAACGGCGGGCGCGTTCCCCTCTCGCAGGTCGGCACGGTGGACGTGCGCATGGAAGATCCCATCCTGCGCCGACGCGACCGCACGCCGACCATCACCGTGCGGGGCGACATTGCCGACAACCAGCAGCCGCCCGACGTATCGAAGGCCATCCTGGCGCAACTGCAGCCGGTCATCCAGAAGCTGCCCTCCGGCTACCGCATCGAGATGGCCGGTTCCATCGAGGAATCGGGCAAGGCGAACAAGGCGCTGGCGCCGCTGTTCCCCATCATGCTGGCGATCACGCTGCTGATCATCATGTTTCAGGTGCGGTCGATGGCGGGCATGGTCATGGTCATCCTGACGAGTCCGCTCGGCCTGATCGGCGTGGTCCCGACGCTACTGCTCTTCCACCAGCCGTTCGGCATCAATGCGCTCGTGGGGCTGGTGGCGCTGTCCGGCATCTTGATGCGGAACACGCTGATCCTGATCGGGCAAATCCAGGGCAACCTGAAGGAGGGACTGTCGCCGTACGACGCGGTGGTGGAAGCTACCGTGCAACGGGCCCGGCCGGTGCTACTGACGGCCGTGGCGGCCATCCTCGCCTTCATCCCGCTCACGCACTCGGTGTTCTGGGGCACGCTGGCCTATACGCTGATCGGGGGGACGCTCGCCGGCACGCTGTTGACGCTGGTGTTCCTGCCGGCGATGTATGCGATCTGGTTCCGGATCCGGCCGCCGGCGCAGGTGGCGGTGCAGGAGGCCCCCGTGGGCGAGGTGGCGGAGGTGGCGTAAGCGGCTTGCATTGCAAGCATGCGATGGGGCATCACTTGCGAAATTCGGATACCCAAAAAAAACAAGGCCCTCTGCTTATGGAGGGCCCTGCTCTGATTGCACTTTCTCGACTTTAGCGCGACAGCCAGCTTGGTTTTTCCAAACTATTGCGCCGCTTTCCAAACTAAATTGTCACGCTACAGCGGATCAGCCAGCGAAATTCTTGCCGGCGAAGTCCCAGTTCACGACATTCCAGAATGCCTCGACGTACTTCGGGCGGGCATTGCGGTAGTCGATGTAGTAGGCGTGTTCCCACACGTCGCAGGTCAGCAGCGCCTTGGCGTCGGTGGTCAGCGGGGTGGCGGCGTTGGAGGTCGAGACCAGGTCCAGCGAGCCGTCGGCCTTCTTGACCAGCCAGGCCCAACCCGAACCGAAGGTGCCCACGGCGGTCTTGGTGAACTCTTCCTTGAACTTGTCGAACGAGCCCCACTTGGCGTTGATGGCATCAGCCAGCGCGCCGGTCGGCTGGCCGCCGCCGTTGGGCTTCATCGAATCCCAGTAGAAGGTGTGGTTCCACACCTGGGCAGCGTTGTTGAAGATACCGCCCGACGACTTCTTGACGATCTCTTCCAGGGTCGAGTTCTCGAACTCGGTGCCCTTGATGAGGTTGTTCAGGTTGGTGACGTAGGTCTGGTGGTGCTTGTCATGATGGAACTCCAGCGTCTCCTTGGAGATATGCGGAGCCAGGGCATCATGCGCGTACGGCAGCGGGGGGAGCTTGTGTTCCATTGTTCTGTCTCTGTGGGTTGGGGTTGTGGGTCCGGAATTGGCGATTGTAGGGGACTTGCAATACCCGCGCAAACCGCGGGACAAAGCCCCCAGCTCCGATGTTAGTTTGTCCTGGCAGGGGTTTCCGGGGGGATTTCCGCCCGGCTTGCCTGAGCGTTTCGCGCCCGCCGCGGCATCGCGAATGGGAGGCGTTCCCGGGCCGCGCAGGCGCTCAGAAATCCGGCAGCTTGGCCTGCACGCCGGCAATCGCCAGGTCGGCCACGCCCTTGGCCAGGTGCGCTTCGACCACGCTGCCCGCGCGGATCTCGGCGGGCGAGCGCAGCGCGCGTCCGCGCTGGTCCAGCAGCACCGCATAGCCGCGTTCCAGCGTACGCTGCGGCGCCAGCAACTCAAGCGCGCCGGCGCTGCGCGCCAGGCGCTGGCCGGCGCGCTCGTGCTGGCGCACGGCGGCGGCCTGCAGGCGTTGCCACAGGCGGGCCACGTCGGCATGGGCGGCGCTGGCATCGGGACGGCACGCGCTCCAGCGCATCGCCAGCAATTGCTGGCGGTGGCGCTGCGACACCACCGTGTCGCGCAATGCCGAGCGCAAGTGTCGCGCCAGATTGTCGACGCGCGCGCGCCGCTCCTGCAGCTGCGCCTGCGGGCTGCGCACTCGCCGCGCCAGCCAGTCCAGGTGCTGCGCGCGCAGGTCCAGCCCGCGCCGCATGCACTGCGTGAGCGCGTCGCGCGCACGCATCGCCTGTGCCAGCAGGTGCGCGCGATCCGGGCTGACCAGCTCGGCCGCGCCGGTCGGCGTGGGCGCACGCACATCGGCGACAAAGTCGGCGATGGTGAAGTCGGTTTCGTGGCCCACTCCGGAGATGACCGGCAGCGCGCAGCGCGCAATCGCCTGCGCCACCACCTCTTCGTTGAACGACCACAGGTCTTCGATGCTGCCCCCGCCGCGGCACAGGATCAGCACGTCGCACTCGCGCCGCGCGCTGGCCGCATCGAGCATGTCGGCGATCTTCTGCGCCGCGCCCGCGCCCTGCACCGGTACCGGATAGACCAGCACCGGCACATGCGGCGCGCGCCGGCGCAAGGTGGTCAGCACATCGCGCAGCGCCGCCGCCTGCAGCGAGGTGACCACGCCGATGGTGCGAGGATGCGCCGGCACCGGGCGCTTGCGCTCCGGCGCGAACAGCCCCGCCTGCGCCAGCTTTTCCTTCAGGCGCAGGAAGGCTTCGTACAGGTTGCCCAGCCCGGCCCGGCGCATTGCCTCCACGCCCAACTGCACCTCGCCGCGCGCCTCATACATGGTGACCACGGCGCGCACCTCCACCGCTTCGCCCTCGCGCGGCTGGAAGTCGACATGCTGGTTGCGCCCGCGGAACATCACGCAGCGGATCTGCGCGCGTGCATCCTTGAGCGAGAAATACCAATGCCCGCTGGCGGCGCGCGTGAAATTGGAAATCTCGCCGCGCACCCAGGCCAGCGGAAAACTGCGTTCAAGCAGCCTGGCGATTGTGTGGTTCAGCTCACCGACAGGGATGACATCGCGGCCGCTGCGCGGCGCGGTGGAGGAAGGGTCACGCGAAAAATTCGGCAAGTCTGGCATGGCGCACTGGTGGCAAGCGGCGTGAATGGGACATGTCCACAGCATAACCTCTATGTCAAGGGGGTAGCGCTGATGCCGGCGGCCTCCCCCGAAAGGCGCATGGGTTCGTGCAACCCTTTGATTCTTATGAGCTTTACGCGTAAAACAAAAATTAGGCAATATAACCAATTCTCTTTTGCATCAATCACTTACAAAGTGCCCGGCAGGCTTGTTCACAAAGTTATCCACAGCTTCTCTGGATAAAACGGGCCGCAAACCACACTTTTCCAGCACAAGTGGCCCCAACCCCGCTTGCGGTCCCATGGAAAGCGACCAACGCGGCGCGTGGCGTATCGCAGCGTTGCCGGCCGTCCGCGGCGCAGCGTCCATGCTGCATTTGCACAATTTCTGAGCAGGACCCTGTGAGGCTATAAAAATCAATGGGTTAACCGGCTTCTCCCGGATTTGTCCACAGGCCGTCCACAGTGCTCTCCCTGCGGAATGTGGAAAAATCCGGTTTTTGTCCTGCCTGCCGCCACATCGACCGCGCGCTGCACTGATACACCCCTTTGCCTGTTTTTTAAGCAATCCATGGTGCCACCTTATAAATCAACGACTTAGATGACCTCTCAGGCAGCTTTCCACAAGCGCTCCACAATCCTGTCCCGGCGCTGTGTGGAAAGCCGCACCGCAAGGTGCGCCAGCACACCGACGCGCCTCCTCAGGTTGTGGAGAGCGGTGCCTGGCTGCGTGCACCATGCGCCGCAGGGCTTGCGGCGGGCATTTGCACAAAATTTAGGCAGGAACATCTTTGCCCTTATGGATCAATGTGTTAGCACGCTTGTCAGGCGGCTTTCCACAATCGATCCACAACACTGTCCCGCTTTGCTGTGGAAATGGACCGGCACGAGCGATGCGTGGCCGAGACAGCGCCGGGTGCCGTCTTGCCGTGCGACAGGGCGCAGGTTAGAGTGGCGCCTGATTTTTCAGAGCAATGCCGGAGCGCGCGCCGCCAGCGGCCAGACGCGCATCAAGGCATGCCGTCCAGGTGGTTTGGGGTTTTGTTATTCGGTTGTCGATCCCGGGGGTCCAATTGTTTTCCATCATTCAAGCGGCCGGCTGGCCGATCTGGCCGCTGTTGCTCGCCTCGGTCATCGCGCTGGCGCTGATCGTCGAACGTTTTCTTACCCTCAAGCGCAGCAGGGTCCTGCCCGCCAGGCTCTATGAAGAGGCGCTGGCGGCCGCGCAGCAGCGCCGCGCCACGCCGGAAGTGGTCAACACGCTTGAGCAGAACTCGCCGCTGGGCCGGGTGCTGGCCGCCGGGCTGCGCCACGTGGTGCTGCAGCCGCACACCTCGCGCGATGCCGCCAAGGACGTGGTGGAGGAAGCCGGCCGCGTGGTCGCGCATGAGCTCGAGCGCTACCTGAACGCACTCGGCACGATCGCCTCGGTGGCGCCGCTGATGGGCCTGCTGGGCACGGTGATCGGCATGATCGAGATCTTCGGCAGCCAGGGCGGCACCGGCGCCAGCCCTGAACAGCTGGCGCACGGCATCTCGGTGGCGCTGTACAACACCGCCTTCGGCCTGATCGTGGCAATCCCGGCGCTGATCTTCTGGCGCTACTTCCGCCGGCGCGTGGATGACTACGTGGCCGAGCTGGAATTCCGCGCCACGTCGTTCCTCGACGCGATCCTGCCGCAGCGCCGCGCCTGATCGCCGAACGGAACGAACGCCATGCACTTCCGTTCCCGCCAGCGGCGCGAAGAGCCGGAGATCAACCTGATCCCGCTGATCGACGTGCTGCTCGTGATCCTGATCTTCCTGATGATCACGACCACCTACTCGCGCTTTACCGAGCTGCAGATCCAGCTGCCCACCGCCGACGCCGAGCGCGCCCAGCAGCGGCCGCAGGAGATCGTGGTGTCGGTGTCATCGCGCGGGGTCTACTCCGTCAACAGGCAGGTGATGGAGCAGAAGGACGTCACCAGCCTGGCCGACCAGTTGCGCGCCGCCTCGGGCACCAACTCCGGTGGCCAGCCGCCGGTGGTGATCGTCAATGCCGACGCACAGGCCAGCCACCAGGCCGTGATCAACGTGATGGAGGCCGCGCGGCTGGCCGGGCTGTCGCGCCTGACCTTCGCCACGCAGAGCGCGCAGCCGCGCTGACCCCGGGCGCCGTGGCGCATGCGGCCGGCGGGCTTGCCGCATGCGCTGTGCAATGCCCATAATGGTTGAGCCGCCTGCGCCCCCAGGGAGCGAAGCCGCGGGCGCACTACAATCCCATCCCAACCACCGACTCCACCGCCCGCCGCGCCCATGCCCGTTCCCCGACATGCCCTTGCCGACTTCGTGACCGCCCAGTGGCAACGCCGCGGCTGGTTCGCGTGGGCGATGCTGCCGTTCTCGCTGCTGTTCGGGCTGATCGCGCGGGTGCGCCGCCATGGCTACCAGCGCGGCTGGTTCAAGTCGACGCGGCTGCCGATGCCGGTGGTGGTGGTCGGCAACGTGACCGTGGGCGGCACCGGCAAGACGCCGGCGGTGATCGCGCTGGCACAAGCGCTGACCGAGGCGGGACTGCGCCCCGGCGTGGTGTCGCGCGGCTACGGCGTGGAACTCAAGCACCCGCGCCGCGTGAAGCCGACATCAAAGGCGTCCGACGTAGGCGATGAGCCGCTCCTGATTGCGCGCGCCACCGACGTGCCGGTCTGGGTCTTCCCCGACCGCGCGCTGTGCGCGCAGACCATGCTGGTATCGCACCCGGGCGTCAATGTGCTGCTGCTCGACGATGGCCTGCAGCACTACAAGCTGCAGCGCGACTTCGAGATCGTGATGTTCGACTCGCGCATGGGCGGCAACGGCCTGCTGCTGCCGGCCGGCCCGCTGCGCGAGCCGCTTTCGCGCCCGCGCGACGCGACCCTGATCAACGACCCCAACTTCCGCGCCACGCCCGACCGCCCCGGCATGTACGGCATGCGGCTGGAGCTGGACGATGCCTGGCAGCTTGCCGACCCCACCATGGCGCGGCCGGTCAGCGCCTTTGCCGGCCGGCGCGTGCTGGCCGCGGCCGGCATCGGCAACCCCGAGCGCTTCTTCGCCAGCCTGCGCGGCGCGGGCCTGACACCGAAGACGCTGCCGCTGCCGGACCACTATGACTTTGTCGCCGACCCGTTCGTCGACCATCCCGACGCGCTCGACGCCGACGTGATCCTGATCACCGAGAAGGATGCCGTAAAATGCGAGCGCTTCGACGACCCCCGCATCTGGGTCGTCCCCACCAGGCCCGTGATCGATGCCGGCCTGATCGAAAAAATCCGCCGCGCCGTGCTGGCGCAAATCAAACCCGCGCCGACCGCGCCGGCGACCACGCCCGGCGCCGCAGGGCGCAACGAGGAACACCGAGATGGACAACCGGCTGCTTGAAATCCTGGTCTGCCCGCTGTGCAAGGGCAAGCTGGAATACGACCGCGCCGCGCAGGAGCTGATCTGCCACGCCGACAAGCTGGCGTACCCGATCCGCGACGGCATCCCCGTGATGCTGGCCGACGAGGCCCGCCAGTCGGTGCCGGGCCGCGCGGTCAACCCGGACGGCCCTGCCTCCGGCAACTGAGTGCGCGCCATGACCGTCCCTGCGTTCACTGTTGTCATTCCCGCGCGGCTCGCTTCGACGCGCTTGCCTGACAAGCCCCTGGCCGATATCGGCGGGCGTCCGATGATCGTGCGCGTGGCCGAACGCGCGCATGCGTCGTCGGCGCAGCGCACCGTGGTCGCCACCGATGCGCCCGCGGTGGCGCAGGCCTGCGCCGCGCACGGCATCGAAGCCGTGCTGACCCGCGCCGACCACCCTTCCGGCACCGACCGCCTGTCTGAAGTGGCCGCCCAGCTGGGGCTGGCCGACGACGCCATCGTGGTCAATGTGCAGGGCGACGAGCCGCTGATCGAACCGTCGCTGATCGACGAGGTGGCGCTGCACCTGGCGCACCACGCCGACTGCGCCATCGCCACCGCGGCGCATCCGCTGCAGGACATCGCCGAAGTCTTCAATCCCAATGTGGTCAAGGTGGTATGCGACGCCGCCGGCCGCGCACTGTACTTCTCGCGCGCACCGATCCCGTGGGCGCGCGATGCCTGGTCGGGCGTGCCGGCCGTGCCCGCGGCGCTGGCACAGGTGCCGCTGCCCGGCATGCCGGTGCTGCGCCATATCGGGCTGTACGCCTATCGGGCGGGCTTCCTGCGCCGCTTCCCGACGCTGGCGGCGGCGCCGCTGGAGCAGACCGAGGCGCTGGAGCAACTGCGCGCCATGTGGCATGGCGAGCGCATTGCGGTGCTGCAGACCAGCGCCGCGCCGGCCCCCGGGGTCGACACCCCGGCCGACCTGGAACGGGTGCGCGCGCTGTGGGCGCAGTCGATGGCCCAGGAAGGGCCCTGACCAAACCGCCGGAAAGTGACCCGCGCGGGCGCCTGCCCGCTCAGGTTCATACAGCTGCAACCTGAACCAGGGGGCGGATTTCGGGCCGATTTGGCGCCGCCTCATGGCATAATGCTTGCCGATACAGAGCCGCCCGGCCGGCATGCGCAAGCGTGCCTCCGGCCAAGGCTCGGTGGGGAGATAAAGATAGAGCCCGTCCGGTGTGCCGCGCCGCCATCCCCCTGGCAGCCGCCG
This sequence comes from Cupriavidus necator, assembly GCF_016127575.1. Classification (NCBI taxonomy): domain Bacteria; kingdom Pseudomonadati; phylum Pseudomonadota; class Betaproteobacteria; order Burkholderiales; family Burkholderiaceae; genus Cupriavidus; species Cupriavidus necator. Next base: position 877,376 of record NZ_CP066018.1, read on the forward strand.
CCGGCCGTATGCGTGGGTACGCCTGAGCAGTGCCCGCGCTGAACGCAGTCAGAACGCATCAGGACCGCAGTAAGTCCTGCGTCAAGTTACGGCGTTACCCTCCTTCTGATCTCCCGCCATACAGATTAAAAACTCTGAGGACCCGTAAATGCGTTTGATCCTGTTGGGTGCGCCCGGCGCCGGCAAAGGCACGCAAGCCAAGTTCATCTGCGAGAAGTTCGGCATTCCGCAAATCTCCACGGGCGACATGCTGCGCGCCGCGGTAAAGGCCGGCACCCCGCTGGGCGTAGAAGCCAAGAAGGTCATGGACGCGGGCGGACTGGTGTCGGACGACATCATCATCGGCCTGGTGAAAGACCGCCTCAAGGAAGACGACTGCAAGAACGGCTACCTGTTCGACGGCTTCCCGCGCACCATTCCGCAGGCCGAGGCGATGAAGGAAGCGGGCGTGGCAATCGACTACGTGCTGGAAATCGACGTGCCGTTCGACGCCATCATCGAGCGCATGAGCGGCCGCCGCGTGCACGTGGCCTCGGGCCGCACCTACCACGTCAAGTACAACCCGCCCAAGACCGAGGGCGTGGACGACGAGACCGGCGAGGCGCTGATCCAGCGTGACGATGACAAGGAAGAGACGGTCAAGAAGCGTCTTGATGTCTATTCGCAGCAGACGCGTCCGCTGGTGGATTACTACTCGGAGTGGGCTGCCAAGGGAGATGCCTCGGCCAAGGTGGCGCCGCCTCAGTATCGGAAGATCCTGGGGGTGGGTAATGTCGATGAGATTACTGCGCGGGTGTTTGAGGCGTTGAAGTAATCGTTTCGACTGCTCAGTTTTATGCGTCATGAAAGCGGCCTTTGGGCCGCTTTTGTTTTGGCGATTGAATGGGGTCGCGCCTGGCAGGGATGGTTTCTGGCTTGGCGCCTAGCAAACCCACCCCTTGCACATCCCCCACCACCCCGTAAAATACCGCCAACGAATTGACGTTTACGTAAACGGCAACAAATACCCAATCCAAGGAGACAAGCCCAAATGCAAATCCAAGGCAACGTATTCATCGTCACCGGCGGCGCCTCGGGCCTGGGTGCAGGCACCGCCCGCATGCTGGCCGAAGCCGGCGCCAGGGTCGTGATCGCCGACCTGAACGAGTCCGCCGGCCAGGCACTGGCAACTGAACTGGGCGGCCAGTTCGTCCGCTGTGACGTCACCTCCGAAGCCGACGGCCAGGCCGTGGTAGCGGCCGCCCAGGCACTGGGCCGGCTCTCCGGCATCGTCAACTGCGCCGGCATCGCCACCGCCAACAAGACCGTCGGCAAGAACGGCCCGCATCCGCTGGAAGCCTTCGACAAGACCATCCGCATCAACCTGGTCGGCACCTTCAACATGATCCGCCTGGCCGCCGCAGCCATGGTGCAAAACACCCCCGACAGCGAAGGCGAGCGCGGCGTGATTATCAATACTGCCTCGGTGGCGGCCTTTGACGGCCAGATCGGACAGGCCGCCTATGCCGCATCCAAGGGCGGCGTGGTGGCGATGACGCTGGCGATCGCGCGCGACCTGTCGCGCGACGGCGTGCGCTGCATGACCATCGCCCCCGGCATCTTCGAAACGCCGATGCTGCTGGGCATGCCGCAGGAAGTGCAGGACGCGCTCGGCAGGATGGTGCCGTTCCCGCCGCGCCTGGGCCGCCCGGCTGAATACGCCAAGCTGGCCCGCTCGATCATCGAGAACACCATGCTCAATGGCGAAGTAATCCGCCTGGACGGCGCGATCCGGATGCAGCCCAAGTAAAGCCCCGGCGCTGCCCGCTCAGCCGGGCAGCAGCATTACCAGCATCAAACCGGGCGCCGCCGCCGGCACCAGCGTCAGCTGCTCGAACTGCAGCGCGCCCTGCTGCGGATGGTGAAAGCCGCGGCGGCCGCCCTCGCGGTCTTCCACGTCCTGCGACAACCAGGCATCGCGGAAGGCCGCGCTCTCAGCCATCAGCCCCTCGATCAACGTACGCGTCGGCGCCTCGTCCGCATGGCGGATGCTGTGCGCGCGGAATTCCGCCACCAGCCGTGCCGCGCGGTGCGGCCAGTCTTCCACCAGCGCCATCAGCCCCGGCGACACGAACATCGCGCGCAGCAGGTTGCGCTCGGCGCTGGCGGCATCGAGCCAGCCGATAAACAGGTCCGCGGCGGCGTCGTTCCAGGCCAGCGCGGTCCATTGCCGGTCGAGCAGGTAGGCCGGCCCGCCGATGGCATGCACGCTGGCCAGCACCACCGGCGGCACGGTTTCGTCCGCGGCCTGCTGCGGGTCGCGGCGGCCCGCCAGTTCGAACAGGTAGGCGCGCTCGGCGCGCGACAGCCGCAGCGCGGCAGCCAGGCTGGCCAGCGCGCGTGCCGACAGCGATACCGGCCGCCCCTGCTCCAGCCACGTCACCCAGGTCGCGCTCAAGCCCGCCAATTGCGCGACTTCCTCGCGGCGCAGGCCGGGGGTGCGGCGGCGCCGGCCCGGTGCGAGCCCGACATCGGCCGGCGCCAGCCGTTCACGGTGCGCACGCAGGAAAGCGCCCAGCACGGATTCGCGCGACGATGGCGATGCAGACGGGACAACAGCGGGATCGGCAGACAAGGGCATGACAGGCTGGTGCCGCTTATACCAGGATAAATCGGTAACTTGTACCGGGAAAACTGCCCGCCTACAGTATGCCGAACCCGCCTCGCGGGCAAGTCCCCTCCCCCAACAAAGAAGGCCGCCCGCCGATCTGGGCGTGGCCCAAGGAGCCCAGCACCATGCAACAGCAGGAACTCGTCGCCGCCCAGTTCGGCGCCACCGCCAGCGCCTACCTCACCAGCGCCGTCCACGCCAGCGGCGCGGACCTGCAGCAACTGAAAGACGAACTGGCCGCGCTGATCCCCGCAGCCAACCGCCCGCGCAGCCGCGTGCTGGACCTGGGCTGCGGCGCGGGCCATGCCAGCTTCGCCGCGGCAGCGATTGCGGGCGAAGTGACGGCTTACGATCTGTCGGCGGACATGCTGGCTGTGGTCGAGGCCGCGGCGCGCGAGCGCGGGCTGGCCAATATCCGCACGCGCCAGGGCGCTGCCGAGCAGCTGCCGTTCGACGATGCCAGCTTCTGCGCGGTGGTCTCGCGCATGAGCGCGCACCACTGGCGCGACGTCCCGTCGGCACTGGCCGAGATCCGGCGGGTGCTCAAGCCCGGCGGCAAAGTGGTGCTGATCGATATTGCCGGTGCGCCGGATCCGCTGCGCGATACCTGGCTGCAATCGGTGGAACTGCTGCGCGATCCCTCGCACGTGCGCGATTACACGCCGGCGGGGTGGCAGTCGATGTTCGAGGCGGCAGGCTTTGGCGCCGATGGCATCGCCGTATCGGACATCTGGCGCATCGGCATCGAGTTCGACAGCTGGGTCAGGCGCATGCGCACCGCGCCGGTGGCCGTGGAGGCCATCCGCCACCTGTGGCAGATGGCGCCTGCGGAAGTGCGCGCGCACTATCGCGTACAGGCCGACGGCAGCTTTGAACTGGAAGCGGTGATGGTCACCGCGCGTTGACAGAGTGTGACCGGGTCAGGCCGCGGCGCTCATTGCGGGCGCCTCGGCGCGCACGGTCAGGCGGCGCACCAGGTCCCACACCGCCGCCGCGGCCGGCGACAGTGAACGGTCCTCGCGCCGGACCATGACGATGCTGCGCTCCTCGCACGGCACCAGCGGGCGCCACACCAGCGGCGACGCCGCCGGCAGCGGCAGCGAGAACGACGGCAGCACCGATGCGCCGATGCCGGCCTCGACCATGCCGAACACGCTCGCCGAGTGGCCCAGCTCCTGCACCACCAGCGGCACCACGCCATGCCGGCCGAACACGCGGTCGATCAGCGGCCGGCTGCCGGAGGCAAAGTCCAGCAGCACCAGTTGCATTCCATGCAGCGCCGCCCATGGCACCGAAGGCGACTGCGCCAGCGGATGGTCGCGCCGGCAGACAAAGCAGAACGGGTCGGTCGCCACCGGCTCCACCACCAGCCCGTCGCGCACCAGCGGATCGATCAGCACGCCAAAGTCCACGGCGCCGGCGCGCACCTGCTCCAGGCCGTCGGCCTGCACGTTGTCACGCACGGTCAGGCGGATCTCGGGGTACTGGGCGGCGCAGGCGGCCACGTACAGCGGCATCAGCCGGGCCGAGATCGTCGGCGCACCAGCTATCACTACGCGACCGCGATAGCGTTCACCAAGCTGGCGCGTCTCTTCCAGCGTGTCGTCGAGCTGCCCGAGCAGCCGCTCCAGCGCTGGCGCCAGCGCGTGGCCGGCCTCGGTCAGCACCACCTCGCGCGTGGTGCGGTCCAGCAGGCGCACGCCAAGTGCCTCTTCCAGCTCAGCCACGCCGCGGCTGACCGCAGGCTGGGTCAGGCCGACCACATCGGCGGCCCGGCTGAAGCCGCCGGTATTGGCCACGGCCAGGAAGACGCGCAACTGGCGCAGTGTGTAATTCATGCAACGGCCGGATAAATAGATTCTATAAATGAATTTGCATTCTAGACTTGGCTGGCGTCCAATACTAGGCAAAACCCTAACATCGCAGGATCCACCCGCAGTCATGTCTCGCATTGTCCGCAAGCTCAAGAAACTTTATGACCTGATCGACCGCTTCGTTCTCGTCATGTTGACGGCCATCGCCATTGCGCTGGCCGCCCCTGAAATCGGCGCCGGCGACGGCCCGCTGCACCTGGGCGTGGTGACCAGCCTGGGCGTGGCGCTGGTGTTCTTCCTGCACGGCGCGGCGCTCTCGCGCGACAAGCTGGTGTCGGGTGCCAAGCACTGGCGCCTGCATGTGTTCGTGCAGACCTTCACCTACGTGGTGTTCCCGGTGGTGGGCGTGCTGCTGATGCTGTCGCTGCGCAATACGCTGCCGCCGGACCTGCTGCTGGGCGTGTTCTTCCTGTGCGCGCTGCCGTCGACGGTATCGTCGTCGGTGGCCATGACCTCGATGGCGCGCGGCAATGTGTCCGGAGCGATCTTCAACGCCACCATCTCGGGCCTGATCGGCATGCTGGTCACGCCGCTGCTGATGGGGCTGGTGATCAGCGCCAGCGGCGCCTCGATGCCGCTGGGCAAGGCGCTCACCGGCGTGGCGCTGCAACTGCTGCTGCCGTTCGCGCTGGGGCAGATGCTGCGTCCGCTGATCGGCAGCTGGCTGGCGAAAAAGAAGCACATCACCAACAAGATCGACCGCGGCGTGATCGTGCTGATCGTCTATTCCTCATTCTGCGATGCCACCGCCCAGGGCCTGTGGCACCAGTACCAGTGGCAGACCATCGGCGCAGTGATGCTGATCGCCGCGGTGCTGCTGTTCGTGGTGCTGGGCTTTACCACGCTGACCGCGCGCCGCCTTGGCTTCTCTGTCGAGGACGAGATCACGGCGGTGTTCTGCGGCTCCAAGAAGAGCCTGGCCAACGGCATCCCGATGGCCAAGATCCTGTTTGCCGGCCATCCGGCGCTGGGCCTGCTGGTGCTGCCGCTGATGGTCTATCACCAGCTGCAGCTGATCGTGTGCTCGGTGATCGCGTCGCGCTATGCCGACCGCGATGCCTTGCAGGAGGACCAGGCCGCGGCGCGGGCCTGAGGCACGCAGCCATGAAAAAACCGGGGCATGCCCCGGTTTTTTTGTGCCCGCCAGACTCACACTGACGGATTCTTCGACAGCGGCGGATTGCGCGCGAAGTACGACCGGATCCCCTTCAGGATGGCATTGGCCAGCTGCTCCTGGTGCGCGTTATCGTTGAGCTTGCGCTCTTCTTCCGGATTGCTGATAAAGGCCGTCTCGATCAGGATCGACGGGATATCCGGCGCCTTCAGCACCGCAAACCCGGCCTGCTCGACGCTGCCCTTGTGCAGCTTGTTGATGCCGCCGATCTCGCCCAGCACGGCCTTGCCGACCTGCAGGCTGTCATTGATCTGCGCGGTGGTGGACAGGTCCAGCAGCACGCGCGCCACCTGCGCATCCTTGTTGCCCATGTTGGCGCCGCCGATCAGGTCGGAAGCGTTTTCCTTGTTGGCTAGCCAGCGAGCCGCGGTACTGGAGGCGCCGCGCTCGGACAGCGCGAACACTGACGCGCCGCGTGCCTCGGGCGACAGGAAGGCATCGGCGTGGATCGATACGAACAGGTCGGCCTGCACCCGGCGCGCCTTCTGCACGCGCACGTTCAGCGGCACGAAGAAGTCGGCGTCGCGCGTCATCATCGCGCGCATATTGGGCTGGGCATCGATCTTGGCGCGCAGGCGGTGCGCGATCTGCAGCACCACGTCTTTCTCGCGCGAGCCGGCGGCGCCGATCGCGCCCGGGTCTTCGCCGCCATGGCCGGGATCGATCGCCACGGTCAGCAGGCGGCGCATCTTGAAGGGCCGTTCGGCAGTGGGATTGTCGCGTGCGACCGGCGGCACCACCGGGGCATTGGGGCTCGGCACCGGCGGTGCCGACGGCCTGGGCCGGGCCGAGGCCACCGGCGGCGGCAGCGGCGCGGTGGTGGGCGGCACCTCGCCCTTCTCGTCGAAGCGGCGCACCAGCGCGCCGATCGCGTCTTCCTCGGCACCGGCCGGCGCGCCGGCGATGCCATCGTTGCCCGGCGCCGGGTCCGAGGTGGCGAAGCGGCGCTGCTTTTCCTCGGTGTCGCGCACCAGCTTCCACAGCGGATCGGGCGGATTGACCGGGTACAGGTCGAACACCAGGCGGTTGCGGTAGCTGCCGATCGGCGCCAGCGTGAACACCTGCGGCGCCACGTTTTCCTTCAGGTCGAACACCATGCGGACCACGCGCGGGCGGTTCTGGCCGACGCGCACGGTCTGGATATAGGGGTCGTTCGGGGTGATCTTGGCCACCAGCTCGCGCAGCGTGGGCGACAGGTCCAGGCCGTCGATGTCCACCACCAGCCGGTCGGGGTCGCGGATCATCTGGTGCACGGCGGCCAGCGGGGAATCGGATTCGATGGTGACGCGGGTGTAGTCCTCGGCCGGCCATACGCGCACCGCGACGATGCCGGCGCCAAACGCGATCTGCGGGCCGGCCAGGGTCAGCACGGCCGTGCCCGCGCCCAGCTTCAGTGCCTGCGCCATCCATTTGCGGCGCGCCTGCAGCAGGCCGTCGGGTCCATCGGGGCGGTCGGTGGCAAGTCGCTTGATCAGCATGCGTTCAGCAGGGTAAGTCCAGTGTGAGTATAGGCGCGCATCGTCGCGATCCGCCGCTCGCCGGCATCATCCGCCCCGGCCATGTCCGATTGGAGCAACATATGGAGATCCGGTTCCCCGAGCAGGCGGCCGGCCTTTTCCGGCCACTCGACCAGGTTGAAGGCCGGTTCGGCGAAGCAGTCGCGAAAACCCGCGTCGATCCACTCTTCGGGATCGGCAAAGCGGTACAGGTCGAAGTGGTAGACGGTCAGCGGCGAGCCGTCGGCGCGGGCCACCTCGTAGGGCTCGCACAGCGTGTAGGTGGGGCTGCGGACCTTGCCCGCATGGCCGAGCGCGCGCAGGATCGTGCGCGTCAGCGTGGTCTTGCCGGCGCCCAGGTCGCCGGACAGCTGCACATGCACCGTGCGCGGCGGCATGGCCTGCACGGCGGCGGCCAGCGCGGCGCCCAGGCGCGCGGTGGCGGCTTCGTCGGGCAGCGTCAGGGTGCGTTCTTCGAGCAAGGGCATTGCGTACAATTCAGGGATGATCGACCGAGTCGCCCCAGGGCAGGCAGATGCGCCACCTACCCCCGTTCCCGGCACCGCCGCCCACCTGGCCGCGGGCCCCGGGGAACTTGCGGCACTGGCCGCGTCGATCCGCGCATGGGGCGCGGAACTGGGCTTTGCCTCGGTGCGCATCGCCGATGTCGACCTCAGTCATGCCGAGCCGGGGCTGATGGCGTGGCTGGCGCAGGGCTACCACGGCGACATGGATTATATGGCGAACCACGGCCTGCGGCGCGCCCGGCCGGCCGAACTGGTGCCCGGCACCGTGCGCGCGATCGTGGCGCGGATGCCGTACCTTCCGGCTGCCGGCGCGCAGGCCGGCGCCACCGACTGGCGCCGGCACGAGCTGGCGCGGCTGGACGATCCGGCCACGGCGGTGGTGTCGCTGTATGCGCGCGGCCGCGATTATCACAAGGTGCTGCGCAGCCGTTTGCAGCAGCTGGCCAGCCGGATCGAGGCCGAAATCGGAAAATTCGGCTACCGTGTCTTTACCGATTCCGCACCCGTCATGGAAGTGGCGCTGGCCAGCCAGGGCGGGCTCGGCTGGCGCGGCAAGCATACGCTGCTGCTGGACCGCGACGGCGGCTCGATGTTCTTCCTGGGCGAGATCCTGGTCGACATCCCGCTGCCGGCCGACGCCCCCGAGTCCGGCCACTGCGGCAACTGCCACCGCTGCCTGGACATCTGCCCCACGCGCGCCATCGTGGCGCCGTACCGGCTGGACGCGCGCCGCTGCATCTCCTACCTGACCATCGAGCACAAGGGCCCGATTCCGGTGGAGTTCCGCGCGCCCATGGGCAACCGCGTCTACGGCTGCGACGACTGCCAGCTGGCCTGCCCGTGGAACAAGTTCGCGCATGTGGCCATGGTGCCGGACTTCGACGTGCGCAACGGGCTCGACGCGCCCGACATGGTGGCGCTGTTCCAGTGGACCGAAGCGGAATTCAACCAGCGGCTCGAAGGCAGCCCGATCCGCCGCATCGGCCATGAGCGCTGGCTGCGCAACCTGGCTGTGGGTCTGGGCAACAGCCTGCGCGCGGCGCTGTCGGGCACGCGCGCCGAAGACGCGGCCCTGGCCGCGCGCATCCGCGCAGCACTGCTGGAGCGGCGCGAGAGCGCCACGCCGCTGGTGCGCGAGCATATCGACTGGGCCCTGGCCCAGGGCGGCCCGCCGCCGGACTAGCTGACCAGCGCCAGCCACAGCGGCGTGGTCACGATCGCCGCCACCGTCATCAGCGAAATCGTCGCCGCCACCATCGGCCCGTTGCCGCCCATGCGCACCGCCAGGATATACGCGCTGGAGGCCGTGGGCAGCGAGGCATACAGCACCACGATCTGGTACTGCAGCGCGGTCAGCGGCAGGTGCCGCCCCACCAGCCAGGCCACGCACGGCATCGCCAGCAGCTTGACCCCGGTCCACCAGGCCACCGGCCCCGCGGTGCCGGTGGCACCGCTCATCTGCAGCCCGGCGCCCACCGTCATCAGCCCCAGCGCGGTCGAGGCCGAGCCCAGCCGGTTCAGCGTCATGCCCAGCACCTCGGGCGCATGCAGCCCCATCAGGTTGGTGAGCAGGCCGCCGGCAGTGGCCAGGATCAGCGGGTTGCGCGCCAGCTCTTTCCACAGCGCGGTCTGGCCGTGCCGCGCCAGCGCCCACACCGCCGCCACGTTGCACAGCGGCACCGTGCAGCCGACGATCACCGCCATCAGCGCCAGCCCCTCGGAGCCGCCCAGGCGCGAGGCCAGCGCCAGCCCGATATAGGAATTGAAGCGGAACGCGGTCTGCAGGCCCGAGGCAAAGCTCAGCGCATCCGGCCGCAACACCCATTTGACGGCGTAGCCGCCGGCCATGCCGGTGGCCATCACCAGCAGCGCCAGCCCCAGCATGGCCGAGGTCGACGAGAAATCCAGCACCGCGGTATTGGTCGACTGCAGCAGCAGCGCCGGGAACAGCACGAAGTAGACCAGGCGCTCCACCCCGCCCCAGAAGGCACGGTCGAACGGGGTATACCGCACCAGCAGCCAGCCGATGAGGATCAGGCTGAAGTCCGGGACCAGCAGGAGAGCAGAAGACATTTATCGTTGTTTTGGTGGCGGTGGCATGACGCGGCAGCTGCCCTGCGGGCCGTCGCGCGGGATTGCGGCGGCGGTGGCGGGGGGTAGATAACGGCAAAAAACCGTAATGTGCGGACTAGGGCAGATACGGATAGGTATTTTTCCAGATTTAGGCCAGCATGGCATGCCAAGTTGTACGCCTGCCGCCATGTTGTCCCGCACCCGGTCCGCGCCGTCGCGCCCGGACACCCACCTCCGAGCCCCCTTCCGCCCTGGTCTGCACCCGGGCCGCTGCCTGCGCCTGGCCGCCGTGCTGGTGGCGCTGTGCGCCGCCACGGCCGCGGGCGCCGTACCGGTGCCGGCACGCTCGGTGGAAATCGAAGGGATACGTTTTGACGATGCGGCGCGCGTGGGCGGCAAGGAACTGCAGCTCAACGGCACCGCCCTGCGCGCGGGCTTCCTGGCCAAGGGCTACGTGGCCGCCCTGTACCTGCAGGAGAAAGCCCGCAACGCGGCCCTGGTGCTGGGCACGCCCGGCGCAAAGCGGCTACAGTTGCGCATGCTGCGCGAGACCGAACCGCCGGACGTCGTGCGCGCCATCCGCCAGGGTATCCGCAACAACCACAGCGAGCAGCAGATGCAGGGGCTGGCCACGCGGCTGGTACAGTTCGAGCGCACCCTGGGCGAGGTCGGCACCGCGCACAAGGGCGACGTGATCAACCTGGATTTTTCCCCGCAGACGGGGACCGTCATCGCCATCAACGGCACGCCTCGCGGCCGGCCGATCCCCGGCGAAGACTTCTACCAGGCCGTGCTGCGGGTCTTCCTGGGCGAGCGCCCGGTCGACGCCGAGGTCAAGCGCGGGCTGCTGGGCGGCTGACACAATTACGCTGCCGGCGCACGGCCCCACCTGTGGCACGGCGACGGCTTCTTTTCTTCCGGGCGGCACCCTGCCCGGATTTCCTGACGGGAGACATGATCTCATGCAAGCTGGCAAACTCGCACTGACCCTGGCCCTGGCCGCCGCCGCCACCGCGGCGCAGGCCCAGAGCTACCCCACCAAGCCGATCCGACTGATCATTCCGTTCGCACCCGGCGGCACCACCGACATCGTCGGCCGCGGCGCCGCGGACCAGATGAGCCGCATCCTGGGCCAGCCCGTGGTGGTGGAGAACCGCGCCGGCGGGGGCGGTTCGATCGGTGCCGACGCGATCGCCAAGGCCGCGCCGGACGGCTACACCATCGGCATCTCCACGGTCTCGACCATGGCCGTGAACCCGGCCTGCAACCCCAAGCTGTCGTACGACCCGATCAAGGACTTCAAGCCCATCACCAACCTGGCCAACGTGGCCAACGTGATCGCCGTGAACCCGAGCTTCCCGGCCAAGGACTACAAGGAGTTCCTGGCCGTGCTGAAGGCCAACCCGGGCAAGTATTCGTACGCCTCGTCGGGCACCTGCGGCTTCGGCCACATGCTGGGCGAGCAGTTCAAGGTCTCGACCAAGACCTTCATGGTCCATATCCCGTACCGCGGCGCGGGCCCGGCGCTGAACGACGTGCTGGCCGGCCAGGTGCCGATCATGGTGGACAACCTGCCCTCTTCGATCCCCTACATCAAGGCCGGCAAGCTGCGCCCGATCGTGGTGGCCTGGAACAAGCGCCTGGAATCCATGCCCAACGTGCCGACCTTCGGCGAAATGGGCCTGAAGGAGCCGAACGACCCGGCCTGGTACGGCCTGGTGGCGCCGGCCGGCACGCCTGACGACGTCATCAAGAAGCTCAACGAGGCCGCCGTCAAGGCCCTGCAGGACAAGGACTTCCAGCAGCGCCTGCGCACCGCCGGCGCCGAGCCGTCGGGCAACACGCCGGCGCAGCATGCGGCCGAGATCAAGAAGGAATTCGACAAGATGAAGAATCTTGTGAAGGTGCAGAACATCAAGCTGGAGCAATGATCCGGCCGGTGTGACGCCACCCGCAAAGGGCCGCCGCGAGGCGGCCCTTTTTTCTTGCCCGCGCCAAAAAGCACTAAAATCCAGCATTCGCCCCAGCCTGACCGCCATGCCCGCCACCTATGACGCCATCCTCCCCGCCCCCTTCGGCAAGATCGGGGTGCGCACGGACGGCGCGCGCATCCGGGCCATCGTGTACCTTCCCGGGCACGTCGAGGCGCGCGCCCCGGCGGACGCGCTGACGCAACAGCTCGCGGCGCAACTGGAGGCCTACTACGCCAACCCCGACGCCGCCTTCGACCTGCCGCTGGCCCCGGCCGGCAGCGACTTCCAGCAGCGCGTGTGGCAGGCCATCAGCGCGGTGCCGCGCGGCGCGGTGACCACTTATGGCACCATCGCCGAGGCCATCGGCGCGATGCCGCGCGCGGTGGGCCAAGCCTGCGGGCAGAACCCGTTCCCGATCGTGATCCCCTGCCATCGCGTAGTCTCGGCGCGCGGCATCGGCGGGTTCTCGCCCCATGCCGAAGACGGCTTCTACCTCGACGTCAAACGCTGGCTGCTGCGCCATGAGGGCGCCATGCTGATATGAGCGGCGCCGCCCAGGCACCTGACATCGCCGCCGCGCCCAGCGACGCCGACGTGGCACTGGTCAGCCGCTTCTGCGACGCGCTGTGGCTGGAAGACGGCCTCTCGCGCAATACCATCGATGCCTACCGGCGCGACCTGACGCTGCTGGCGCGCTGGTTGCAGCATGAGCACCGCGGCGAGTTGCCGGGCGCGGACGACGGCGCGCTGTCGGCCTACTTCAACGCACGCCACACGCAGAGCCGCGCCTCGTCGGCCAACCGTCGCCTGGCGGTGTTCCGCCGCTTCTACCAGTGGGCGCTGCGCGAACACCTGGTCGAAGCCGACCCCTGCCTGCTGCTGCGCCCCGCCAAGCAGCCGCCGCGCTACCCCAAGACCCTGACCGAGTCCCAGGTCGACGCGCTGCTCGAAGCGCCCGACACCGACACGCCGCTGGGGCTGCGCGACCGCACCATGCTGGAACTGATGTACGCCAGCGGGCTGCGCGTGTCGGAGCTCACGCAGATGAAGACCATCGAGATCGGCCTGAACGAAGGCGTGGCGCGCGTGGTCGGCGGCAAGGGCGACAAGGAGCGGCTGGTGCCGTTCGGCCAGCAGGCCGGCGACTGGCTGCGCCGCTACCTGGCCAGTGCGCGCCCCGCGCTGCTGGCCGGGCGCGCCTGCGACGCGCTCTTTGTCACGCAGCGCGGCGAAGGCATGACGCGGCAGGCGTTCTGGCACCTGATCAAGCGCCATGCGCGCGATGCCGGCGTGCACGCGCCGCTGTCGCCGCACACGCTGCGGCACGCCTTTGCCACGCACCTGCTCAACCACGGCGCCGACCTGCGCGTGGTGCAGCTGCTGCTGGGCCACGCCGATATTTCCACCACCCAGATCTATACGCACGTCGCCCGCGAACGCCTGCGCGAGCTGCACCAGCAGCACCATCCGCGCGGCTGAACAAGCGGGCGGCGACCACTGTCATGAGCAAGACCAGGCACGTATCAGAAACCCCCGCGACGCAGTACCTGCGCAAGCATGGCGTCGCCTTCGGCGAGCATCCGTATGACTATGTCGAGCACGGCGGCACCGGCGAATCGGCGCGCCAGCTGGGCGTTCCCGAGCACGACGTGATCAAGACCCTGATCATGGAAGACGAGCGCGCGCAGCCGCTGGTGGTGCTGATGCACGGCGACTGCTCGGTCTCGACCAAGAACCTGGCGCGCCAGGCCGGCCGCAAGAGCGTGCAGCCGTGCAAGCCCGAGGTGGCGCAGCGCCACAGCGGCTACATGGTGGGCGGCACCTCGCCCTTCGGCACGCGCAAGCGCATGCCGGTCTACGTCGAATCGACCGTGCTGGAGCTGGCGCGCATCTATATCAACGGCGGGCGCCGCGGCTACCTGGTCAGCGTGGACCCGAAGCTGCTGCCCATGCTGGTGGACGCCCAGCCGGTGCAATGCGCACTGCCTGACTGAGAGCCCCCGCACAAACCGAGGCAAGCCTCGATGCCAATCCGGAAAGTCACGGACGTAGCGAGGCCCCTGCCGCGCTACAATCGCGCCAGCCTGAAAACACCCCACTACACATGGCCAATCTGCTATTCGCCCTCGCCGCCTACCTGATCGGCTCCGTTTCCTTCGCTGTGGTCGTCAGCAAGCTGATGGGCCTGCCGGACCCGCACTCCTATGGCTCCGGCAATCCCGGCGCCACCAACGTGCTGCGCACCGGCAACAAGAAGGCCGCCATCCTGACGCTGATCGGCGATGCCCTGAAGGGTTGGCTGGCGGTATGGCTGGCCGCGCGCTTCGGGCCGGCCTACGGGCTGAACGAAACCGGCCTGGCCATGGTGGCGCTGGCGGTCTTCCTGGGGCACCTGTTCCCGGTGTACCACCGCTTCGCCGGCGGCAAGGGCGTGGCCACCGCGGCCGGCATCCTGCTCGCCATCGACCCGATCCTCGGCCTGGGCACGCTGGCCACGTGGCTGATCATCGCGTTCTTCTTCCGCTACTCGTCGCTGGCGGCACTGGTGGCGGCGATCTTCGCGCCGTTCTTCCATGTGCTGATGAACGGCGTGGATGTGATGACGGGGGCGATCTTCGTGATCAGCGTGCTGCTGATTGCTCGGCACCGGCAGAATATTGCCAAGCTGCTGGCCGGGAAGGAAAGCCGGATCGGGGAGAAAAAGAAGGTCTGAAAACGGCCTGAGGCAGCCCTGACGCCGGCTCAGGCCTCGGCTGCCCCGAACAGCATCTCCACCCGGAACCCGCCACCATCGGCATTCACCAGGTTCAGCTTCCCACCCGCCTGCCGCACCAGCCGGTCCACGATCGCCAGCCCCAGCCCGGAATGCGCATTGCCGCCCCGGGCCGGGTCCAGCCGCACAAAGGGCAGCGTGGCGCGTTCCTTGTCATCCTCGGGAATGCCGGCGCCCTGATCCTCCACCACCAGCAGGTAACCCTCCGGCGTGCGCGCGGTCGCGATGCATACCGGCGGCTTGCCATACGCGTAGGCGTTGTCGACCAGGTTGCCGACGATCCGGTCCAGCTGCGTGGCGATCATGCGGAAGCCCTCGCCCGCGCCCAGCGACAGCACCACCTGGCGCTCCTGCTCGGCCAGCGACGCGGCCAGCTCATTGACGCGCCGGTCCACCGGCACCGGGCGCGCGGTCGACTCGCTGGTCTGCGCGAAGCTCAGGAACTGCTCGACGATGGCCGACATGGACTCGACGTCGCGCGTCACCCCCGCGGCGGCCTTGGGATCGGCCAGCATCTCGGCGCGCAGGCGCAGCCGCGCCAGCGGTGTCTTCAGGTCATGCGCGATGCCGGCCAGCATGGTGTTGCGCTCCTGGTCGATGCGCGCCAGGTCGGCCACCATGCGGTTGAAACGCTCGATCAGCTGGCGCAGCTCATGCGGGCCGCGCTCGCGCAGCGGCGGCACGGCGTGCTGGCGCGACAGCAGCTCTGCCGCATTGGCCATGTCGCGCACCGGCCGCTGGATCTGCCAGGCGATCAGCACGGCAAAGACGATGGCCACGCCCACCACCAGCATCACGCCAGGCACCAGCCGGTTGTCAGGCGGCGGATTGTGGACCCAGAGGATCGGCATGGCGATCCAGCGGGCCCGGCTGGGCAGCTTGATCCAGATGCGCGGCGTGGTCTCGTCCTCCAGCCGGATCTCGGTGCCCTGCGGCAGCCTGCCGATGAACTGCTCGACCAGCCGGCGCGAGCGCCCGCCCTTGGGCACGACGGCATGCTCTTCGGCGTCGGCCGTGTTGGCTGTCTCAACCAGGCTGGGCAGCTTCGCCGGCGGACGCGCGTCGAGCGCGCGCTCGATGCTGTCGAGCTGGAACAGCATCTGCTCGACTGAATAGTCCACCTGCTGCTGGCGGCGGTCCATGCGCAGGATGGCCAGCCATGAGAAATGGCTGATCACAAGCACGGCGGCAATCAGCAGCGCAATGCGGCCGAACAGGGTGTCGATACGTCGCAACTTCATCGGAAAGCAGGCTCTGGTGGCATGCGGCGCCAGGGGGCGGGCGCCGCGGCCATTATTCGGGGAGTCCCGCGGACATCTCTTCCGCTTCGTCGGGCACGAAGGTATAGCCGCGCCCGCGCACGGTCTGGATATAGCGCGGGCGCTGCGCGTCTTCATCGAGCAGCCGGCGCAGGCGCCAGATCTGCACGTCGATACCGCGGTCGCTGATGCCGCTGGCGCTGCCGTACATCAGCTCGACGATGCGCTCGCGCGACAGCACTTCGAGCGGATGCATCAGCAGCAGCTTGAGCAGCGCGAACTCGGTATCGCTGATCGACAGCGTCTGGCCGGCACGGCCCAGCGTGCGCTGGCGGAAATTGACGCGGAACGGGCCGAAGGCGACCGATTCGCGGTCCTCGGGCGCGGCCGCGGGGCGTGCCAGCTTGCGGCGCAGCACGGCGTTGATGCGCGCCAGCAGCTCGCGCGGCGAGAACGGCTTGCCGAGGTAGTCGTCGGCGCCGATCTCGAGCCCGACGATGCGGTCGATCTCGTCGCTGCGGGCCGTGAGCAGGATTACGGGGATGTCGTCGTTCTTGGCGCGCAGGTTGCGCAGCGCGGTCAGGCCGTCGACCTTGGGCATCATCAGGTCCAGCACGATCAGCGCCGGGCGCTCGCGCTCCAGGCGCGCCTGCAGGCCGTCGCCGTCATGCATCACCGAGACGGCAAAGCCCTGCTGGGTCAGGTACTCGCGCAGCAGGTCGCGAAGTTCGGGATCGTCGTCGACGACGAGGATCTGGGTAGGCTGGTTCGTTCGCATAGGCACATGATAGTCAGCCCCGGCGCCACACATGCCGGTTTGGCCGGGCGGTTTTGTTTCCGGAGGTTACACCCGGGGCGCTGGTAATCCGCTGTAATAAAAGCGCCGGGCGCCGAAATACGGGCGTCCGGGCCCGCACATTATCCTTGCGGCATGACGTGCCACCGGCGCCGCCGCATTGCGCGCCACACGGCACTTGCCGGCCTGCCGGCCACCCGCGGCGTGCCCCTCCACGCGGCGGGCCGGCGCCCGTGGCGTTGCGGCATACTGCTGCATCGTCACTTGCCAGACCGAACATTGCAGGCGCGCCGCGCGCGCCGCCCCCAGGATTTGCGGACATGTCCAACCCCGAACAAGGCCAGCCTACCCCCTCCCCGACCCCGTCTTCGCCTGCGCCCGAGGGCACTCCGCCGCGGCGCACCGGCCGGCGCCGGCTGACCGCCGGCGTGCTGGTGCTGCTGCTCGCGGGGGGCGCCTGGTACTGGTACGCCCATCGCGGCCAGGCGCCGCAGGAGACGGCCGGGGCTGCAGGCGCGCAGCGGGGCGCCAGCGGCCCGGGCGCGCGGGGTGGCGCCGGCGGCCCCGGCATGCCGCGCTCGCCCGTGGTGGTCGCCACCGTGGCCAAGCGCGATATGGATGTGGTGCTCAACGGCCTGGGCAACGTGACCCCGGTGTCCAACGTCACCGTGCGCGCGCAGGTGTCCGGCCCGCTGCTCAAGGTGCTGTTCAAGGAAGGCCAGATGGTCAAGGCCGGCGACGTGCTGGCCGAGATCGACCCGCGCCCGTTCCAGGCGGCGCTGGACCAGGCCGTGGGCCAGCTCGCGCGCGACCAGGCACTGCTGCAGAACGCCAGGCTCGACCAGCAGCGCTACCGCACCCTGCTGGGCCAGGACTCGATCTCCAAGCAGCAGGTCGATACCCAGGACGCGCTGGTGCGCCAGTACGAGGGCGTGGTCAAGACCGACCAGGGCAATGTCGCCAACGCGCGCCTGCAGCTGGGCTATACCAGGATCGTCGCGCCGGTGTCGGGCCGCATCGGCCTGCGCCAGGTCGACCCCGGCAATATCGTCAATACCAGCGACACCAACGGCATCGCGCTGATCACGCAGATCCAGCCCATCGCCGTGATGTACACCATCCCCGAGGACAACCTGCCCTCGGTGCTGAAGAAGCTCAACGCCGGCGAAGAACTTCCGGTGCAGGCGTGGGACCGCCAGGTGCGCAACCAGCTCGGCGAAGGTACGCTGCTGACCACCGACAACCAGATCGACACCACCACCGGCACGGTCAAGCTCAAGGCGGTCTTCCCCAACGCCGACGGCATGCTGTTCCCCAACCAGTTCGTCAACGTGCGCACGCGCGTCGATACGCTCAGGGACGCCACCGTGATCCCCGTGGCGGCGATCCAGCGCGGCCAGCAGGGTACCTTCGTCTACACCGTGGATGACAGCAGCAAGGTCAAGGTGCAGGTGGTCACGCTGGGCCCGGGCGACGGCAGCCGCAATGCCGTGCTCAAGGGCCTGGAGCCCGGCCAGCGCGTGGTGGTGGACGGCGCCGACCGCCTCAAGGAAGGCATGACGGTGGAGGCCGTCGACCCGGCCGCGCGCGCCGCCGCGGTGGTGCCGGCCAGCCAGCCGCGCGGGCGCGGCCGCCGCAACCGGGACGGCGGCGGTGCCAGCGGCGCGCACGCCGACGCCAGCGGGGCCGCGGCCCCCGGCGCGGCCGGCGAACATCGCCGCCACCGCCAGGCCGGCGCCAGCGCCCCGCCCGCCGGCGGCGCGCAGCAGTAAGGACAGCGCATGAACCCCTCACGCCTCTTCATCGAGCGCCCGGTCGCCACGGCGCTGCTGATGCTGGCCATCTTGCTGTCCGGGCTGGTGGCGTACCGGCTGCTGCCGCTGTCGGCGCTGCCCGAGGTCGACTACCCGACCATCCAGGTCACTACGCTCTATCCTGGCGCCAGCCCGGACGTGATGACCTCGTCGGTGACCGCGCCGCTGGAGCGGCAGTTCGGCCAGATGCCGGGCCTGAAGCAGATGTCGTCGTCCTCGTCGGGCGGCGCTTCGGTGATCACGCTGCAGTTCGAGCTGACGCTGCCGCTGGACGTGGCCGAGCAGGAGGTGCAGGCCGCCATCAACGCCGGCAGCAACCTGCTGCCATCCGACCTGCCGATGCCGCCGGTCTACAGCAAGGTCAACCCGGCCGACGCGCCGATCATGACCATCGCCATGACCTCGGACACCATGCCGCTGCCCAGGCTGCAGGACATGGTCGACACGCGCGTGGCACAGAAGATCTCGCAGATCCAGGGCGTGGGCCTGGTCACCATCAGCGGCGGCCAGCGCCCCGCGGTGCGCATCCAGGCCAACCCGGCCGCGCTGGCTTCGCTGGGCATGTCGATCGACGACCTGCGCACCGCCATTGGCGCATCCAACGTCAACGGCGCCAAGGGCAGCTTCGACGGCCCCGCGCGCGCCTCCACCATCGACGCCAACGACCAGCTGCGCTCGGCCGACGAATACCGCCAGATCATCCTGGGCTACAGGAACGGCGCGCCGATCCGCATCACCGACGTGGCCGAGATCGTCGACGGCCCCGAGAACAGCCGCCTGGCCGCCTGGGCCAACGACAAGCCCGCGATCGTGCTGAATATCCAGCGCCAGCCCGGTGCCAACGTGATCGAAGTGGTGGACCGCATCAAGGCGCTGCTGCCGCAACTGCAGAATGCGCTGCCGGCCTCGGTCCACGTGCAGCTGCTGACCGACCGCACCACCACCATCCGCGCCTCGGTCGAGGACGTGCAGTTCGAGCTGCTGCTGGCGATCGCGCTGGTGGTGCTGGTGATCTTCCTGTTCCTGCGCAATATACCGGCCACCATCATCCCGGGCGTGGCGGTGCCGCTGTCGCTGGTGGGCACCTTCGGCGTGATGTACCTGGCCGGCTTCTCGATCAACAACCTGACGCTGATGGCACTGACGATAGCCACCGGCTTCGTGGTCGATGATGCGATCGTGATGATCGAGAACATCATGCGCTACATCGAGAAGGGCGATTCGCCGATGGCGGCGGCGCTCAAGGGCTCGAAACAAATCGGCTTCACCATCATCTCGCTGACCTTCTCGCTGGTGGCGGTGCTGATCCCGCTGCTGTTCATGGGCGACGTGGTCGGGCGCCTGTTCCGGGAATTCGCGATCACGCTGGCGGTGTCGATCCTGATCTCGGCGGTGGTATCGCTGACGCTCACGCCGATGATGTGCGCGCGCCTGCTGCACCATGTGCCGGAAGAGAAGCTGTCGCGCTTTCACCGCGCCAGCGGCCGCTTCTTCGACAACGTGATCGAGCGCTACGGCCGTGCGCTGGAGTGGGTGCTCGATCGTCAGAAAGCGACGCTGGTCGTGGCCGTGGCCACGCTGGTGCTGACCGGACTGCTGTATCTGCTGGTGCCAAAGGGCTTCTTCCCGGTGCAGGACACCGGCGTGATCCAGGGCATCACCGAGGCCGCCCAGACCACCTCGTTCGACGCCATGGCGCGCCGGCAGCAGGCCGTGGCCAAGGTGGTGATGCAGGACCCGGCAGTGGCAAGCCTGTCGTCGTTCATCGGCGTGGATGGCACCAACACCACGCTCAACGCCGGGCGCATGCTGATCAACCTCAAGCCCAAGGGCGAGCGCGACCCCATCGACGTGGTCACGCAGCGCCTGCAGCAGGCCGTGCACGAACTGGGCGGCGTGTCGCTGTACACGCAGCCGGTGCAGGACCTGACCATCGAGGACAAGGTCTCGCGCACGCAGTACCAGTTCACCGTCGAGGACCCCGATCCCGCCACGCTGGCCGCGTGGGTGCCGAAGCTGGTGGAACGCCTGCGCCAGGAACCCGAGTTGCGCGACGTCACCAGCGACCAGCAGAACAACGGCCTGCGCGCCTATGTCGATATCGACCGCGACGCCGCGGCGCGCTTCGGCATCACCACCGCGGTGATCGACAGCGCGCTGTACAGCGCCTTCGGCCAGCGGCTGGTGTCGACCATCTTCACGCAGTCGAGCCAGTACCGCGTGGTGCTGGAGACCATGCCGGAATTCCGCAAGAATCCGCAGTCGCTGGCCGACCTGCGCCTGCCCTCCTCTTCCGGCGGCCAGGTGCCGCTGGGCGCGTTCGCGCGCATCACCGAACGCACCGGCCCGCTGGTGATCAACCACCAGGGCCAGTTCCCGGCGGCGACGATCTCGTTCAACCTGGCGCCGGGCGAATCGCTGGGCGCCGCGGTCGACAAGATCACCAGGGTCGAGCAGGAGCTGGGCCTGCCGATCTCGATGCAGACCAGCTTCCAGGGCGCCGCGCTGGCCTTCCGCGCGTCGCTGTCGAACACGCTGTGGCTGATCCTGGCCGCGGTGGTGACGATGTATATCGTGCTGGGCGTGCTGTATGAAAGCACCATCCACCCGGTCACGATCCTGTCGACGCTGCCATCGGCGGGCGTCGGCGCGCTGCTGGCGCTGCTGTTGGCGGGGCAGGACCTGGGCATCATTGCGATCATCGGCATCATCCTGCTGATCGGCATCGTCAAGAAGAACGCGATCATGATGATCGACTTCGCGCTCGAGGCAGAGCGCGAGGGCGGCATGAAACCACGCGATGCGATCTTCCAGGCCTGCCTGCTGCGTTTCCGCCCGATCCTGATGACCACCATGGCGGCCCTGCTGGCGGCGCTGCCGCTGATGCTGGGTTCCGGCATCGGCAGCGAACTGCGCCGGCCGCTGGGCGTGACCATGGTGGGCGGCCTGCTGGTCAGCCAGGTGCTGACGCTGTTCACCACGCCGGTGATCTACCTGGCGTTCGACCGCGTGGCCACGCGCGTGAAAGGCTGGCGCAAGCGGCGCTTCGGTGATCCGGAGGAAGGCGGCACGGGCGAGGAGCCGGTGTAACGATGAATCTCTCGGCTGCCTTCATCCACCGCCCCGTCGCGACCGCGCTGCTGACGCTCGGCATCCTGCTGGCGGGGCTGGCCGCGCTGCGGCTGCTGCCGGTGTCGCCGCTGCCGCAGGTGGACTTCCCGACCATCTCGGTATCGGCGTCGCTGCCAGGCGCGAGTCCTGAAACGATGGCCGCCACCGTGGCGACGCCGCTCGAGCGCGCGCTCGGCACCATTGCCGGCGTGACCGAGATCACTTCGAGCAGTTCGCTCGGCTCCACCCGGGTGACGCTGCAGTTCGACCTGTCGCGCAATATCGACGGCGCCGCGCGCGACGTGCAGGCGGCCATCAACGCCTCGCGCGCGACACTGCCGACCAGCCTGCCCAACAACCCGACCTACCGCAAGGTCAACCCGGCCGATGCGCCGATCATGATCATCGCGCTGACCTCGCCGACCATGACGCGCGGGCAGCTGTACGACGCGGCCTCGACCATCCTGGCGCAGAAGCTGTCGCAGGTCGATGGCGTGGGCCAGGTCACCATCGGCGGGGCCTCGCTGCCGGCCGTGCGGGTCGAGCTGAACCCGACCGCGCTGAACAACTACGGCATCTCGCTGGAGGATGTGCGCAACACCATCAGCGCGACCAACGCCAACCGGCCGCTGGGCACGCTGGAGAACGCCGCCAGCAACTGGCAGGTCTACGCCAACGACCAGGCGATGAAGGCGGAAGACTACATGCCGCTGATCATCCGCTATGCCACGCCGGGAACCTTCTCGTCGACGTCGGCGGGCGCGCTGATTGCCAGCACCGCCAACGCCGCCGCCAGCGGCGGCGTCAGCACCAAGGTGGTCAACGGCGTGACCGTGACCACGCTGACCACCAGCAGCGGCACCACCACCATCACCAGCGGCGCCACCGGAGGCACCAGTGCCACCAGCGGCCCCAACTCGTTCGCGGTGCCGGTGCGGCTGCGCGACGTGGCCAATGTGGTCGACTCGGTGCAGGACATCCGCAACGCCGGCTCGGCCAACGGCAAGCCGTCGGTGCTGCTGGTGCTGAACCGCTCGCCCGGCGCCAACATCATCGAGACCGTCGACCGCGTCAACGAGATGCTGCCGCAGCTGCAAAAGATGATCCCCGCGGCAATCTCGATGGACGTGATGATGGACCGCACGCCCACCATCCGCGCCTCGCTGCGCGAGGTCGAGAACACGCTGATGATCTCGGTGGCGCTGGTGATCATGGTGGTGTTCGTGTTCCTGCGCAATGTGCGCGCCACCCTTATCCCCAGCGTGGCGGTGCCGGTGTCGCTGATCGGCACGTTCTCGGTGATGTACCTGGCCGGGTTCTCGCTGAACAACCTGTCGCTGATGGCGCTGACCATCGCCACCGGCTTTGTGGTCGACGATGCCATCGTGGTGCTGGAGAACATCTCGCGTCATATCGAGGAAGGCATGAAGCCGCTTGCCGCGGCACTGCGCGGGGCGCGCGAAGTGGGTTTCACGGTGCTGTCGATGAGCCTGTCGCTGATCGCGGTATTCATCCCGCTGCTGATGATGGGCGGCATCGTCGGCCGGCTGTTCCAGGAATTCGCGATCACGCTGTCGGTGGCGATCCTGGTGTCGCTGGTGGTGTCGCTGACCACCACGCCGATGATGTGCGCACGGATGCTGCGCCCGCCCGAGCCGGAGAAGCAGGGCCGCTTCTTCCGCGCCACCGAGCGCATGTTCCAGTGGCTGCACGACGGCTATGCGCGCTCGCTGTCCACGGCGCTGCGCCTGAGTCCGCTGGTGTGGCTGGTGCTGATCGCCACCATCGCACTCAACGTGTACCTGTACGTGATCGTTCCCAAGGGCTTCTTCCCACAGCAGGACACGGGCCGGCTGATCGGCTTTATCCGCGCCGACCAGGCCACCTCGTTCCAGGCCATGCGCGGCAAGCTCGACAATTTCATCAAGATCGTCCAGTCCGACCCCGCCGTGGTCAACGTGACCGGCTTTACCGGCGGTTCCCAGCGCAATACCGGGCAGATGTTCGTCACGCTCAAGCCGCTGTCGGAGCGCAACGAATCGGCCGACGCCATCATCGCGCGGCTGCGCGGCAAGCTGTCCAAGGAGCCGGGCGCGAGCCTGTTCCTGCAGTCGGTGCAGGATATCCGCATCGGCGGGCGGCAGAGCAGCTCGCAGTACCAGTTCACGCTGCAGTCGGACGACCTGGAAGTGCTGCGCGCGTGGGAGCCCAAGGTGCGCGCCGCGTTGTCGAACCTGAAGGGGCTGGAGGATATCGACACCGATACCAACGACAAGGGCCTGCAGACCTCGGTGATCATCGACCGCGACGCGGCCTCGCGCCTGGGCGTGACCGCGCAGCAGGTGGATGCGGTGCTCAACGATGCCTTCGGCCAGCGGCTGGTGTCCACCATCTACCATCCGCTGAACCAGTACCGCGTGGTGATGGAGCTGAGCCAGGAATACCTGCAAGGGCCCGATGCGCTCAAGGACATCTACGTGGTCACCGGCAACGGCAACCGCGTGCCGCTGGCGGCGTTCGCGCGCGTGACCCCGTCCAGCACGCCGCTGGGCGTGAACCACCAGGGCCAGTTCGCGGCCTCGACGATCTCGTTCAACCTGGCCGAGGGCACTTCGCTGTCGCAGGCGACCGACGCGATCACGCGCGAGATGGCGCGCATCGGCGTGCCGGAGACGCTGCGCGCCAACTTCCAGGGCGGCGCCAAGGCGTTCCAGGATTCGCTCAAGAGTCAGCCGATCCTGATCCTGGCGGCGCTGATCACGATCTACATCGTGCTGGGCGTGCTGTATGAAAGCTATGTGCATCCGCTGACGATCCTGTCGACGCTGCCCTCCGCCGGCGTGGGCGCGCTGCTGGCGCTGCTGGCATCGAAGACCGACTTCAGCATCATCGCGCTGATCGGCGTGATCCTGCTGATCGGCATCGTGAAAAAGAACGCGATCATGATGATCGACTTCGCCATCGATGCCGAACGGCGCGATGGCCTGTCGCCGCGCGACGCGATCTACCGCGCCTGCCTGCTGCGCTTCCGCCCGATCCTGATGACCACCATGGCCGCGCTGCTGGGCGCGGTGCCGCTGGCAATCGGCCGCGGCGACGGCGCCGAACTGCGCGCGCCGCTGGGCATCTCCATTGTCGGCGGACTGGTGGTAAGCCAGCTGCTGACGCTGTACACCACGCCGGTGGTCTACCTGACGCTGGACCGCTGGCGCCTGAAGGTCAAGGCCTGGCGCCAGCGCCGCCGTGGTGCCGGCACGCCTGACCAGCCGGCCGCCGTCTAGATTTGCGAAGACTCGACATGACAGTTCTTTCCCGCCTCCTGACCCATGCCCTGCCGGTGTCGCTGGCCTGCGCGCTGCTGCTGGCCGGCTGCGCCGTCGGCCCCGACTACCAGCGCCCCGACGCGCCGGTTTCCGCATCCTTCAAGGAAGCCGATGCCGCCACCCCCGCCTGGACCGGCGACTGGAAGCCCGCCGAGCCGCAGGATGCGCTGGCACGCGCCGACTGGTGGACCGTGTTCGGCGATGCGCAGCTCGACGCGCTGATGTCCGAGGTGCAGATCTCGAACCAGAACATCAAGGCCGCCGAGGCGCAGTACCGCCAGGCGGTGGCGTCGCTGCAGGCCGCGCGCGCCGGCTTCTTCCCGACCGTCGACGCACAGGCCGGCGCCTCGCGCGCGCGCGGCGCCAGCGGCAGCACGCTCAACGGGCAGAGCGCGACCCTGGGCGCAACCTGGGAAATCGACGTCTGGGGCCGCGTGCGGCGCCAGGTGGAAAGCAGCGAGGCCAGCGCGCAAGCCAGCCAGGCCGACCTGGCCTCGACGCTGCTGTCGACACAGGCAACGCTGGCGCAGAGCTACTTCCTGCTGCGCGTGGCCGATGCGCAGAAGGCCCTGCTGGACCGCACCGTGGCCGACTACCAGAAGTCGCTGCAGCTGGTGCAGAATCAGTATGCGGCGGGCACCGCGCAGCGCTCGGACGTGCTGCAGTCCGAGACCCAGCTCAAGAGCGCGCAGGCGCAGCAGATCGACATCCAGATCACGCGCGCGCAGCTGGAGCACGCCATCGCGGTGCTGGTGGGCAAGCCGCCCGCGGCGCTGACGCTGGTCGCCGACGACTTCCGCACCGCGCTGCCGCGCGTGCCGGCCGCGGTGCCGTCGCAACTGCTGGAACGCCGCCCAGACATCGGCGCGGCCGAGCGCCGCATGGCCTCGGCCAATGCGCAGATCGGCGTGGCGCAGGCGGCCTACTATCCGACCCTGTCGCTGTCGGCCAGCGGCGGCCTGACCGCCAGCACGCTGGCGCGCTGGATGTCGCTGCCGGACCGGATCTGGTCGATCGGCGGCGGCCTGGCCGGCACGCTGTTCGACGGCGGGCTGCGCAGCGCGGCCAAGGCGCAGGCGGTGGCGGCCTACGACCAGGCCGTGGCCAACTACCGCCAGACCGTGCTGGGCGCGTTCCAGGAAGTCGAGGACAACCTCGCCGCGCAACGGCTGCTGGAACAGGAAGCGGTGGTGCAGAACGACGCGCTGCGCTCGGCGCGCGAGGCGCTGGTGCTGGTGAACAACCGCTACCGCGCCGGCACCGCTGGCCTGCTCGACGTGCTGACGGCGCAGACCAGCGCCTATACCGCCGAGCGCACCGCGCTGTCGATCGCCGGCCGCCAGTACACGGCGGCGGTGGTACTGATCAAGGCGCTGGGCGGCGGCTGGCATGCGCCCGGTGCGGAGGCTGCGCCGGCACAGGCCGGTTCGAACCAGGCCGTCAGCCAGCGCTAGCCGCAGGCGCGCGCGGCAGCGGCTGTTGGCAGATGCGCTCGCGCAGCCAGGTGGCAGCCTTGCCCAGCGGCCGCTGCTTGTGCCAGACCAGCTCCATCGCCACCGGCCAGTCCTGCTGCTGGAATGCCAGCGGCGGCGTCACCAGCCGCGCCGCGGCCGGCGAATTGGCCACCACGTGCCACGGCACGAAGGCCCAGCCCAGCCCGCGCTTGACCAGCTCCACGATCACCCACTGGCTTTCCACCCACCACACGTCCGCGGCCACGCGCAGGCGCATCTTCTCTTCGCTGTCTGAGCGGGTGGCGACCATCAGCTGGCGATAGCGCTTCAGTTCCTCCCAGTCCACACGCTGGCCGGCCAGCGGATGCTCGGGCGCGCACAGGATCTGCATCGGCACCCAGCCCAGCGCATGGAAGCCCAGCGCCGGTGGCAGCACCTCCTGCCGCCACATGATGCCGAGGTCGGCGCCGCCCTCCAGGACCAGCCGGCTGACGTCCTCCATCAGCGGAAACAGCAACTCAAGCTCCACCGCCGGGAAGCGGCTGGAGAACTCTTCCAGCAGCATGCCCAGCGTCTCTTCCGGATAGAGCTCGTCCACCGCCAGCACCAGCCGCGTCTCCACGCCCTCGCCCAGGCTCTTGGCCACGCCGCGGAAGTGCTCGCAGCGCTCCAGGATCACGCGCGCCTCGGCCAGCAGCCGCTCGCCCGCGGGGGTCAGTACCGGGTAACGGGCGGAGCGGTCGAACAGCGCGTTGCCGGCGTCGATTTCCAGGTTGGACACCGCCGCGCTGACCACCGACTGCGCCTTGCCCAGCCGGCGCGCGGCGGCCGAGAACGAACCGGTGTCAGCCGCCGCGACGAATGCCTGCAATTGCTCGATGGAGAGGCTCATAAATAACTTTCCATGCTTATCTATCTGTTTTACAGATAGTATCCAACTTGGCAATCCCTGCCCAGCAGATAGACTAGCTCCCATCGCGTTTGACACGCAAGGAGAACAACGATGCGCAAGACCTGGGACCGGATTCGCCACGCCGTCGGCTTCGAGGTGGTCGGCCTGCTGATTTTCGCGCCGCTGGCCAGCTGGGCCTTCGGCTACGAACTGCACGAGATGGGCGTGATCGGAGCGGTCGCCTCGCTGATCGCCACCGGCTGGAACTACCTGTACAACGTGCTGTTCGACAAGGGCATGCTGCGTTTCACCGGCCAGCTGCGCAAGTCGGTGCCGGTGCGCGTGCTGCACGCCGTGCTGTTCGAGCTGGGCCTGCTGGTGGTGTTCCTGCCGTCGGTGGCCTGGTACCTGGACATCAGCCTGGTCGATGCGCTCATCATGGACCTCGCCGTGGCCGGCTTCTACATGGTCTACGCGCTGGTGTACAACTGGCTGTACGACATCGTCTTCCCGGTGCCTTCGCTGCAGGCACAAGCCAAGCCGGAAGGCGCCGCGCTCGGCTGAGCGCGGGTTTTTCCCGACCCCGGAGGCGTCACTCCGGGGTCTTCCCCATCTTGTCGCATCCGGTCGAATTGTTATACTCCATAACAAATCCAATTCGACCGGAGGCAGCGCGCCCGCGCTTGCGTACCGGCGCATCCTGCACGCGGGGGAGACACCATGAAGATCGCAATCGCCGGTGGCGGCATCGGCGGACTGACGCTGGCGCTGCTATGCCACCGCCACGGCATCGAGGCCGAGGTCTGGGAGGCCAGCGAAACGCTGCGCCCGCTGGGCGTGGGCATCAACCTGCTGCCGCACGCCGTGCGTATCCTGTCCGAGCTGGGACTGCGCGACGCGCTGGCGGATATCGCCATCGAGACCTCGTCGCTCTCGTACTACAACAAGCGCGGCCAGCGCATCTGGCATGAGCCGCGCGGGCTGGCGGCCGGCTACGACTGGCCGCAATTCTCGATCCATCGCGGCGAATTCCAGATGCTGTTGCACCGTACCGCGGTGGAGCGCCTGGGCGCCGGCGCCGTGCATACCGGCCATGGCTTCGAGACCGTGCTGGACACCGGCGCGGGCGGACAGGCGCGCTTTGGCCTGCGCCGCCGCAGCGACAATGCCGAGGTCGAGGCCAGCGCCGATGTGCTGGTCGGCGCCGACGGCATCCACTCGGCGGTGCGCCGCCATTTCTACCCCACCGGCGACCTGCCGCGTTTTTCGCGCCGCCTGCTGTGGCGTGCGGTCACCGAGGCGCCGCCCTACCTGGACGGCCGCTCGATGTTCATGGCCGGGCACCAGGACCAGAAGTTCGTGGCCTATCCGATCTCGGAGCCGCTGCGCCGCCAGGGCCGCTCGCTGGTCAACTGGATCGCCGAGCTGCGCGTGCCCGACAGCGTGCCCGACACCCCGCCGCGCAGCGACTGGAACAAGCAGGTCGACAAATCCGTGTTCTGCGCCGCGTTTGCCGACTGGCGGTGGGACTGGATCGACATCCCCGCGCTGATCGACGGTGCCGAGGCGATCTACGAATTCCCGATGGTCGACAAGGACCCGCTGCCGCGCTGGACCTTCGACCGCGTCACGCTGCTGGGCGACGCCGCGCACCCGATGTACCCGATCGGCTCGAACGGCAGCGCCCAGGCGATCCTGGACGCGCGCTACCTGCTCGACAGCCTGCTCGGCACGCCCGACACCGGCTACGCGCTGCGCGAATACGAGGCCGAGCGCCTGCCGCGCACCGCCGGAATCGTGCTGCGCAACCGCATGAACGGGCCCGAGCAGGTGATGCAGCTGGCCGAGGAACGCGCGCCGCAGGGCTTTGCCGACATCGACCAGGTGATCCCGCGCGCGGAACTGGAGGCGATCTCGCTGCGGTACAAGCAGCTGGCGGGATTCGACCGGCAGTCGATGCAGGGCAGGCGGTAGGATCCGGCAGGTTTGACAATGCAGAACAAGACCATCGAGAGAGGAGACACCATGGCGCCCCTGACCACCACCAAGCTGGCCCGCCTCGCACTGGCCGCGGCCCTCGCCTTCAGCGCCGGCAGTGCGCTGGCCGACATCACCGTCGGCGTCAGCCTGTCCACCACCGGCCCGTCGGCGTCGCTGGGTATCCCGCAGAAGAACTCGCTGGCCTACCTGCCGCAGAAGATCGGCGGCGAAGCGGTACGCTACATCGTGCTGGACGATGCCTCGGACCCCACCCAGGGCGCCAAGGTGGCGCGCCGCTTTGTCTCCGAGGACAAGGTCGACATCATCCTGGGCTCGTCCGCGGTGGCGCCGTCGATCGCCATTGCCGAGGTGGCCGATGAGGCCCAGACCGTGCAGCTGGCGTTCTCGCCGATCGAACTCAAGCCCGGGCGCGGTGGCTGGACCTTCCGGCTGGCGCAGCCGGTGCGGCTGATGGCCAATGCCGTGGCCGCCACCGCCAAAACCAACGGCGTCAAGACCATCGGCTTTATCGGCTTTGCCGATGCCTACGGCGAGACCTGGCTGAAGGACTTCACCGCCGCCGCCAGCGCCAACGGCATCCGCCTGATCGCCACCGAGCGCTACGGCCGCGCCGATACCAGCGTGACCGCGCAGGCCATCAAGCTGATTGCCGCCAAACCCGACGCCATTTTGATCGCCGGCGCCGGCACCGGCGCCGCGCTGCCGCACACCACGCTGCGCGAGCGCGGCTACGGCGGCACCATCTACCACACCCATGGCGCGGCCACCAAGGACCTGATCCGCATCGGCGGGCGCATGGTCAATGGCGCGATCCTGCCGGCCGGGCCGGTGATCGTGCCGGAGCAGTTGCCCGCGGGCGACCCGGTGCGCAAGCCGGGGCTGGACTACGTCACCCGCTATGAGAAGCAATACGGGGCCGACAGCCGCACGCAGTTCGGCGCCCACGCCTACGACGCCGGGCTGGTGCTGGAGCGCATCGTGCCGGTGGCGCTCAGGCACGCCAGGCCGGGAACGCCGGCATTCCGCCAGGCGCTGCGGCAGGCACTGGAGACCGAGCGCGACATCGTGGTCTCGCACGGCGTGCTGAATTACAGTGGGCAAGACCACTATGGCTTCGACCAGCGCGGGCGGGTTATGCTGACCATCGACAACGGCAACTGGAAACTGCTGAAATGAATCCCGACGCATCCGGCACACCGCCCGCCGCACCCCCGCGCCCGCGCAGCACCACCGCCGCGTCCGCGCGGCGCAAGGCGCGAGACCCGCTTGCGCCGGATCCGGCCGCAAGCGGCGGTGCCGATGCCGGTTTCGACCCGCATGTGCCGAACATCGACTATGGCGTGCTCGACAATCTGATCGGCTACGCCATCCGCCGCGCGCAGATCCGCATCTATGAAGATTTCGTGCTGTCGCTGGCGCAATGGCAGATCACGCCGCCGCGCTTTTCGGCGCTGATCATCATCTCGCGCAACCCGCACCTGAAGCTGACCGAACTGGCGCAGATCCTCGGCATCGCGCGCTCGGGGGCGGTGCTGCTGGTCGACGCGCTGGAAGAGATGAACCTGGTGGCACGCCGCCCGGCAGCCGGCGATCGCCGCGCCTACAGCCTGGTGCTGACGGCAGCCGGCCGCCGCACGCTGGAAGCCGCCACGCAGGCGGTGGTGGCGCACGACGCGCACGTCGGCTCGGCGCTGAGCGAGGCCGAGCAGGCCACGCTGAAGTCGCTGCTGGCTCGGCTGGCGCCGCCGCGGGCCGGCTGAGGGCAGTCGGCAAGACTGTCATCTGCCGGCCCGCGGCCATGCGTTAACATGGCCGCCATGCCAAGAACAATCGCCGCGCCTACTGCATCGCGACCCGGCGCCCTGCTGCGCTGCCTGTCGCCACTGCTCTCGCCCATCCTTGCCGCCGTGCTGCTGGCCGGCGGTCCCGCGCCCACCCCGGCGCAAGCCAAGGCGCCCGCCAAGACGGTCAAGGCGGCAAAAGCGGCGAAGGCCGCCACCGCCGCAAAAACCGCTGCCGATCCCGCACTGGTGAGCGCCGGCGTGCCGACCCCGGTGGCCGCGGCGCTACGCCGAGCCGGCGTGCCGGCGTCGGCCGCCAGCTTCTACGTGGTCAGGCTGGGCGCGGGCACCGCCCGCGCCAGCTGGAATGCGCAGCAGCCGATGAACCCGGCCTCGACCATGAAACTGGTCACCACCTTTGCCGGGCTGCAGCTGCTGGGGCCCGACTACCGCTGGCAGACCTCGCTCTATGCCGACGCCCAGCCCGGCTTCGACGGCACCGTCAACGGCAACGTCTACCTGCGCGGCCACGGCGATCCCAAGCTGGTGCCCGAGGAAATGGCCAAGCTGGTGGCGAAGGCGCGCGCCGGGGGCGCTACCGGCATCAACGGCGACCTGGTGCTGGACCGCAGCTACTTTGCCGATGGCCTGGACGGCAACGGCACCATCGACGGCGAAGTGCAGCGCGCCTACAACGTCGGCCCCGATGCGCTGCTGTATGCGTTCAAGACGCTGTCATTCACGCTGACGCCGGACCCGGCCAGCCAGACCGTGGCAGTCAGCGTCACGCCCGAGCTGGCGCAGCTCAAGCTGGACAACCGGCTCACGCTGACCAACGGCCGCTGCGGCGACTGGCAGTCCAGCGCCAGCCCGAGCGTGCTGCCGCAGGCGGACGGCACCGTGCTGGCGTCGTTCTCGGGCGACTATGCCAGCGACTGCGGCGAGCACGTGCTCAATATCGCCACGCTGTCGCATGCGGAGTTCACATGGGGCGGCTTCGTCGCCGAATGGCAGCGCGCCGGCGGGCGCTTTGCCCATATGCCCGCGCTGCGCAGCGGCAAGGTGCCGCGCGGCGCGGTGCTGCTGGCGCGCCACTACGGCCTGCCGCTGGCAGACATCGTGCGCGACATCAACAAGTTCTCGAACAACGTGATGGCACGCCAGCTGTTCCTGACCATCGGCGCAGAAATGGACCGCGGCGGCCCGGCCAGCACCGGGCGCTCGATCCGCGTGGTGCAGCGCTGGCTGGCGCGCCAGGGGCTGGACATGCCCGGCCTGGTGCTGGACAACGGCTCGGGCCTGTCGCGCGAGGAACGCATCAGCGCCTATGACATGGCGCGCCTGCTGCAGCAGGCCGCGGCCAGCAACGTGGGGCCGGTGCTGATCGATTCGCTGCCGGTGCTGGGCGTCGACGGCACGCTGCGCAACCGCCTGACGCGCGCCAACGCGGCCGGCAACGGCTACCTGAAGACCGGCACGCTGGCCGACGTGCGCGCGCTGGCCGGCTATGTGGATGCTGCCGACGGCGGCCGCTACGTGGTGGTCAGCATGATCAACCATCCCAATGCCGCGCAGGCGCTGGAAGCACACGACGCCTTGCTGCAATGGGTGTACCGCGGCGCACCCTAAGTCCGCGCCGGGCAGGCCGCGGCGCGGCGCCGTGGCCTGGCGCCAACGCCGCGGCCGCATTTTGTTAAGCGGACGCTTACCAGCGTCCGATCCGCCCCTATAATGCCAGGGTGCCGGCCGCGTCCTGCGGCGGCAGCCTTCCGGGCCGGCCCTCGGCCCCGGGCCTGCATTGCCCCCTCGCCCTCTGACATGACTTCCCGACAACCCCCGGTGTGGTTGCGCCTCTGGCATCGCTTCGCACCCGCCGAACGCGCCGGCTTTATCGACGGCGCGCGCTACTTTGCCCCGTCCCTGCCCGCGGTCTTCTCCTGGGGCCTGGTGACCGGCGTGGCAATGAGCAAATCCGTAATGACCGTGCCCGAAGCCATCGGCATGTCGCTGCTGGTCTATGCCGGCTCGGCGCAACTGGCCGTGCTGCCGCTGTTCGCCGCGGGCCTGCCGCTGTGGACCATCTGGCTGACTGCGGCCGTGGTCAACCTGCGCTTTGTGATCTTCAGCGCCGGCATGCAGCCGCACTTCAGCTACATGCCGCTATGGCGGCGCACCATCCTGGGCTCGTTCAACGGCGACCTGCACTTCGTCTACTTCCTGCAGAAGTACAGCACGCCCGGCTACGAGCCCGGCAAGGAAGGCTACTTCTGGGGCATGGCGCTGACCAACTTCTGCATGTGGCAGCTGTCGTCGATCATCGGCATCGTGCTGGCCAGTCTGTTCCCCGACAGCTGGGGCCTGGGGCTGGCCGGCACCATGGCGCTGATCCCGGTGATGATCGCCACCATCAACTCGCGCTCGACGCTGCTGGCAGTGGTGGTGTCGGCGGTGCTGGCGCTGCTTTGCTTCGATTTGCCGTACCGTCTCAGCCTGGTGGTGGCAGTGGTGGGCGCGATTGCCGCCGGCATGGCCAGCGACGACTTGGCCGCGCGCGCGGCACTGCGCGGCATCCGCCGGCGCAAGCCCAAGGCCCCCGAGGTCACCAACGCCGCCGCGCCGGAAACGCCGCCGGGAGACCGCGCATGAGCCATCTTGAAATCTGGATTGCCATCCTTGGCATGGCGGTCGTCACCATCGTCACGCGCGCGCTGTTCCTGATGGCCGGCGAGCATGTCACCGTGCCCGACCGCATCGCGCGGGCGCTGCGCTATGCACCGGCCGCGGCGCTGGCGGCGATCATCCTGCCGGACCTGATGACCTGGCAGGGGCATTTCACGGTGGCGTTCTCCAACGACAAGCTGATGGCGGGGATTGCGGCCACGCTGTTCTACCTGCTGACGCGGAAGATGGTGGGGATGATCGTGGTGGGGATGGCGGTGTATACGGCGCTGAGGCTGCTGGGCGGCTGAATTGGCGGCATCGTGCTTGGCACACGCCGGCCCTCTTCCTGGCTCCTCTCCCGCACGCGGGAGAGGGAGCAAACCGGCAGGTTATTTGCACCGCATGAGTCAGGAACCACCGCCTGTGTGCTCCCTCTCCCGCTTGCGGGAGAGGGTTGGGGAGAGGGCCGGAGCTTCAACGAAGTAAAGCCCCCAGGCAAGCCACCGCCCCCTATCCCCCAAACGCCGCCGCCGCCCGCTCCAGCCGATCCCGCACCCCCGCCCAATCCTGCCCTTCAGGCAACACCTCGAACATCAGCTGCGTATAGCCCTGCTTGTCGAGCTTGCGCAGCAAGCGGTAAAGCTCGCGCGCATAGGCCGCCGCATCCGCAGGCGCCTGCACCCAGGTACAGCGCTGGTCCACCAGCGGCGCCCGGCCGACCCACGCCACGCGGGCATCGTCCGGCAGCGAGGCCAGCTGCGCCGAAGCTGCTTGCGCATCGGCCAGCAGCAGCGGTGTGTGCGGCGCGTAGTGAGCCTTGAGCGTGCCTGAAGCCCGCGGCGCGGCCGCGTCGGGCGGCAGCGGGGCCGCGCCCAGTACCTGCGCCATCATCGCCGCGGTGATCGCCCCCGGCCGCAGCAGCACCGGGCCGATGCCCTGGTCCAGCCGCGACAGGTCGACGATGGTCGATTCGATACCGACCTCCACGCCATCGCCTTCCAGCACATAGACCGCATCGCCGAATTCATCGCGCACATGCTGCGCGGTGGTCGGGCTGACCTGGCCGAACTTGTTGGCCGACGGCGCGGCAATGCCGCCGCGGCCGCGCTTGAAGCGCGCCAGCAGCGCCTGCGCCACGGGGTGCGAGGGGCAACGCACGCCAATGCTGTCCTGGCCGCCGGCGACGGCCGGATGGATATGCGCGGCGCGCTTCAGGATCAGCGTCAGCGGGCCGGGCCAGAACGCGTCGATCAGTTGCTGCGCTGCCTCGGGGACCTCGTCGGTCCAGTAGCCGATATCGGCGCCGTCCACCACGTGGACGATCACCGGATGGTTCGACGGCCGGCCCTTGAGCGCGAAGATGCGGGCGACCGCCTCGGGGTTCTCGGCATCCGCACCGAGCCCGTAGACGGTTTCGGTGGGAAAGGCGACCAGTTGCCCGGCCTCGAGCAGGCGGACGGCTTCGTCCAGTTCAGCGGCCGTGGGCATGCGCGGCGACATCGTGTTCCTTGGAGCTATGGCTTCAGAGCGGGATATGCAGCGCCTGCGCGGCGGCGGCAAAGGCGGCGTCGGCCGCTTCGGCATGCTCGCCCACGCAGTTGACGTGGCCCATCTTGCGCGACGGGCGCGCATCGCCCTTGCCGTACAGGTGCAGCTTGGCGCCGGGTTGCGCCACCACCTCGTCCCAGGAAGGCGTACGCTCCAGGCCGAACTCGAACCACACGTCGCCCAGCAGATTCAGCATCTTGCCGGCCGAGTGCTGGCGCGTGCTGCCCAGCGGCAGCCGCGCCATGGCGCGCACCTGCTGTTCGAACTGGCTGGTCTCGCACGCATCCATGGTGATATGGCCGGAGTTGTGCGGGCGCGGCGCCATCTCGTTGGCGACCAGCGAGCCGTCGGTCAGCACGAAGAACTCGATGCACAGCACGCCGACGTAGCCCATCTCCGTGGCGATGGCAGCCGCTGCGGCACGCGCGCGGTCGGCGATCTCGGGCGACACGCTGGTCGACGGCATCACCGTCGAGAACAGGATGCCGTCGCGGTGCACGTTCTCGGCCAGCGGCCAGGTGGCGGTGGAGCCGTCCGCGGCACGCGCGGCCAGCACCGAGACCTCATAAGCCAGCGGCAGCATCTGCTCCAGCACGCACGGCACATGCTGCATGGCGTTCCAGGCGGCGCGCACGTCGTCGCGCGTCTTCACGCGCGCCTGGCCCTTGCCGTCGTAGCCCATGCGCGCGGTCTTGAGGATGCCGGGCAGCACGTGGTCGGGCAGCTGGTCGACATCGGCATCGTGCTGGATCACCCAGTGCGGGGCCGGCGACACGCCGGTGCGCTCGGCGCACGCGGCAAAGAACTTCTTCTCGCCGATGCGGTTCTGCGCGATCGACACGCAGTAGCCGCGCGGCGCGACAAAGGCGCCCAGCTGCTCGAGCCGGTCCAGCGACAGCGACGGCACGTTCTCGAACTCGGTGCTTACCGCCTGGCACAGCTTGCCCATCTCGGCCAGCGCGGCCTCGTCGGTGTATTGCGCACAGATATGCTTGTCCGCCACCGAACCGGCCGGGCTGTCCTGGTCCGGATCGAGCACGCATACGCGATAGCCCATCGCCTGCGCCGCATGCGTGAACATGCGGCCGAGCTGGCCGCCACCCAGCATGCCGAGCCACGCACCAGGCAGGATGGGCGCGTCGGGACGGTCGACGCCGAACTCGGCGCGCGATTCCGGCGTGTGGGCTTCGGAGAGATAGGGATGGATATCGGTGGGCATTGCTAGGTTCCGTGGGATGTCCG
Organism: Cupriavidus necator; assembly: GCF_016127575.1. Lineage (NCBI taxonomy): Bacteria > Pseudomonadati > Pseudomonadota > Betaproteobacteria > Burkholderiales > Burkholderiaceae > Cupriavidus > Cupriavidus necator. The sequence goes on from NZ_CP066018.1 coordinate 913,798, forward strand.
GATGATTACAGCGGCAGCATTACAGTGGCAAAGTCATCGCGCGCGCGGCTTCGGTCTGCTTCGCGCGGAATGCTTCCAGCGCGCCGGCCAGCGCCTCGTCGGTGGTGGCCAGCGTGGCGATCGCGTGCAGCGCGGCATTGGCGGCACCGGCCTCGCCGATGGCGAAGGTGGCCACCGGCACGCCCTTGGGCATCTGCACGATCGACAGCAGCGAATCCTCGCCGCGCAGGTACTTGGACGGCACCGGCACGCCGAACACCGGCACGATGGTCTTGGCGGCGATCATGCCGGGCAGGTGCGCGGCGCCGCCGGCACCGGCGATGATGGCGCGGATGCCGCGGCTGCGCGCGCTCTCGGCATAGCGGAACATGTCGTCCGCCATGCGGTGCGCGGACACCACCTGGGCTTCGAACGGCACGCCGAAATCCTTCAGCATGGCCACTGCGTGCTGCATCACGTCCCAGTCGGAACTGCTGCCCATCACCACGCCGACCAGCGGCTTGTCTTGCTTGCTCACTTCAGATCCTTGATTGTTTGCTCCCCTCTCCCGCTTGCGGGAGAGGGGCCGGGGGAGAGGGCTGGCGTTTCCCGACGCGTGGCGCCTTGCTAAACCACCCCTCTCCCCGGCTCTCTCCCGCTGAGGGGAGAGGGAGAACACCGTCGGGAAATTGATAACTTACTGCAGTTCTTCGCCCGTCAGACGCGTCAGCGCTTCACGGTACTTGGCGGCGGTCTTTTCGATCACCTCGTCCGGCAGTTGCGGCGCCGGCGCGGTCTTGGGCCAGGGCTTGCCGTCGATGCGCACGGCTTCCAGCCAGTCGCGCACGAACTGCTTGTCGAACGACGGCGGGTTGGTGCCCACCTGGTAGGAATCGGCCGGCCAGAAGCGCGACGAATCGGCGGTCAGGACCTCGTCCATCAGCGTCAGCACGCCATTGTCGTCCAGGCCGAACTCGAACTTGGTATCGGCGATGATGATGCCGCGCGTGGCCGCAAACTCGGCCGCTTCCTTGTACAGGCGGATCGAGATATCGCGCATCTGGCGCGCCAGCGCGATGCCGATGCGGGCCTCGACTTCGGCGAACGAGATGTTCTCGTCGTGCTCGCCCATCTCGGCCTTGGCGGCCGGGGTGAAGATCGGCTCGGGCAGCTTTTGCGCGTTCTGCAGGCCGGCGGGCAGCTCGATCCCGCACACCTTGCCGGTGGCCTGGTAGTCCTTCCAGCCGCTGCCGGCGAGATAGCCGCGCACCACGGCTTCGACCAGGATCGGCCGCAGGCGCTTGACCACCACGGCGCGGCCCTTGACCTGCTCCACTTCCTCCGGCGCGACCACGGTCTCGGGCGCGATGCCGGTCTCGTGGTTCGGCACGATGTGCGCGAGCTTGCGGAACCAGAAGTTCGCCATCTGGTTCAGCACGCGGCCCTTGTCGGGGATCGGCTCGCCCATGATGACGTCGAACGCCGACAGGCGGTCAGTGGTGACGATCAGCAGCTTGTCATTGCCGACGGCATAGTTGTCGCGCACTTTGCCGTGGCCCAGCAGCGGCAGCGAGTTGATGGAGGACTGGTAGAGAGCGTTGGACATGATGGTTCCGATAAAACGGCGAAGCCGCCGGGCGCTGGATGCGTGCCGCGGCGGCCGGAACTGCAATCCGCCTTCCCCTAGCGCGGAAGGCGGACTAGGGACATTTACTGCACGACCTGCGACAGCTTGCCCGCCTTGTACTGCTGCGCGATATCGGTCAGGCCGATCGGCTTGATCTTGCCGGCCTGGCCTTCGCAGCCGAAGGCGATGTAGCGCGCCTTGCACACCTGCTTGGCGGCTTCGCGGGCCGGCTTCAGGTATTCGCGCGGGTCGAACTTGCTCGGGTTCTCGGCGAAGAAGCGGCGGATCGCGCCGGTCATGGCCAGGCGGATGTCGGTGTCGATGTTGATCTTGCGCACGCCGTACTTGATCGCTTCCTGGATTTCCTCGACCGGCACGCCGTAGGTTTCCTTCATGTCGCCGCCGAACTTGCGGATCTCTTCCAGCAGTTCCTGCGGCACCGACGACGAGCCGTGCATCACCAGGTGGGTGTTGGGGATGCGGGCGTGGATTTCCTTGATGCGGCTGATCGCCAGGATGTCGCCGGTGGGCTTGCGCGTGAACTTGTAGGCGCCGTGCGAGGTGCCGATGGCGATGGCCAGGGCGTCCAGCTGGGTGGCCTTGACGAAGTCGGCGGCCTGCTCCGGATCGGTCAGCAGCATGGAGTGGTCCAGCACGCCGACGGCGCCGATGCCGTCTTCTTCGCCGGCTTCACCGGTTTCCAGCGAGCCCAGGCAGCCCAGTTCGCCTTCCACGGTCACGCCGACGGCGTGGGCCAGCTGCACCACCTTGCGGGTGACGTCGATGTTGTACTCGTACTCGGCCGGGGTCTTGCCGTCTTCGCGCAGCGAGCCGTCCATCATCACCGACGAGAAGCCCAGGTCGATCGCGCCCTGGCAGATCGCCGGCGACTGGCCGTGGTCCTGGTGCATCACCACGGGGATGTGCGGGTAGGCTTCGACCGCGGCTTCGATCAGGTGGCGCAGGAAATGCTCACCGGCGTATTTGCGCGCGCCGGCCGAGGCTTGCATGATCACCGGGGCGTTGACCTCGTCGGCCGCCTGCATGATGGCCTGCACTTGCTCGAGGTTGTTCACGTTGAAGGCCGGCAGGCCGTAGCTGTTCTCGGCCGCGTGGTCCAGCAGCTGGCGCATCGATACGAGTGGCATGTCTAACTCCTAAATAAAAATTGGGTGTCTCTGTATTTTTCTGTCGGCGCTCAATACCCCACCCTGACAATCTTCAGGGTGTTGGTACCGCCCGGCTGCCCCATCGGTTCGCCGATGGTCAGCACGATGAAATCGCCACGCTGCACCACGCCCTGCGCCAGCAGCAGCTCTTCGGCCTGCTCGAGCGCGGTGTCGCGGTCGGCGCTGGACTGCAGCGGCAGCGGCACCACGTTGCGGTACAGCTGCATCTTGCGCTGCGAGGCCAGGTTGGGCGTCATCGCATAGATCGGCACATGGATTCGGTGACGGCTCATCCACAATGCGGTGGCGCCGGAATCGGTCAGCGCGGCAATCGCCTTCACCTGCAAATGATAGGCCGTGAACAGCGCACCCATCGCCACCGACTGGTCGATGCGCGAGAAGGTCTGGTTCAGGAAATCGGTGTCGAGCTGCACCACCTCGGACTTCTCGGCTTCGATGCAGACCGCGGCCATGGCCTCGACCGTCTCCACGGGGTAGCGGCCGGCGGCGGTTTCAGCCGACAGCATCACCGCGTCGGTGCCGTCCAGCACGGCGTTGGCCACGTCCGAGACCTCGGCGCGCGTGGGCACCGGGTTGACGATCATGCTCTCCATCATCTGGGTGGCGGTGATGGTCAGCTTGTTGGCCTCGCGCGCCAGCTTGATCATGCGCTTCTGCAGCGCCGGCACGGCGGCATTGCCGACTTCCACGGCCAGGTCGCCGCGCGCCACCATGATGCCGTCGGACGCCTGCAGGATCTCTTCCAGCACGCCCGGGCGGATCGCCTCGGCACGTTCGATCTTGGCGATCATGCGGGCCTTGTGGCCGTGCGGCTGGCCGGCCACGGCGGTCAGCTGGCGCGCCATTTCCATGTCGGTGGCATTCTTGGGGAAGCTGACGGCGACGTAGTCCGCGCCCAGGGCCATGGCGGTCTTGATGTCGTCCATGTCCTTGGCGGTCAGCGCCGGCGCCGACAGCCCGCCGCCCTGGCGGTTGATGCCCTTGTTGTTGGACAGCTCGCCGCCCACGCGCACGGTGGTGAAGATCTCGCTGCCGAACACACGGTCCACCACCAGCACGATCAGGCCGTCGTTGAGCAGCAGCAGGTCGCCCGGGCCGACGTCGCGCGGCAGGTCCTGGTAGTCCAGGCCGGCGCGCTGCTCGTTGCCGAGCTGGCAGCTCGAATCCAGGATGAACGGATCGCCCACCTTGAGCGTGATCTTGCCGTGCTCGAACTTGCCGACGCGGATCTTGGGGCCCTGCAGGTCGGCCATGATGGCGACCTCGCGCCCGCATGCCTGCGCGGCTTCGCGCACCAGGCGGGCGCGGTCGAGATGGTCCTGGGCGGTGCCGTGCGAAAAATTCAGCCGCACCACGTCGACCCCCGCCGCGATCATGCGGGTCAGGATTTCCAGCGAGCTGGAGGCGGGGCCGATGGTGGCGACGATCTTGGTGGAACGAGTCATGCGCGGAATTCCTGGTTCAGGGCCCCGGCAATACCGCCGGGCCCGGCGGATGCGTCAGCCTGCGGCGCGCTGCTCCAGCACTTCGAATGCGGGCAGCTTCTTGCCTTCCAGGAATTCCAGGAACGCGCCGCCGCCGGTGGAGATATAGCCCACGCGGTCGGCAATGCCGTACTTGGCGATCGCGGCCAGCGTGTCGCCGCCGCCGGCGATCGAGAACGCCTTCGATTCAGCGATGGCCTGGGCCAGCACCTTGGTGCCGTTGCCGAACTGGTCGAATTCGAACACGCCCACCGGGCCGTTCCAGACGATGGTGCCGGCGGCCTTGAGCTGCTCGGCCAGCATCGCGGCGGTCCTGGGGCCGATGTCCAGGATCATGTCGTCGTCGGCCACGTCCTTGACGTCCTTGACGGTGGCCGCGGCAGTGGCGCTGAATTCCTTGGCGCACACCACGTCGACCGGGATCGGCACCGAGGCGCCCCGCCTGGCCATGATGTCGATGATGGTTTTGGCGTCGCCGACCAGGTCGGCTTCGGCCAGTGACTTGCCGATCTTCAGGCCGGCGGCCAGCATGAAGGTATTGGCGATGCCGCCGCCGACGATCAGGTTGTCGACCTTGTCGGCCAGCGACTTCAGGATGGTCAGCTTGGTCGAGACCTTGGACCCGGCCACGATCGCCACCAGCGGGCGCGCCGGCTGGCCCAGCGCCTTGCCCAGCGCGTCGATCTCGGCGGCCAGCAGCGGGCCGGCGCAGGCGATCGGGGCGTACTTGGCGATGCCATGCGTGGTGGCTTCGGCACGGTGGGCGGTGCCGAAGGCATCGTTCACGTAGACGTCACACAGCTTGGCCATCTTCCGGGCCAGTTCGTCGCTGTTCTTCTTTTCGCCCTTGTTCACGCGGCAGTTTTCCAGCAGCACCACCTGGCCCGGCGCCACCTCGACGCCGTCGACCCAGTTCTGCACCAGCTTGACCGGCTTGCCCAGCAGCTCGGACAGGCGCGTGGCGATCGGCGCCAGCGAGTCCTCGGGCTTGAACTCGCCCTCGGTCGGGCGGCCCAGGTGGGAGGTGACCATCACCGCGGCGCCGCCAGCCAGGCATGCCTCGATGGCCGGCACCGAGGCGCGGATGCGGGTGTCCTCGGTGATGTTGCCGGCGTCATCCTGCGGCACGTTCAGGTCGGCGCGGATAAACACCCGCTTGCCGGAGATTTTGCCTTGGGAAATCAGGTCGGAAAGACGCAGGACAGAGGTCATGGCGATGGATGGCGCGAGATTTCGCTGGAATTCGGGGAAACGGGCATTTTACCTGATCGTGGTCAACGCTTTGCCGATTCCGGACCGTTACGCACTTAGCATGCGGCCCTTGCAGCACATTCAGGACAACCCCACAGGGTGCTAGTGACATACCTCCCCACGAAAGAAGGGTCAGCTCCATGCCCCTCTTGACCCCCGAGTGCGGTAATGTATGCAACGTCTGCTATAACAGACACGCAAAAAGCGCCAGAGCCGGTCTTGAAACGGCCATGACAACAGGCGGCCAAAATAACAAGCAGCCAAAAAGAATGCAGCCGGTGTGCGATCAGACGCAGCGCCGGCGCCGCGCATTTCCTTGTCGCGAATGCAGGGGGTGAGTCAGATGAAAGAAGCCGACATGCACGGAGCGATCCGTGGCTTGTACGAGGGCATTCTCGATCCCGGTGCCTGGCAGCAGAGCCTGCACACCCTGACGGAACTGGCGGACACGGCACATGCCTCGATGATGGTCTGGGACACCGTCCGCGACCAGGTCACCGTCAATGAGATCGTCAATCCGGTGGTGGAACTGTTTTCCGAGTACGAATCGGACTACCAGGCCATCGATCCGGCCAAGCAGTACGCGCCGCGCCTTCGGCCGGGCGACTGGTATATCGACGCGCGCGAACTGGGCGAAGGCACCATGGCCCGCCATCCGTTCTACCGCGACTTCTTCCACCGCTACGACCTGCGCTCCTACGTGGCCTGCCTGGTCGAGCGCCAGCCCCACTACGAAGTCTATTTCTCGATGCAGCGCGCGCGCACGCAGCCGCTGTTCTCGCCCGACGACACCCGCGGCATGGACTGGATCATCCCGCATATGCGCAGCGCCATGGCCATGCGCGACCGCACGCTGGGGCTGACGGTGCTGGCGCGGCTGTCGACGCAGCTGGTGGAGCGGCTCAATTTTGCCCTGCTGGTGTTCTCGCCGCAGCGCCAGGTGCTGCTGAGCAACCGCGCCGGCGAGCGCTGGGCGCGGCGCCTGGACCCGGCCGGCAAGGTGTCGGACTGGAACCTGTCGCGCCCGTTCGCCGACATGGTGCAGGCCGCCTGCGACCCGCAGCGCGCGGTCGCCGCGCAGGCCGCCCGCGCCACCGACGGCAACGGTGCCTGCGCGCAGGTGATCGTGCTGCCGCTGCCGCCCTCGCACGCGTTTGCCGCGCAATGGCAGGAACCGGCGGCACTGGTGATCGTGCATGAGCAGGACAGCGCGCCGCTGTTGCTGGCGCCGGTGCTGCGCGACCTGTACGGGCTGACCCCGGCGGAGACCCGGCTGACCACCCAGCTGGCCACCGGCCAGGGCCTGCCCGAAGCCAGCCAGCAGCTGAATATCCGCCACGAAACCGCGCGCACCCAGCTCAAGGCCATATTCCACAAGACCGGCTGCAACAGCCAGGCCCAGCTGACGCATCTGCTCTCGCGCCTGGGCGCGGCGCTGGACGAGGCCTGAACACCACGCGCCCGGCAGCGGGCCGGCGCCGCGCCCGCGGCCCGCCCGTTGCCCCGCGAAGAAAGTGCTAAAAATAAAAGAAGTAAAAAGAAGGGAAGCCATGAGCGACACACAGATGCACGACACCATTCGCGCGCTGTACGAGGGGATCTTCGATGCCGATGCCTGGCAGCGCAGCCTGGGCGCGCTGTGCCAGGCGAGCGGCAGCACGCATGCCCATCTGCTGGTGCTCGACACCGTCAACGAGCGCGTGCTGGTGAACCAGGAGGTCAACCCCATGCCGGAGGCGGTGGCCGCCTACAGCGAACACTACGTAGCCATCGACCCGGCCCTGCCGTTCGCCAGGCGCATGTCGGTGGGCAACTGGTATATCGATTCACGCGAGCTGGGCGCGCAGGCGATGCGCAAGTCGCCCTTCTACGGCGAGTTCCTGCGGCAATTCGAACAGTCGTCGGTGATGGCCTGCCTGATCGAGCGCCAGCCGCACTACGACGTGTTCCTGTCGCTGCAGCGCCCGCAGGGCCACGACCACTATTCGCCCGAAGACGCGCGCGCGCTCGACTGGGCCATCCCGCACATGCGCCATGCGATGGCGCTGCGCGACCGCACCCACCAGGTGTCGACACTGGCGCATGCGTCGGCGCAACTGATGGAGCGGCTGCCGTTCGGCGTGATCGTGTTCCGCGACGACGGCAAGCCGCTGCTGGCCAACAGCATTGGCGAGACCTGGGTGCGCCGGCTGCTGCCGGCGGTGTCGGTCGAAACCCGCGCCGTGGCGCCGCCCGCCATAGCCGTGCGCGAGGAAGCCGACTGGCAGCTGTCGCGCCCGTTTGCCGAGGCGCTGCGGGCGGCATGCAACCCCGCCAACCCGCAGCCGGCGCAGGCGCTGCGTGCGGTCGACAGCGCCGGCCGCCAGGCCCAGGTCGTGCTGCTGCCGCTGCCGCCGGCACACCATCTGGCGATGGACTGGCAGCGCCCCAGCGTGCTGGTGGCGATCCACGAGCCCGGCACCGCGCCGATGACGCTGCCAGCCGTTTTGCGCGACCTCTACGGCCTCACTCCGGCCGAGACCCGGCTGGCACTGCAGCTGTCATCGGGCATCGGCCTGCCCGAGGCGTGCGAGCTGATCGGCATCCGGCGCGAGACCGGGCGCACGCAACTCAAGGCGATCTTCACCAAGACCGGGACGGGCACGCAGGCGCAACTGGCGCACCTGCTCACGCGGCTGGGGGTACGGACCTGACCGAGGCCGGCGCGCGTCAGTCGATCGACGCGCCCACGGTCTTGACCACCCCCGCCCACTTCTGCCGATCCCCCTTCACCGTAGCCTTGAACTGATCCACGGTCTCGACCCGCGGCGTGTTGCCGGCATCGATCAGCTTCTGGCGGATCGCCGGCGTTTCCAGCGCCACCTTCACCGCATCGTTGACCTTGCGCGCGATCTTCGGATCCAGCCCCTTGGGCCCGAAGAAGCCGAACCAGATGGTGCTGTTGAAGCCGGGCAGGCCGCTCTCGGCAATGGTCGGCACGTCGGGAATCACTTGCACGCGCTGCTTGGTGGTCACGCCCAGCAGGCGCACCTTGCCGGCGCGGTACTGCGGCAGCACGCTCTGCACCTGGTTGAAGATGCAGCAGACCTCGCCCTTCACCACCGCCTGCAGCGCGTCGGGGCCGCCCTTGTAGGGCACGTGGACCATGTCCAGGCCGGCGCGCGCATTGAACTCGGCAAAGGCCAGGTGCGTGCCGGTGCCGTTGCCGGTGGAGGCAAAGTTGTACTTGCCCGGGTTGGCCTTGACCTTCTCGATAAACTCCTTGACCGACTTCACGTCCAGCACCGCCGGGTTGACGGTCAGCACGTTGGAGACCTCGACCAGCGGCGCGATCGGGGTGAAATCGGCCTCGGCGTCGAACGGCAGGTTCTTGTACAGCGCCGGGTTGATGCCGTGCGTGGCGGCGGTGCCCAGCAGCAGCGTGTAGCCATCCGGCCTGGCATGCGCCACCACCTCGGAGGCGACGTTGCCGCCGGCGCCCGGCCGGTAGTCGTAGATGATGGTGGCCTTCAGCGACTTCTGCAGCGATTCCTGCAGCGTGCGGCCGACGATGTCGACGCCGGAGCCGGCAGTAAAGCCCATCAGGATCGTCACCGGCTGCGTCGGCCACTCCCCTTGCGCGCGGGCGGGCGAGCTGACCGTGCTGATGGCAGCGGCGGCGCACAGCGCGGCCAGGCCGGTAGCGGAACGGAAGGACAAGCGCGGAAGCAGGCGGGACGAAGTAGGCATGGGGGGCACCGTCGGTAAGTATCAGCAAGATAAGACCCGGCGCGGCGGGTCGGCACAATGATGACCGGGATCTGAGCCCCGGGCCAGCGCCACACGATAGCAAGGTTCCTGCCAAAACCAAACGACCGTGTTCGCTTGAGGGTATTCGATCGGGGCATATGTACCCCTCCTCGGCATCGCCTCAGCGCCGCAGCAACCCCACCAGCTCGTCCACGTCCGGCAGCGGCGCGCCGGTTCCCGCGGCGCTGTCGTCGTCGGCCTCCAGCAGCCCGTCGGCCAGCGCGCGCTTGTCGCGGTGCAGGTCGACGATGCGCTCTTCGATGGTGCCGGCATTGATCAGCCGGTACACCGTCACCGGGCGCTGCTGGCCGATGCGGTGCGCGCGGCCCATGGCCTGGTCTTCGGCGGCGGGATTCCACCAGGGGTCGGCAATGATCACGTAGTCGGCCGCGGTCAGGTTCAGGCCGAAGCCGCCGGCCTTCAGGCTGATCAGGAAGACATCGCCCTCGCCCGCCTGGAAGGCGGCCACGCGGCGGGTGCGCTCGGCCGCGGGGGTGGCGCCGTCCAGGTACTGCAGCGCCAGCCCGGCGCGCTCCAGCCCCTGGCGCAGCAGCTGCAGGAAGTCGACAAACTGGCTGAACACCAGGGTCTTGTGGCCGCTCGCGGCAAGCTCGCTGGCCAGCTCGACAAAGGCGCGCACCTTGGCGCCTTCGGACAGCTGGCCGCTGAGTTCCGGCGTGACCAGGCGCGGGTCGCACGCGGCGCGCCGCAGCCGCATCAGCTGCGCCAGCACGTGGATGCGCGCCTGGGCCTGGTGCTGGGCCTGCGCCAGGGCGCGCGCACGGGCCCCGGCAGGCGCGCCTTTGGTGGCCTTGCGTGCCGCTTCCACGCGCGCCAGCGCGGCCTCGGCCTCGGTCTGGGCCTGGCGGCGCAGGGCCTCGTAGTGCGCGGCTTCGACCGGCTCGGGCTCGACCCGGATCACCAGCTCCGTGCGCGGCGGCAGTTCGTCCAGCACCTGCGTCTTGGTCCGGCGCAGCACGAACGGCGCGATCATGCGGCGCAGCCGCTGGCGCGCCTCGCGCATGCCGCCGCGCTCGATCGGGTTGGCAAAGTGTTCGTTGAAGCGGGCCAGCGAGCCCAGCAAGCCCGGATTGCAGAACCGCATCACCGACCACAGCTCGGCCAGCCGGTTCTCCACGGGCGTGCCGGTCAGCGCCATGCGGAAGCCCGACGGCAGCGCGAACATGGCCTGCGCCCGCCGCGTGACCGCGTTCTTGAAGGCCTGCGCCTCGTCCGCGACCACGGTATGCCATTCGCGCGCGCAGAACGCCTTGCTGGCCTGCTGCAGCAGCGTGTACGAGATGATCACCAGGTCATGCGGCCCGGCCTGCGCCAGCAGAGTCTCACGATCGCCCTCGGCATAAACATGGACGTTGAGCGTGGGCGCAAAGCGCCGCGCCTCGGCCGCCCAGTTGCCGCACACCGAAGTCGGCGCGATCACCAGCGCGGCGCCGCCGCCGGCGCGCGCCACCAGCACCGCCAGCGCCTGCAGGGTCTTGCCCAGGCCCATGTCGTCGGCCAGGCAGGCGCCCAGGCCCGAGGCCGCCAGCGTCATGGCCCAGCGGTAGCCAGCCTCCTGGTAGGGCCGCAGCTCAGCCGCCAGCGTGGCAGGCAGCGCGATGTCAGCCTCGCGCGCGGCGCGCAGCCGGGCGATGCGCTGGCGGAAATGCGCATCGGGATCGACGCCGGCGCCGGCCAGCACGTCATCCAGCCACGGCGTGGCCATCTGCGGGACGCGAATACCGTCGGGCACATGCTCACCGACGCCGGCGAGGTCGCGCAGCCGGCCGCGCAGCGTGCGCGTCAGCGCCACGTAGACGCCCTGCCCCATCGGCACGAAGCGCCCGGCGTGGCTGCCGGTCCAGTCGATCAGCTTGCCCAGTTCCAGCACCAGCCCCTCGGCCACGCGCAGCTCGCCGGCCAGCCGGTACCACGCGCCGCGGCTCTCGATCTGCACGCCCAGCTGCCGCAGGTCGGCCGGCAGCACGCGAATCTCCTTGCCGCGCGGCCATTCCACGGCCTGCACGGCGGGCAGTCCGGGCAGCGCCTCGACCACGGCGAGCGCGTCCTCCGGATCGTCCAGCATCCAGGTGTATTCGCCGCCCGGCGGCGCCAGCGCCACCAGCTGCGGCAATGCCGCGAAGACCTCGGCCACGCTGGCCAGCTCGGCATCCAGGTCGCGTTGCGTGGCCAGGGTCTCGCCGCGCACCGCCGCCATCAGGCGCTCGCGTCCGGCGCCGGGCGCGAGCCGCGGCCCGAGCGGCCCCAGCGGCGTCACCACCAGCCGCAGCGAAATGCCGCGCCCCGCCAGCCCGCCCAACGGTGCCACCTCGGCGCGCAGGCGCGCGTCAGCCTCCACCGCGCGCGATCCGCCCGTCTGGTCGGCCTGGACCTGGAACTGGCCGGCCAGCGCGCGCAAGGTCTGGTCGAGCTGGGCGTGGCCGTCCTCCGGGATCGCCAGGCCATCGCCGATCAGCCGGGCAGCCTCGAACTGCGCCGGCGTAAAGCGGATCAGCCGCAGCCGGTGCGGGCCGTCGCGCACCACCGTGAGCTGGCGCAGGGCCTCGGCCTCCTGGCGCGCGGCGGCCGGCAGCAAGGCTTCCATCGCCGGCGCCTCGCGCACCGGCGGGAACATGCGCAGCACGTAGCGGCCGGCGCTGCGCACCGCTTCCAGCGCGGGCGCGTCCTCCACCACCTCCAGCGTCTGCGACGGCGCATGCGCCAGCACCACGCCCGGGTGCCCCACCAGCGCCATCGCCGCGGCGGCGCGGTCGAGCACGTAGCGCCGGTTGTGCGACTGGTCGCGGCGGATGGCGCGGGCCACGCGGGCGTCCCACGGCGCCAGCCGGTCGTCCTCGGCCACGCGCGCCAGCGGCACCGGCCTGGGCTTGCCCCAGCCGCGCGCGCCGCGCACCTGCTCGAGCGGCTCGATCGTGCCGGGCGCGCCGTCGGCATCCAGCGTCAGCGCCCACAGCAGGCGCCTGCCGCCTTCGCCCCCGGCGGCAGGCTCGCTGCCGGCGAGCGCGCGCAGCGCCTCCAGCGCCTGCTGCCAGCCGGCCTGCGGCGCGGACGCGCCGCCGGGGTCGGAAGCCCTGTCAGGCGGGACATCGGGTCCGGGATGTGGGGTCAAAGGCACGGCGAGTGTGGGAATCAAGGCCGCCAGCGCGGCGGCACGGTGCGCGGAACAGGGCAAGAATGCCCGAAAAAGAGGATTCTAGACCGCAGCGGCGCCCGCACCGCGTTGTGACCCATGCCCCCCGGGCTTACAATATCGTTTTTGCTATTTCCACGGCGCAGGGAGAACAGACATGTCGATGGCGGATCGCGACGGCAAGATTTGGATGGACGGCAAGCTGATCGAATGGCGCGACGCCAAGATCCACGTGCTGACGCATACGCTGCACTATGGCATGGGCGTGTTCGAGGGCGTACGCGCCTACAAGACCCCCGAAGGCACAGCCATCTTCCGCCTGAAGGAGCACACCCGCCGCCTGTTCAATTCGGCCAAGATCTTCCAGATGGTCATGCCCTTCGACGAGGCCACGCTGGAAGCGGCGCAGCGAGAAGTGGTGCGCGCCAACAAGCTGGAATCCTGCTACATCCGCCCGATCGTGTGGGTCGGCGACGAGAAACTGGGCGTCTCGGCCAAGGGCAACACCATCCACGTGGCAATCGCGGCCTGGCCGTGGGGCGCCTACCTGGGCGAGGAAGGCATGGAGCGCGGCATCCGCGTGAAGACCTCGTCGTTCACGCGCCACCACGTCAACGTGTCGCTGGTGCGCGCCAAGGCGAGCGGCTACTACATCAACTCGATCCTGGCCAACCAGGAAGCCACCGGCCTGGGCTACGACGAAGCGCTGCTGCTCGACACCGAGGGCTATGTCAGCGAAGGCTCGGGCGAGAACGTCTTCATCGTGCGCAACGGCGTGATCTACACCCCGGACCTGGCCTCGTGCCTGGACGGCATCACCCGCGACGCCACCCTGACCATCGCGCGCGACCTGGGCATCGAGGTGCGTGAAAAGCGCATCACCCGCGACGAGATGTACTGCGCCGACGAAGCCTTCTTCACCGGCACCGCCGCCGAAGTCACGCCGATCCGCGAACTGGACGACCGCGTCATCGGCGAAGGCCGCCGCGGCCCGGTGACCAAGCAGATCCAGGACGCGTTCTTTGCCGCCGTGGGCGGCACCAACGAAAAGTACAAGAAGTGGCTGACGCTGGTCTGAGCACCGGCTGCCAGCCCCTGTTGCGCGCGCCCGGCACTGCCGGGCGAGGCACACCCTCTGTTTTCATCGAACAATAAGCATCACTCCCTGCAACACCATGACGCAAACCGCCACCATCATCGAAATCGGCGCTGAAGACATTCCGCTGCATTGCCCGACCGCCAACACCCCGGCATGGAACTACCATCCGCGCGTGTTCCTCGACGTGGCAGACACCGGCGAAGCCAAGTGCCCGTACTGCGGCACCGTCTACAAGCTCAAGCCGGGCACCGTGCTGAAGGGCCACCACTGACCCGAGCCGCCCGCATTCGCACGATCCTGACGCTCCGGGCCGCTTGCAGGCGCCCCGGAGCGTCGGCATTGCCGGCGTCCGCGCCGACGCTCCCGTGCCGGCTCCAAGCGCCCCGCCCATGAAGAAAGCCCTCGTCATCGCCCCCAACTGGATCGGCGACGCCCTGATGGCGCAGCCGCTCTTTGCGCTGCTCAAGGCGCGCCATCCGCGCCTGGTCATCGACGCACTCGCGCCCAAGTGGGTCGCGCCCGTGCTCGCGCGCATGCCGGAGATCGGCCGCGTGTTCCCGTCCGACCTCGCGCACGGCAAGCTGCAGCTGTCGGCACGGCTGATGTTCGCGCAGCAGCTCAAGAACGAAGGCTATGACCTCGCCTACGTGCTGCCGAACTCGCTCAAGTCGGCACTGGTCCCCTGGCTGGCCGGCATCCCGCTGCGCATCGGCTACCGCGGCGAAGCCCGCTTCGGCCTGCTCAACGTGCGCCACGCCAACCCGCCGCGCGACAAGCGCCCGCCGATGGTGGAGCACTACGCCCGCCTGGCGCTCAAGCCCGGCGCGCGCCTGCCCGAAGACCTGCCCGAGCCGCGCCTGCGCGTCGACCCGACGCGCATGGCGGCCACCGCCGAGCGCTTTGGCATCGCCCCGCACACGCGCGTGATCGCGTTCTGCCCGGGTGCCGAGTTCGGCCCGGCCAAGCGCTGGCCGGCCGGGCATTTCGCCAGGCTCGCGCAGATGCTGCGGCGTTCCTACCCGTATGCGCAGATGATCACGCTGGGCTCGGCCAAGGACGCCGAGATCGCCGCCGAGATCGTCAGCGAGGCCCCGTTCGTGCGCAACCTGTGCGGCCAGACCTCGCTGGATGACGCCGTGGACCTGCTGGCGCTCTCCGAAGCCGCGGTCTGCAACGACTCCGGCCTGATGCACGTCACCGCGGCGCTGAACCGGCCCCAGGTGGCGGTGTTCGGCTCGAGCGACCCGCGCCACACGCCGCCGTTGTCACAGGCAGCGAGTATCATGTGGCTGCAACTGGAGTGCAGTCCCTGCTTCAAGCGCGAGTGCCCGCTGGGCCACCTGCGCTGCCTGAAAGAGATCGAACCTGAAATGGTGTTCGTCGAGCTGCGCAAGCTGCTGCACCGGCCCTGACCTCACTGCCCTCGCCACTTCTACTGCCACCATGCCTCGCTTTGCCCGCCTGTTCGATTCCGCCGAAGACATCGTCGAAGCCTTTCGCGAAGCGCTGAAGCTGCGCGACGCAGACGGCGCGCTGCGCCTGTGGCTGGACGAAGACTCGATCACCTGCGTGCTGCCCGACGGCCAGCGCCTGATCGGCCACGAACAGCTGCGCCAGGCCTTCCTGCAACTGCTGGAAGAACAGCCGGTGCTGGTCGATGCAATCGAGACCAGCAGCCATGCGTCGATGGCCGTGTCGATCTTCGACGTGACCGAGGCGCTGCGCTTCGGCGGCGACCGCGTCGAGGCCGACCTGTACGTGCACACCACCTATGTACTGATGCAGAACCACGAAGGCTGGCGCCTGGCGCATATCCACTGCAGCCCGGCCAACGCGGTGCAGGTTGCCGCCGTGGCCGCCGCGCCGGGGCAGGCGCTGCACTGAACCCGCATGGCCGCCGCGCCGCGGCCTGCTGCAACACCACGCCGGCATGACGCAGCTTCCGCACCACCGCCTTCCCCAGGCCGTCCACGCCGCCCAGGCTGATCCCGCCACGGCGCCCGGCCATGGCTACGGCGAAGGCGTGCCGATGCCCTGGTGGCTGCGCGGCGGCCATGCCCAGACCATCATCCCCGCGCGCTTCACGCGCCGCCCGCCGCGCGTGAGCTTCCGCCGCGAGCGCTGGGATACCCCCGACCAGGACTTCATCGACCTCGACTGGACCACCCACCCGGTGCGCCCGGACACGCCGCTGGTGGTGATGTTCCACGGCCTGGAGGGCGATTCCGGCAGCCACTACGCGCAGGCGCTGATGCATGCGCTGTCCCTGCGCGGCTGGCAGGGCGTGGTCCCGCATTTCCGCGGCTGCTCGGGCGAGCTCAACCTGGCACCGCGCTTCTACCATTCGGGCGATTCGGCCGAGATCCGCTGGGTGCTGGAACGCATGCGCCAGCGCCACTGCGCCAACGGGCGCAAGCTGCTGGTGGTGGGGATCTCGCTGGGCGGCAACGCATTGCTGCGCTTCCTGGGCGAGGACGGCACCAGCGCCGGCCACGTGCATGCGGCCGCGGCGATCTCCGCGCCGCTGGATCTGGCTGCCGGCGGCGCGGCGCTGTCGGCCGGCTTCAACCTGGTCTATACGCGCATGTTCCTGCAGACGCTCAAGCGCAAGTCGCTGGCCAAGCTGGGGCAGTTCCCGGGGCTGTTCGACCGCGACACGATGCTGGCCAGCCGCGACCTGTACGCCTTCGACAACGTCGTCACCGCGCCGCTGCACGGCTTTGTCGATACCGACGACTACTGGCGCCGCGCCGCCAGCAAACCCGTGCTGCGCGACATCACCGTGCCCACGCTGGTGCTCAATGCGCGCAACGATCCCTTCCTGCCGGCCCGGCACCTGCCCGGCCCGGCCGACGCCAGCCCCCAGGTATGGCTGGAACAGCCCGAGCACGGCGGCCATGTCGGCTTCATGACCCCGCCCGAGGGCTGGCGCCGGCACCTGCCCCTGCTGCCCGACGGGCGCTTCAGCGGCGACATCGAATGGTTGCCGGCACGGATCCTGAGATTTTTTGACGGCATGATGTGAGGCGGGCGCAGTCCCCCCACGGCCCGCCGAGGAGACGGACATGGACGAGATCGTCAGGCAAGCCATGGCACGCTGGCCCAACGTGCCCAACGCCTACGGCTGGCTGGCACTGGACCGCCGCGGCCAGTGGCGCCTGCGCAATGAGTACGCCCAGCAGCACGGGCTGTCGGGCGACCCCATCCGCCATGAAGCGCTGATCGGCTTTATCGAACGCAACTACCTGTGCGACGAGCGCGGCGCCTGGTACTTCCAGAACGGCCCGCAGCGGGTGTTCGTTTCGCTGGGCTATGCGCCGTGGGTGGTGCGGCTGCATGAAGGCGCGCTGCGCACGACCACGCAGCAGGCCTTCACGCTGCAGGCCTGCTACGCCGACGAGCACGGCAACGTGGTGCTGGCCGGCACGGTCGAGGGCATGGCGCAAGGCAGCCCGCCGGCACAGCAGGCCGCCCTGCTGCACGACCACGACCTGGAACTGTTCAGCGGCGCCAGCACCTGGCATGGCGAAGCCTGCGGCACTGACCTGGGCGTATTCCACCACGATGGCCGCGACATCCCGATCGAGCCGGTTGCCGAGAGCGAGGTGCCCAGGCGCTTTGGCTTCGTGCGCCAGCCGGCGCCGCCGGCTGGCTGAACGCCTGCCTCAGTTAGGCATGCCCTTGCTGTCCTGCTTGTCCTCGCGGTACTGGCGCTCCAGCTGGTGCAGGCGCGCATCGACCTCGGACAGCGTGTAGAAGTCGCCGTCGCCGGCCTTGCGCGCGATCTGCAACTGCTCGATCGCGGCCTGGTAGGCGCCGTCCATCGCATACTTCTCGGCCAGCGCCTGGTGCTGCTGCAAGCGCTTGCCCTGGCCCGCGTAGGCGCGCGCCAGCAGCTCCCACCATTCGCTGCGGCTGGTCTCCTGGCGCGTGCGTTCGCGCAGGAAGCGCACGGCCTCTTCATAGCGGCCTGAGCCGACCAGGGTATCGGCATAGGCAATCGCCACCGCATGCGACAGCGCGAACGCCTTCATCGACGCGCTGGCCTGGGACAGCGCCTCGGGCACGCGGCCCTGCGCGCGCGCCAGTTCCACCGCCATCACGTCCAGCATGGGGCTGCCCGAGGAGGCACCGGGAATATTGCCGTAGAGACGTCGCGCCTCGGCCAGCTCCTGTTCGGCGGCCGGGTAGCGGCCCAGCCGCTGCTCGGTGAAGGCAAGGCCGTAGTGCAGCGCCGGAGCGCGCAGTGCCGTTGCTCCCGGCAGTTGCGTGCGCAGCGCCGCGCGCAGGTTCTGCAGGTCGCTGGGCGACGATTCCTGGATCACGCGGGCCCGCATCCGCGCAAACTCGTATTCAGGCGTGTTGGCGACCTTGCGCTTGCTGGCATGGCTGACGCGGTCCTGCATGTCGGCAATCCGCTCGGAGGTCAGCGGGTGAGTCCGCACATAAGACGGGACCGAATTTTCCGCGGTCCCCGATGCGCGCTGCAGCCGCATGAAGAAATCGGGCATGCCCTGCGGGTCAAACCCCGCCGCGGTCAGGATCTGGAAGCCGACCCGGTCGGCCTCGCGCTCGGCCCCGCGCGAGAACGACAGCTGGTTGGCGATGGCCGCGCCCTGCCCGCCCATGGCCAGCGCCGCCGCGGCGTCCGGGCTGCGCGTGGCGGCCAGGCCCGCCAGCACCATCGAGGCCAGCGCGATCCACATCGACTGGTCCTGCGAGGTGATGCCACGCGCGATATGCCGCTGCATCACGTGGCCGATTTCATGGCCCAGCACCGAGGCCAGTTCCGATTCCGTATCGGACTGCACCAGCAGCCCGGTATGCACGCCGATATAGCCGCCCGGCAGCGCAAACGCGTTGATGCTGCGGTCACGCACCGCGAACAGGTCAAAGCCGGTGGCAAAGGTGCCCGCACCGGTCGAGCCGGAGATATTCTGGCGCCGCGCCGCCTGCACCAGCCGGTAGCCCAGCGCGTTCAGGTAATCGGACAGCAGCGGATCCGGCACGTACAGCGGGTCGCGCCGGATATCGCGCATGATGCGGTCGCCCAGGCGCTTTTCCATGTCGGGCGACAGCGACGCCGTGGACGGGTCGCCCAGGTCCGGCAGCTGCACGCCGCCGGCCTCCACCACCGCGTTGTTGGTGCGCAGGCCGAACTCGGACTTCTGGCCCGCCTTCACGCTGCGGTTCAGGTTGTCATAGACCTGGTCGCTGGCCTCGCCCGAGATGGCGGGCACCGGCTGCGGGGGCCTGGCCGCGGGCGCAGCCGCCACCGGCGTGGCTGGCGCCGGGGCCGTGCGCGGCGTACCCTGGGGCCAGGCCGGCGCCGCGAACGTCAGCGCCAGCAGCGCCGCCAGCGGCCGCCGCCATGGCGTCCATGCGCCGCCAGCGCGGCAATGGCCGGCGCCTGCGCGATGTGACGCGGAGCCGGCGGGAACAGCGTCCGCCACGGCGCCGGGGCCGCGTGCGGCAGACCTGCGAAGCGATGGGTGTTTTGGCATGTTGCTATGATAGCGGCCTCCCGTGGCCGTTCCCATCGGATGCTTCCCAGGGACGCCGGCGGCCACCAGCACGCAGTTCGCACTGAAGCTCTCGATCATGACCCAGCTCACCCATTTCGATACCGCCGGACAAGCCCACATGGTCGACGTCGGCGACAAGGCCAGCACTCACCGCGTCGCCGTGGCCACCGGCACCATCACCATGCAGCCAGCCACCTTCACGCTGGTGCGCGACGGCAGCGCCAAGAAAGGCGACGTGATCGGCATCGCCCGCGTGGCGGCGATCATGGCCACCAAGCGCACCGCCGACCTGATCCCGCTATGCCACCCGATCGGCCTGACCAAGGTGGCGGTCGAGTTCGCATTGGACGAGGCCACCGCCACTGTCGCCTGCACCGTGCGCACCGAAACCCGCGGCCAGACCGGCGTGGAGATGGAAGCACTGACCGGCGTGCAGGTGGCGCTGCTGACGATCTACGACATGTGCAAGGCGGTGGACCGCGGCATGGTGATCGGCAATGTGAAGTTGCTGGAAAAGCATGGGGGCAAGTCGGGGGATTGGGTGGCGGCCGGCTGACCTCCGCACGTGACGCCTGCAACACGCGCCGCGATGGGCAGTGTCATAATGTCTTACGCTAGGGTCGTTCCCCGGTAATAGAGGTAACGCCGCATTTCCAGCCGGGCCGCCGTGGCGCCGGCGCGGGACAATTTGGTATTCAATATGATTGCAGGCCCGCCGCTGGTTGCGGCCTGCTGACCCTGTCCGTGGCGTGCCATGCGGTGCGCGCGGGGATGAGGTGGATACCATGAACGGGCGCATGCTCTGCCAGATCGCCCTGGCACTCGCGGCCACGGCCGCAAGCGGCGCCGCCCTCGCCGGGCGGGCCGATCTCCACGATGCCGCTTTGCACGATAGCGACGCACGCGGCGGCTTCATCAAGACGCGCACAAGCGTCGGCGTGGGCCTCTATTTCGGGCCCGGCGTGTTCTACGGCGGCTACCCGTATGGCTACCCCGCCCCGTACTACTACCCGCCCGCCGTGGTCACCGCACCCGCGGCGCCGCCGCAGTACATCGAACAGGGACCGAACGGCCCCGTGCCGGTCCCCGGCCCGGACGGCGTAGCGCCGCAGCAGGGCTGGTGGTACCACTGCGACCAGCCCGAAGGCTACTACCCCTATGTGCAGGCCTGCCCCGGCGGCTGGCAGCGCATACCGGCACAGCCGCCGGCCAACTCCTGATGCGGGGTGACACCATGCATGCCCTGACCCGCGCCACGCTGGCCGTGGCCACCCTGACCCTCGGCGCCTGCGCCGTGATGCCTGCCGGCCCCAGCGTGATGGTGCTGCCAGGCACCGGCAAGAGCTTCGACCAGTTCCGCGCCGACGACTACAACTGCCGCCAGTTCGCCTTCGGGCGGGTGGGCGGTGTCTCATCCTCGCAGGCCGCCAACAATGCCGCCGTCGGCAGCGCCGTGGTCGGCACCGCGCTGGGCGCAGCGGCGGGCGCGGCGTTCAATGGCGGATCGGGTGCGGCGGTGGGTGCGGGCGTCGGCCTGCTGACTGGCGCGGCGGTCGGCGCGGGCAATGCCCAGTACGCCGGCTACGGCACGCAACAGCAATACGATGCCGCCTACGTTCAGTGCATGTACGCCAGCGGCAACCGCGTGCCGGCCCCCGGACGCGTCGCCGCTGCGCCGCCGTCACCACGGTACTACTACTATCCGCCG